>NZ_CP033334.1:305416-610833 GCF_013170705.1 Mesorhizobium loti | reverse complement strand
CTGCAAGGCGTTCGGAACGGCTCCCGGCATTCCGGGAATGGTCGCCGCCCGATTTGGCCTGCCGCCCACCTGGACCGACAAGGGCGCCGCAGTCTCCCAATAGCGACCGAGAACATATGTCGAGAAGCGGCGCTCTGCTGCGCTTAGAGCAATCTAGATCAGGATGACGGACTGCTTCTGGATGTGCAGCCGAGTGGGAGGTTGATGCTGCTGTTTGTCCGGCGCATTCAATCTTGCAGTTCAAGTCATCACAGCTGGACGTCCTATCGACAAAATGGGGTGATCCGGTGCCTATTTGAGCCTGCCGCATTCAAGATGATGGGACGCTGATTGAACCACTTGCTCGCTGAATTCGATGTCGGGTTACTGTTGACATTCGATGCCCTGCTCAAAGACAAGAACGTCACCCATGCCGCGACGCGATTGAACATCACACAGTCGGCGCTGTCGGCGCGTCTGATGCGGCTGCGGCAGTTGCTGGGGGACCCGCTCTTCATCCCCTCCACCTCGGGGCGGGGCATGGTCGCGTCGCGATGCATCCGGCGGCACTTCGGTCGAGGCCCATGAGGTCGCCATCCAGCGCATGATCGCGGCCGGCGCGAATATGGTGACGTGGCTGGCGGTGGCTTCGGAATGGCAGCGCGACTGGGCACGGACAGAGCATGCCGCCGAGCTTTCGGAGCTGCTTGTGCAGCATGCCGCCGGCAGTGGCATCGCCTGCCTGTGGGAACAACAACTGCTCAACACGCCGGCTCCAAGCGCCGCCGGCTGGTCTCTGCCGGGCGGGATCACGAGCGGCTGACCGCTCGCCGGCCGGCGTCATCCCTTTCCAGCATGGCCGCCGTCCATGTAGGGCGGCGGCCATGCCCACCACTGCCACCCGCGACCAAGCCTGGCCATTTACCGCCTTGGGGAGAGGACTATGAAGATGTCGATGCAGGTTTGCCTATCGGACACGCGGCCTACGGATCGCACCGCCGATGACCGCCCTCACAGCAACAGGGCGCTGGTGCTGGATGCGATGACGTCGCTGTTCCAGCGTCACGACGCCTCGGCGGTTGGAAGCCTCTACGCCGACGACGACCTCCAGCACAATCCGAACATTCCGCGGGGTCGCGATGGGGTGCAGGCTATCGTCGAGACTCTGTCACCTTCCGTCTATTACCAGCCGGGCCTGATCGTCGCCGAGGGTGATCTGGTCGCCATCCATGGCCGTATCCGCGGCTGGGCTGACGAGCCTCGGATTGGGGTTGGTATCTTCCGGGTCGAGGGCGGCAAACTCGCCGAGCACTGGGACTCGTTGCAGAACGAGGTGCCGGTAAGCACAGGCGTTGCCGGCCTCTCGATGTTCGATCCTGAGGACGGTGCCAGCCATGCCGGATAAGATCATGGCTGACCGGGCGACAAAGACCAGATGTCCCTTCCTATGCCTCACTGGGCTTTTCCATGTCGCCGCTCGGCCGCGGCGGTGCCCGGGCTCTCGGCTCCGTGCCGGTCTTCAAGTCCGGAAGAGGCCTCCCTCATCGATAGTCAAGCTCGGGCAATAGCGGCCCTTGAATTCACGCCCTCAAGCAAGGCGAGCAGGCCTTTCAGAATCTCGATGGGCGGTGGCGGGCAGCCTGGAATGTGCAGATCGACTGGCAACGCCTCCGACACTCCGCCCACCACGGCGTAGCTGCCGGCGAAACAGCCGCCGTTTAGGGCGCAATCGCCGAGCGCGACCACCCATTTGGGGTTGGGAGTCGCGTCGTAGGTCCGCTTCAAGGCGTCGCGCATGTTCTTGGTCACCGGCCCGGTGACAAGCAGGACATCGGCATGGCGCGGCGATGCGACGAACCGGATTCCAAAACGCTCGATATCGTAGAAAGCGTTGTTGAGCGCGTGCATCTCGAGTTCGCAACCGTTGCAGGAACCGGCATCGACTGCCCGGATCGACAGGCTTCGCCCCAATCTTCTGTGAGCAACCCCATTGAGGGCGCGTGCGAGCTCGTCAACAGCCGCGTCGCTTACCCGCGGCGGACGCTCGGTCAGCGGCGGGCGTATCAGGCTTTCAAAGAGGAGCTTGCGCATGATGGCTTGCCTTGGACCCTTAGAGGTCGTGTCCAGAATACGAGCAGTTGAACGACTTGTTGCATAGCGGGAAGTCGGCGACGATGTTGCCTTCGATAGCCGCTTCCAGCAGCGGCCATTGAAACCATGACGGATCGCGCAGGTGACAGCGCTCGATCAGGCCGCTTTTACCAATGCGCAGCCAGGCCAGAATGTCGCCCCGGAAACCCTCGACGAGCGCCATGCCTTCATGCGGGCCGCCTGTCCGTGCAAAGTCGACACGGATCGGTCCGCCCGGCAGCTGGCGCAGGATTTGCTCGACCAGGGACAAGCTCTGTTCGACCTCGTGAATGCGAATCCAGACACGGGCGTTCACGTCGCCTTCCTGGAGGAGAGGCACATTGAAGTTGAGCGCGTCATACGGAGGATAGGCCAGACTGCGTCGCGCGTCGAAGTCCCGGCCGGAGGCCCGGCCGACATACCCTCCGGCGCGATATTGCCGAGCGAGCTCCACCCTCAGCCGCCCAGTTGCGACTGTCCGATCCTGCAGCGAAGCGGTGTTGTCGTAGAGCTCCACCAGCGCCGGAAACCGCTGCCTGATCTCCGCGATCAGGGACCGGATCGCTGTCGTCCCCTCGTCGTTCAGGTCGATCGCCACTCCTCCAGGCACGACGCGGTCGCGCATCAAACGATGGCCGAAGGCGGCATCGCTTGCCCGCAATACGCGCTCGCGCAGGACGCCGCAGTGGGCGTGCATGAGTGCGAAGGCGGCGTCGTTGCAGATAGCGCCGATGTCGCCCAGATGGTTGGCCAGACGCTCCAGCTCGGCCATGAGCGCTCGCAGCCAGACCGCGCGCGCGGGAACCTCGATACCCAGGGCCGCTTCGACCGCGCGGCAAAAAGCAAGGGCGTATGCCACGGTACTGTCGCCAGAGGTCCTGCCCGCCAGCTTGGCGGCATGGTCGATATCGGACCCAGCCATCAAGCCTTCCATGCCCTTGTGCGTGTAGCCTAGCCCTTCCTCCAGCCGGACAACGGTTTCGCCGCTCGCTGTAAATCGAAAATGCCCTGGCTCGATGATGCCGGCATGCACTGGCCCGACCGGGATCTGATGCAGGCTTTCCCCCTCCACAGGCAGGAATTGGTAGGGGGGCGCCGCCGCAGCGGCGGTCTGGACGCGGGCACTCAACGGAAAGCTGACGCCCCAGTGGCCATGATCAAGCCACCGTCGCGTATCGGGCGCGCCTTGCGGCAAGAGGCCGAACAGGTCCGCGACCGCACGTTCAAGGCGGAGTGCCGGCGGATGCAGCAGGCCGACCGACGGGTAGCGGCCATCCGGACACAGCAGGCTGACAACGCCGATGTCCCAGACGGCCTCGTCGAGCAGTGCCATGTGGACGGTGCCTGGCTCGCCCCAAAGCCCGAGCAGGCTCCAGTGGCCCTCGGCCAGTTGCTCGACGGCAAAGCTCCATTCTTTCGAAGTCACCACCGCGCGCGGCCACGGGAGATGGTTGTCGACACCCTCGGCGGCAAGGATGAGGTCGGTCAGTGCGGGCATGTTTTTTCTCCCGTACGCTTCATCCCAGAAGGTTGGCGACATGCTGGAACCATATGACCAGCGGTGGTGGCAGATAGATGCCGGCGGCAAACACAAGCGCCAGGTGGGAATACATCGGAACGTAGGACGCCTCGGCGGGCGCGGTGCTGCCTCGCGGTTCGCCGAAAGCGATGCCGGTCAACCGAAGCAGCAGGGCACCGAAAGCCAGCAGAATCCCGAATACCAGGGGAATCGCCAGAAGGGGGTGCCTTGCGAATGTCGAACTCACGACCAGGAATTCGCTCATGAAGATGCCGAGCGGAGGCAGGCCGGCAATGGCAACGACGCCGATGACAAGCGCCCAGCCCAGCCCCGGATGCGTTTCCGTCAGCCCCCGGATCTCGGCGATGTTCTGTGTTCCCTTGATCTGGGCGATGTGGCCGACCGTGAAAAAGATCGCCGACTTGGTCAGGCTGTGCATGACCATGTGCAGCAGCCCGGCAAAATTGGCGAGCGGGCCACCCATGCCGAAAGCGAACACGATGATGCCCATGTGCTCGATGGAGGAGTACGCGAACAGACGTTTGATGTCGCGGCGGCGGTAGAGCATGAAGGCCGCGAAGATGAGGGAGGTAAGCCCCATCGTGATCATCAGTGGCCCAGGCGCGATCGCGTCCGGGCTGGCCGCGAGCAGCAGCTTGAAGCGCAGCACCGCATAGAGCGCGACATTGAGGAGCAGTCCCGACAACACCGCTGAAATCGGCGTCGGGCCTTCCGCGTGCGCGTCGGGCAGCCAGGCATGCAAGGGCGCAAGACCAACCTTCGTCCCATAGCCGAGCAGCAGGAAGACGAAGGCGACGTTCAGCAACGCCGGGTCGAAGCGCGCCGCGTGCTCGACAAGCACTGTCCAGACCATGGCATTCGTGCCTTCGCCGACAATCGGCTGCGCGGCCATGTAGACGAGGATGGTGCCGAAGAGGGCAAGCGCAATGCCGACGCTGCCGAGTATGAAATACTTCCAGGCCGCCTCCAGCGCCTCGTGCGTGCGATAGATGCCGACCATGAGCACGGTGGTCAGCGTGGCAAGTTCCACGGCCACCCACATCAACCCGATATTGTTCGACACGAATGCCAGATTCATGCCGAACATCATGATCTGGTACATTGCGTGATAGAATCGCAAATTCGTCGCCGTCAGCCGTCCCGTATCCAGTTCGTGCGCGATGTAGGAGGCGCTGAACACGCTGGTCGTGAAGCCGACGAACGTGTTGAGCACGATGAAAACGATATTGAGATCGTCGACGAGCAAATACTGACCGGGCTGCGGCCGATCCGTGAAGAGAAGCGATACCGCGGCGAGCAAGGTCAGCAAGCTCGCGGCGACATTGAGGCCAGCCGTTATCCGATAATTCGGCAGCGCCGCCAGAAGCGCGGCCGCGACGACTGGTATCAGCAAAATGGCGGCCACCGCATCGAGGGAAAACGCGGTCAACGATGTTCTCCCCTGTAGTCGTCGAGCGCGCCGACATCGACCGAGTCGAACCTCTCGCGGATGCGGAACAGGAAGACGCCGATGACGATGAAGGCGATGAGGATCGAGAAGGCGACACTGATCTCGACGACCAGCGGCATGCCCTTGGCGCCCGTGGCGGCAAGGACCAGGCCGTTCTCAAGCGACATGAATCCCACCACCTGGCTGACGGCATTCCGCCGGGTGACCATCACCAGGAGTCCCAGCAGTATTATGGACAGCGCGAAGGCCAGGTCCTCGCGGGCGAGGGGGGCGGCGTAGGGGGTGACCCTCAGCATCAGCACCATGGACAGGGTCACCAGCCCTATTCCCGCGAGCATGGTCGAACCGATCCCGACCGCCGTCTCGATATCGCGATGGATGCCGAGCCGCTGAATGATGCGATGAAGCCCGACGGGAATGACGATCGCCTTGAAAATGAGGGCTATCGCCGCCGTGACGTAGAGATGATGCGCGTCCTGAATGTAGGCCTGCCAAGCCACCGACAGGGCGAGTACGATGGCATGAATCGCAAAAACGTTGATCAGTGCAAAGAGGCGATCCTGGTAGAGCATCATGAAACTGACCAGCACCAGGCCACCGGCCAGCAGATGAGCGATGTCGAAGGTGAGACCGTTCATCAGAGGCTCCTCGAGACGAACCGCAGGAGCGTGGCAAGCAGGGCCAGCATGAGCGCTGCTCCGAGGAAATCCGGGACGCGGAAGACACGCATCTTGGCGATGGCAGTCTCGAACAAGGCGAGGAGAACGCCGCTCGCGGCAAGCTTGCAGATATAGAAAATGACGCCCAGAACATAGGCCCAGGGCCCCGCCCCGGCGGTCACGAGCCCCCAGGGAACGAAGACACAGGAAATCAGCGAGACGTAGAGCAGAAGCTTCAGGAAGGCCGCGAAATCGATCATTGCCAGATGGCGACCAGAATATTCCAGGACCATCGCCTCGTGGATCATGGTCAGCTCCAGATGCGTCGCCGGGTTGTCCACCGGCACACGGGCATTTTCCGCGATTGCCACCATGACGAGAGCGATCAGTGACATTCCGAGCGATACCCGCAGGCCAACCTGCGGCGAGCCCATGAAAGCCGCCACCGTGGACAGTTGCGTCGCTCCGGCAACGAGTGCCAGGCTGAACACGATCAGAAGCATGGCGGGCTCGGCCAGGGAAGCGATCATCACCTCGCGGCTGGCGCCGATGCCGCCAAAGCTCGTGCCGACGTCCATCGCCGCCAGCGCAAGGAAGAACCTTGCGCTTCCAAGCAGCGCCACGATCGCTATGAGATCGGCGGTCCAACTGAACTCGAGGCCGGTGGCGAATGTCGGTATGAGCGCGGCGGCGACCCAGGTGAAGGCGAAGATCAGGTAGGGTATGACGCGAAACAGCCAGGATGCATTGTCGGCCAGAACGACCTCCTTGCGCATGAGCCGCAAGAGATCGCGATAGGGCTGGATGAGAGGCGGGCCCTGGCGCCGCAACAGCCTTGCCTTCACCTTGCGGACGAAGCCGGTCAGGAGCGGTGCCAGCAAAAGCACCAGCCACATCTGCGCGCCCTGAATGGCCAACTCAAGGATCAGGGCCATAGTGCGAGCACCAAAAGCAGGACAATGAGAAAGAGAAATACAAGGGTCAGGTAGCGCCTGATCGTCAGGAACTGCAGATGATTCAGGTGGTCGGTCGCAAAGTCGAGGGCCTTGCCTATGGGCTGATAGAGCGTCTCCCAGATCACGTCATGGATTTCCAGATTGAAGCGGGCCGGACCGGTATCGCCGGGTGCCGGCACTTCGACCCTTTCAGTCGCGCGGAACACGAATGCGCCGAAGACCCGGCGGACAGGCTGTGCGAAGCTGACGCTCGTGTACTGCGAGCCTGGGACGGCATCCGCGAAGCCACAACCCCAGGCGGGACCGCGACGGAGTGCGTGCGAGGCGAAGCGATGGATGACATAGACCGCGGCGGATGCGGAAATGACGATGAATACAAACACCAGCAGGCCGTTGTAGGAACTGCGGCTCTCGGCGATTGGCGCGATCGAAAGCCAAGGTTGCGCCATCTGCACCGGCATGCGGCTGCCGATGAGCGAAAGCGTCACGGGGGAAAGGCCATCTATGACAAAGCCGGGCAGAATGCCGGCCAGGAGACAAAGAGCCGCCAGGGTGAACATTGCCGCTAGCGAGTAGCGGTCGACCTCGTGCGCCGGTTCCACTGCGGCCGAGCGTGGCCGGCCGAGGAATGTAATCCCGAACGCTTTCACGAAGCAGGCAGCGGCCAAGGCCGCCGAGAGCGCCAGTAAACCGCCAACGGCGGGCACCATGACCTTCAGCCCCCATTGTGGGAGATCGGGACTTTGCAATACGGCCTGGAAGGCCAGCCATTCGGAGACGAAGCCGTTGAAGGGCGGAAGCGCCGAGATCGCCACGCAGCCGACGAGAAAGGCAAAACTGGTCAACGGCATACGGTGGATGAGACCGCCCAGTTTCTCCATGTCCCGCTCGCCGGTTGCCGTCAGTACCGCGCCCGCGCCGAAAAACAGCAGGCTCTTGAAAAAGGAATGGTTGAGGACGTGAAACAGCGCGGCGGTGAGCGCCAGCGCCGCGGCCGACGGCATGGCGTTCGCCTTGAAGGCCAGGGCAAGGCCAAGGCTGATGAAGATGACGCCGACGTTTTCGATGGTGCTATAGGCAAGAAGCCGCTTCAGGTCCTTTTCCATCAAGGCGCAGAGAATGCCGAGAACGGCCGTCAGGCCGCCCAGGAAAAGCACCACAACGCCCGACCACCATGCCGGCTCGCCGAGCAGGTCGAAAATGACGCGTATGAAGCCGTAGATGGCGACCTTCGTCATGACGCCGCTCATCAGAGCCGAGACGTGGCTTGGCGCGGCCGGGTGAGCGAGTGGCAGCCACACGTGCAGCGGTACCAGGCCAGCCTTGGAGCCGGCTCCCAAAAGCATCAGGGCCAGGACGAAAGCAGCGACGAGCGGGGTGGAGGCGGCGGGACGCATCGCTTCGAACGTGTAGTTTCCGTTCGGGCCGGCCAGCAGGCTGAACGCAAGCAGCAGCGCGAGCGTGCCGAAGCTCGCCATCACGAGATAGATGTAGCCCGCTCTCGCATTGTCCTGCTCGCGATGGTGCGCCATGACGAGCGCCCAGGAAGCCAGCGACATGAATTCCCAGGAAAGCAGGAAGGTGAAGGCGTCGTCCGCCAGCACGACCAGATTCATCCCGGCGAGGAAGGCGGGGAAGAACGGCAGCACCCGATGCGGCGCGGACTCATGCCTGCCGTAGCCGAGGCCGTAAAGACTGGCCATGGCGCCGCCGAAATTGACGACGACGAGGAAAAAGGTCGAGAGCGCGTCCAGGCGGAAATGGGCGCCAATCCATGGCAACCCAAGCGGCAGCGCGGCGGTCGACGGGTTTAGGGGATCATCGGCGATACGGTTCGCGAGAACCAGGAGCACGGCCACCGATATGCCTAGCGTCAGGCTGTAGATCAGGCGTGTTCCCGAGCCCGATGCGCGGCTTGACGCAATCGCAAGCACCGCGGTTCCCAGGAGCGCGGCAACGCCCCACAGGAGGACCGCGGCCCCCGAAATCACGCCACACTCCTCACGGGGACCTTGGCGTCCGTATCGACCCCGCCCAGAATTCTGGCGGGATCGAAATCTGCTTTCAGCCGCACGCCACGCCCGCCGATTTGGCTGGAGGCGCCTTCAGAAATCAACTCGACGCCGGCGAGGTCAAGCGCGCCGATCAGCTTCATCAGGGAATCCACATTGCCCCGGATAATCGACTCGCTGGCTTCCATACGTTGAATTGTCGGCACCGAAAGGCCGGACAATTCGGCAAGCCTGCGCTGGTCGATGCCAAGGAGCGCCCTTGCGGCACGCAACTGTGGAGCAGTTATCACGGTCGCATCCCCTTTTCGATCAGCTTTGGCGTATTATCTCTAAGCGCTGCAGCGTATATTAAAATGCAGAGTATTCAAATAATGATGCGTGACGCATCTATCTTGAAGTTGTAGAAAACCGGGAGATGCGAGTTGGGAGGCGCTGAGCCTCGCCGATTGGTTGCCCTGCGACTGCGAAGCGCGGCGCGCTGCAAGATGACGGGCGAACCACTAGGCTCCGCATGAAGGGGCCAACGGACGGAAAACCAGCCGAGCGGCGGATTTAGGAATTGGCTGTGATGACAAGGTCATGATCCGGGTTGCGAAATATCATACCGATTTCGGCAGCATCGAGGTTCTGCGGGCCAAGGACTCCGGTTCGTTCATCTATCGCCAAGGTGGCTGCTATCAAAGCGAATGCGATCCGAACGGCGTCAGTGTCGTGCCCTACATACACGCCATCTTTGGTCTCCTCGCGCAGGCGCGGGTGTCCGATGTCCTGATGATCGGTTGTGGCGGTGGCAGCCTGGGCACGATGCTGGATAGGGTTGGCGTGCGTGTTACGGTCGTCGACATCAATCCAAAGGCTTTCCAGATCGCCCGGAAATACTTTGGGTTACCTCCTGGAGTTCACTGCTGCATCTCCGACGGGAGGGATTTCTTGCGCGCTGGCCGTCACCGCTACGACGCTATCGTTCTGGACGCATATTCGGGGCGGCGCATCCCGGATCATTTGTGCGCCGAGACATTCTTCGGCTTGGCGCAGACGCGTCTCAAGAATTCTTCCGGTATTCTGATCGGCAACGTTCATGCCTGTCATGACCTCGACATCATGCCGGATCGCGTTGCTGCAAAGCTCGCCAATATCTGGGCGGATGTGAAACTGCTCGATATCCGCGGCGCTCAGGATCGCAACGCACTCGTCATGGCGGGCAAGGTACGGGACCTCGTCCAGCCGGTGCTGATGATGCCGCCGTCAGTCGGAGCCGAGGAGATCGAACAGGAGCTTGGGCTCCAGGCGTTCAGGCCTTGGCATGTGCCACGACGGGCCTAGAGCAATTGGAGGAAAAGTGTGAACGGTTTTCCCGGGGAGGCGCGTAGCGCTTTCCCCTGGGAATTGGGCCAAAGCCCAGTCAGCTACTGCCAGAGCCGCTTCATGCGGATAGACACATCTTCCAGGACCGGCATCGAGGCCAGCACAAGGAGAATGGCGGCGAGAAACAATGTCGCCGCAAAGCCGATGTGTTTGAAACCCACAGCGCCGATGACGCCACCGATGAAGAACAATGCCACGAGCGACGCAAGCAGTCTCAGCTTTCTCCGGTCTGCCTTCACGAACAGTCTGTCCGAGTCATTGCCTGAGATATTCCAGTAAAGCAGCTTGCCGAGTTCGATGCCCATGTCCGTCACCAGGCCCGTGACATGCGTCGTCCGGATTCTGGCTTCCGATAGCTTGGTGATGATGGCGTTCTGTAATCCCATGATGAAGCAAAGCAGCATCACCGTCATTGGCACGAACAGCGCTTCATGACGCGCAAGATGGCCGCCGAGCAGACCGAAACAGATCAGCAGGATCGCTTCCAGGACAAGCGGGAATGCGTACTCGCCCTGTAGGCCCTGCCGCCTTCCCCAGTTGACCAGGATTGCCGAACAGGCCGCGCCTGCGACAAACGACAACAAGGCCCCCAACCCGGAAAGCGCCAGTCCGACGTCGCCGAGCGCCAGATGGTCCGCCATCGACGAAACGATGCCGGACATGTGGGACGTGTACTGCTGAACCGCCAGGAAGCCGCCGGCGTTGGCGGCTCCCGCGATGAACGTCAGGAAGCGGGCGAGATGCCGATCGGTTCTTTCGTTTCGTTCCTTTCCGGTCAACCGGCGCAGATACAGGATCATGAGCGAACCTTGCCTTTCCAAGCGGAAAAGCAGGACCGCAAGCTGATGTGCCGGGAAAGGCTCATTGAGTGTTTCTGGAGAAGGAAAGACAAAGGGGGCGGTGAATGCGTGGCGTCGACGCCGTGCTTTGCAGGGCCTAGTCTGGTTTGCCCGGCAGCGTGTCTGGATGGCGGAACCTGACACCACGGCCGCCATCGTTGCTACGCACATGTTCGCTGAGAAGCTCGACGCCGGCGCGGTTGAGCGCGTTGATCACCTTCATCAAGCTATCGACAACGCCTCGCACATTGCCCTGGCTGGCTTCCATTCGTTGGATCGTCGGCAGCGAGACGCTCGCCATTTCCGCCAGGGTTTTCTGGTCGATGTCGAGAAGGGCTCGGGCGGCACGAAGCTGGGAAGCTGTGATCATAGGGGCATCAGCGTATGAGAAATGATACTCAACATGGTATCATTGACGTATTAAACATCAATACAAAGCGAAAAAATATTAATCGGCCCTTGGCACGATGGAGCTCGGCAATTATCGTGTCCGCATGACTCAACGCTACGAACCTTTTCAGGAGCCGACAGGCACCTGGGCCGTCAATGATGCTTGGACCGGACGGCCCGCCGAGATGGGCAGCCGAACCATCGTTGGAATGAATCAGCACGATGCCGAGGAACTGGCCGATCTCCTCAACGGGTTGAATGCACAAAGGCAGGAAGCGAAATCATGAAGGTCAAGGACAGCAACGGCACTCCGCTGAGCGAAGGAGATTCCGTCACGCTCATCAAGGATCTCAAGGTCAAGGGAACGTCCGTTACCCTGAAACGCGGAACGCTGATCAAGAACATCCATCTCACGGGCAACGAGGATGAGGTCGAGTGTCGGGCCGAGAAGGTCAAGAACCTGGTTCTGCGGACAGAGTTCCTGAAAAAGGCGTAGGATGTGGTGCTACGCCTGCCGCGGATGTTGCGCGATCCTGTCGAGCTTGCCGTTCTGGGGTCAGGCGTCGTGCGCGAGCTGCACTACCGGATACCGGTCGGCCCACAAGGCGGTCCGATGATCGCGGCCCTGCAGCAGGCAGGCACCTCCGGCGGATCGTGTAAAGCCTCGAAAAGTGTGAACGGTTTTCCCGGGAGAAGCGCGTAACGCTTTCCCGGGGAATTGCGTCCAAGGGCTTTCGAGCGGCCGATATGGCCCTCAAGACGAAGGCACACGCGGCTCCTCCACCAGATAAAACCGGTCCTTCGGCGAGAAATCCGTCACCAGGAACGAGAACGAGCCGGTTTCGAGCGGGTCGACCTTGCCTTTGCGGAACAGCAGCCGGTCATAGGGTTCGAAGTCGCGTTTGAATTCGGCGAAGCTGTCGGACTTGATCATCTTGTCCTCGCGCTGCGCCTGGTCGAAGGACAGCCCGTCGCCATAGTCGCTCGGCCTGTCCATGATCGATTGCAGCTCGAAGCCGAATTCGATCCAGGCATCGCCGCTGTTGTTGCGAGTGACGATCTTCAGCGGCAGATAGCCGGTCGCGTAGTTGCCCGTCGTTCCGAAAGGCTGGATCGGCCTTACGGCGCGTATGGTCAGCGTCACCGGGTCGGCGGTCTCCAGTTCCTCGGTCACCACGATCGGATCGGTGGGCGTTCCGGTGCCCGTGGCCGACAGGATCCTGAAACCGCCCAGTTCATCCGAGAATGAGTAGGCGCCGGCTTCGAGGAT
This sequence comes from Mesorhizobium loti, assembly GCF_013170705.1. NCBI lineage: Bacteria > Pseudomonadati > Pseudomonadota > Alphaproteobacteria > Hyphomicrobiales > Phyllobacteriaceae > Mesorhizobium > Mesorhizobium loti. Next base: position 598,243 of record NZ_CP033334.1, on the reverse strand, counting down.
TTTTGCGCCATCGGCCAGGGCGCGCGGACAGGTCGCGGCCAGCAAAGCCGCACACACCCGCACACAGCGCAAGCCTGGACGCGTCATGGCTGGAGTATGGACGACAATTGGCCAGCCGCAAACTGCCCGGCCCCGTGCCGGAATGATGGTGCCCCTATACGCGCGCCTGATGGAGGTCGTCAGGGTCTGCATACCGATGCAGCGGTCAAGCAGGAGGCATAGGCCTCATACAGATCGCAAATCAAAATCTACTATTTTTATAGAATTAACAAAAATTGGCCGCCGGCCCCTCGGGAACGATACGTCAATTTCCCCGCCTGTCTCGGAAAGGGATGGCGTTTTCTTTGTTTCCGCGGTCCGCGGTGCGACGCTTCGACCACCAAACGAGAGGGTCGAAATGAGCAGTACTGCCGACAAGAGAACAATCCCGGTGCTGGATTTTTCCCGATACGAAGCCGACCCGGTTTCCCGCAAGGAATTCATCGAGGGGTTGCGGCGCGCGGCACGCGATGTCGGCTTCTTCTACCTGACCGGACATGGCATCCCGCAATCGCTTATCGACGATGTGCTCCACGCCTCCCGACGTTTCTTCGCCTTGCCGGACGAAGACAAGCTCCAGATCGAAATGGTGAACTCGCCGCATTTCCGCGGCTACAACCGCGTCGGCCAGGAACTGACCAAGGGCGAGAGGGACTGGCGCGAACAGATCGACATCGGCTCGGAAGCGCCGGCGCTGGTGCGCGATGGCAATCTGCCGGCCTGGACGCGCCTGCAGGGGCCGAACCAGTGGCCGAGCGCCTTGCCGGAGCTCAAGCCGCTGCTGCTGGAATGGCAGGATCGCCTCACCGATCTTTCGACGCGCCTGCTGAAGGCATTCGCCATTGTCCTGGAGCAGGACGAGAACGCGTTCGAAACCATCTACGCCGGCACGCCGAACCACCTCATCAAGATCATTCGCTATCCCGGCCGGGACTCGACCGAAAGCGAGCAGGGCGTCGGCGCCCACAAGGACAGCGGCTTCCTGACGCTTCTGCTGCAGGAAAAGCAGAAAGGCCTGCAGGTCGAAGCCGCCGAAGGCGGCTGGATCGACGCCGAGCCGCGCGCCGGCACCTTTGTCGTCAACATTGGCGAGTTGCTGGAAATGGCGACGGATGGTTATCTGAAGGCCACCGTGCACCGGGTCGTGACGCCGCCGGCCGGCACCGACCGGCTGTCGGTCGCCTTCTTCCTTGGTGCTCCCTTCGATGCCGAGATCCCGCTGCTTGATCTTGCGCCGCACCTCAAGGCGCAGGCGAGCGGCGTTACCCGTGACCCCCAGAATCCGCTCTACCGCAACTCCGGGCAGAACGCGCTGAAAAGCCGGCTGCGCTCGCATCCCGATGTCGCGCGCCGCCACCATGCCGATCTCATTGCCACTCAGGCACGCGCCGAAGTCGCGCCCTTTGCCTAACAACACAGGAGGAACGACCCATGACGCTCGAAAATCTCTCTCCCGAGACCCTCGCCCTCCATGGCGGTTCGTGGCGCGCCGATCCCACCAACGGTGCGGTCGCCGTGCCCATCTACCAGACCACGTCCTATCAGTTCCAGGACACCGGCCATGCCGACCGCCTGTTCGCGCTCGATGAGATCGGCCACATCTATACGCGCGTCTCGAACCCGACCCAGGACGCCTTGGAGACCCGCATCGCGGCGCTGGAAGGCGGTGCCGCCGCCTTGCTGCTCTCCTCCGGCCAGGCGGCCTCGGCCTATTCGGTGCTGAACCTTGCCGGCGCGGGTGACAACATCGTCTCGGCCACAGATCTCTATGGCGGCACCTGGGCGTTGTTTGCCGCCACGCTGAAGCATCTGGGCGTCGAGGTCCGCTTCGTCGATCCGTCAGATCCCGAAAACTTCCGCCGCGCCACCGACGGACGCACCCGCGCCTACTATGCGGAATCGCTGCCCAACCCGAAGCTGCAGGTCTTCCCGATCAAGGAAGTGGCCGACATCGGCCGCTCGCTCGGCGTGCCGCTGATCGTCGACAACACCGCGGCACCCCTCAGCATCCGGCCATTTGATCATGGCGCCGCGGTCGTCGTCTATTCGGCGACGAAATACATTGGCGGCCATGGCACCTCGATCGGCGGCATCGTCATCGATGGCGGCAACTTCCCCTGGGAAGACCATGCCGAGCGCTTCCCGACGCTGAACCAGCCCGATCCGAGCTATCACGGCAAGGTCTGGGTCGAGGCGGCCAAGCCGCTCGGTCCGGTGGCCTATGTGCTTCGCATTCGCACCGTGCTCCTGCGCGACGTCGGCGCCGCGATCAGCCCGTTCAATGCCTTCCAGCTGTTGCAGGGCCTTGAGACGCTGCCGCTGCGCATCCGCCAGCACAATGAGAACGCCGTGAAGGTGGCGGAATATCTGCGCGGACATCCGAAGGTCGGCAATGTCATCTTCCCGCGCTACCAGACAGGCGAGAGCAAGCGGCGCGCCGATGCCTATTTCCGGCAAGGCAGCTACGGCGCGTTGGTCGGCTTCGAACTGAAGGACGGCCGCGAGGCGGGACGGTCCTTCATCAACGGATTGAAGCTGTTCTACCACGTCGCCAACATCGGCGACGCGCGCTCCCTGGCCATCCATCCGTCGACCACGACCCACTCGCAGCTGTCTCCGGAAGAGCAGCTCGCCACCGGCGTGACCCCCGGCTACGTCAGGCTCTCCATCGGCATCGAACATCCCGACGACATCATCCGCGACCTCGAACAGGCGCTCGACCAGGTCGCCGGGGATCGTGAGCTCAAGGCCGCATAGGCATTCCGCCGGTGACAGTTTGCCGGCTTCAGATTCAGCCCATCACAGGAGGGGGATCATGACCACAGGCAGGAAGACAATATCGGGAATTTCGCGGCGCGGCGTGCTGCGCGCCGCTGGCGCGCTTGGCGTCGGCGCAGCGGCGGTGGGCTTGCTCGCGAGGCCGACGAGCTACGCCATCGCCGGCAATGCGACCAAGGTGCGTTTGTCATGGACCGAATTCGCGGCCTGCCATTCGCCGATCGCATTTGCTCTGTCGAAGGGCATCTACGCCAAGCACGATCTCGACATCGATCTCTACTATCAGGGCGCCAGTGGCCAGACGCTGATCCAGTCGATCGCCACCAACAAGACGGATGCCGGCGCTGGCCTGCTCTATGACTGGGTCAAGCCGCTGGAGCAGGGGCTGGACGTCAAGCTCTTCGTCGGCTCGCATGGCGGCTGCACCAGGCTGCTGGCGTCGAAGGCTTCGGGCGTCACAACGCTCGAAGGCCTGAAGGGCAAGACCATCGTCTCCTATGATGTCGCCAGTCCGCCGAAGCACTCCTTCCAGGTCGCACTCGCCAAGGCCGGCCTCGACCCCAACAACGACGTCAACTGGACCAACGTGCCGTTCGACCTCGTCGGCGAGACGGTGGGCAAAGGCCAGGCCGACGCGCTGGCGCATCTCGATCCATGGGCCTATGCCCATAAGAAGAAGTTCGATCTGGTGGAGGTCGCCAACACGCAAACCGGAGCCTTCGAGGGCGCGGTCTGTTGCGTGCTCGGTGTCAATTCGGCCTTCCTCGATGCCAACAAGGATGCCATCCGGCGGCTGGCCGAGGCCGATATCGAGATCCACGAATACGCCGCGGCGCATCCGGACGAAGTCGCCAAGTGGTTCGTCGACAATCTCAACCCCGGTTTCCCGTTCGAGAATATCCGCGACGAGATCGCCTCCTGGGTGCTGCACAATCACCCGGTCGGGAAGGACCTGCAGGGTCAGGTCAAGAATGCCGCAGCCGATCTGGCGCTGATCAAGGTGCTCGATCCAACCACCGATCCGGCGGAACTCGCCCAGCGGGTGACGGTCGACATTCTCGCCTGACGGAACCCGCGTGATGAGTGCAGCGGTCGACAAGGATGCAACCGGTAAAAGCGTTTCGTCCGCCTTTGCCGGTCCCGTGTGGAAACAGGGGCTCTACGCGGCCGCGGCCTGGCTGCTCGCCGCCATTGTGACAGTGGCATTCCCCGATGTCGTGCCGTGGGGCAGCCGCGACGTCTTTGTCGCGCTGCTGGTCGCGGGGGCGGTCGTGCTGGCCGGCCTCGCCTTCGGCGCCGAAAAGCTCGGCGGCTTCGGCCGGGGATTGATCCACTATGGCCCGTGGCTGATCGCGCTCGGCCTCTGGTTCGCGGCCTGGGAGCTGATCACGGCCAAGCTCGGCTGGCTGCCGAAGCCGTTCTTCTCGCCGCCCCATGGTCTGCTGCATGTCTATATCGTTGACTGGCAGCGCATCCTCATCTGCATCGCCTATACCGCGCGGCTGTGGACGATCGGCTTCTTCAGCGGCATCGTCCTCGGTTTCATCGGCGGCGTGGCGCTCGGCTGGTCGAAGCGCTTTGCCTACTGGGGCATGCCCATCCTGAAGCTGATCGGTCCGGTACCGGCAAGCGCCTGGATCCCGGCGACGTTCTTCCTGTTCCCGACGACGTTCCAGGCCAGCCTGTTCCTGGTCGCCCTTGCATCCGGAATACCGGTCGCGATCCTGACCGCCTCCGGTGTCAACTCGGTCAGCCGTGCCTTCTACGACGTGGCGCGCACCCTGGGCGCCAGCACCCGTTATCTCGTGCTGCGCGTGGCGATACCCGCCGCTTTGCCGCACGTCTTCGTCGGCCTGTTCATGGGACTCTATTATTCGTTCGCCGTTCTGGTGGTGGCCGAAATGCTCGGCGCCAAATACGGCCTGGGCTGGTACCTGCAGTTCCAGACCGCCTATTCGGCCTATGCCAATGTCTACGCCATGCTGATCATCATGGCGTTGCTCTGCTCGGGCCTGGTCAAGCTGCTGTTCGTCGTGCGCGACCGGCTGCTCGGCTGGCAGAAGGGGGTGGTGCAATGGTAGCAGCCGCCGCAGTTCGCGCCGCATCCGAGAACGCCGCCGGTCTCGCCGTCGATTTTCGGGGTGTCTCGCATCAATACGATCTCGATAGGCAGCCCTTGCCGGTACTGCGGCAGATCGACCTGGCCGTGGCACCGGGTGAATTCGTGGCGCTTCTTGGCCCATCCGGCTGCGGCAAGTCGACCTTGCTGCGGCTGGCCGCAGGGCTGGAAAGGCCGACAAGCGGCGACGTGCTGACGGACGCGACAATCGTCGCTCGGCCGGATCCGTCGCGGGTGCTTGTGTTCCAGGATCCGACCTTGTTTCCGTGGCGGACCGTCCGCGACAATGTAGCCATTGGGCCGGAAGCGCGCGGCGTGCTGGCCGGCAGCCAGAAGCGGATCGACGACGCGCTTCGCCTGGTCAAGCTGGATGCCTTCGCATCGGCCTTTCCGCATCAGCTGTCCGGCGGCATGGCGCAACGCGCCGCACTGGCGCGTGCCCTGGTCAACGACCCGCGCCTGCTGCTGCTCGACGAGCCGTTGGGACGGCTGGATTCGCTCACCCGGCTGACCATGCAGGAAGAGCTTTTGTCGCTCTGGCGCGAGGCCGGCTACACGGTCATCCTCGTCACGCACGATGTCGAGGAGGCGTTGCTGCTCAGCGAGCGCGTCATTGTGCTGACCGAGCGCCCGGCGCGCATCAAGGCGGAGGTCGTGGTCGACCTGCCCTATCCGCGGCGGCGCGACGATCCGCGCATCGTCGCCCAGCGCCAGCACATCCTGGAGATACTCGGGTTCTCCGCATGAGCGAGAAGGCTTCGGTTCGAAAATCGGTTTCGCTGCGCTGGCTGGAGGCGGTGGGAATTGCGCTGACGCTCGTCGCCCTTGTCTGGTGGGCGATCGTCTATGCGCAGGTCATGTCGAACACCGGCTTTCCGGTTGAACGCACGCTGCCATGCCTGCTGCGGACGTCGGACCGCTGTTCGCTCGCCATGTCGCTGTGCAAGAGCTGGCACTTCCTCGGCATCAAGCGCTACTCGCCGGAACTGCTGTGGGCCGGAGCAATCGTTTCCAGTCTCGCGCTTCTGCTGGGCAGCTTCATGCAAAATCCGGGACAGGGAAAATAAGCAGTTCGAGCGCGTCTTTCCCGCGATGATCCGTTCGCAGGCAGCCGGTGCGCATTCGCCGCCAATGTCTATTTTCGAAGCAAACTGCTTTCCCGGCAGGCAAAAAATTGGATTGCCGTTCCTTAGTCTACAAAAATTATAGAGTTAACTTCGGGCCAGTCGAACAGGGCGGGGGACGTTCCGCCAGCGGCTGATGGCAACAAAATCGCAGGAGTGACATACATGACGACAACAACGCGGTCCGGTGCCCGTTGGAGGACGGCGCTAGCCACAACGCTCATGGTCGCGGTGGGACTGTTCTCGACATCGACCCACGCTGGCCCGACCCTCGAAAAGATCAAGGCGCGTGGCTCCATCAAGGTCGGCGTCGGCACCACACCCGGCTTCTTCTCGCCGGACAGCAATGGCCGTTGGCAGGGATTCTTCGCCGACTACGGCCGCGCCCTGGCGATCACCGTCTTCGGCGATCCAGAGAAGGTGGAGTTCACCAATTCCTCGCCGCAGCAGCGCCTGCCGGCGCTTCAGTCGGGCGAATTCGACATCCTGCTGTCGGGCGTGACGGTGACGATCACGCGCGCTTTCCAGCTCGGCTTCCATTTCGGCCCGACCGTCTTCTATGACGGGCAAGGCATCCTGGTGCGCAAGGACCTTGGCGTGACCAAGGCCGCCGACCTCGACGGCGCCACGATCGGCGTCCAGAGCGGCACGACCGGCGAATTGAACATCGCCGATTTCTTCCGCAAGACCGGCAAGAAGTTCACCCCGGTGACGATCGAGGACACCAGCGAGTTCATCAACGCGCTGGAGTCGGGACGTGTCGACGCCATCACGCAGGACTCGTCCGACCTGGTCGGCAAGCGCACGCAGCTGAAGAAGCCTGACGACTACATCATCCTGCCCGAGCGTCTGTCGAAGGAGCCGCTCGCACCGGCGATCGCCGGCGGCGATGACCGCTGGCTGGAAATCGTCAACTGGACGGTCAATGCCACCATCCAGGCCGAGGAATGGGGCATCACCAGCAAGAACATCGACGACTTCCTCAAGTCGCCGGATCCGGCCATCCAGCGCTTCCTCGGCGTAGATCCCTCACTCGCGCAAGCCATCGGCCTCGATCCGAAATGGGCCTACAACATCATCAAGACCGTCGGCAATTACGGCGAAATCTACGACCGCAACCTGAAGCCCCTCGGCTGGGAGCGTGGTTACAACAGCCTGTGGACCAATGGTGGCCTGCTCTACTCGCCGCCGTTCCGCTAAGGCCTTCGCCGACCAATGTCCTTGATTGACGAACCCGTGCCGGGTCCTGGCGGACCCGGCATTCTGCGCAGGATATCCCTGTGGTGGGGCAGCTATCCGCTGACGCAGGTCGCCGTCATCACCGCGGTCGTCGCGCTGTTCTGGCTGCTTGGCCACAACACGGCCGAGACGATGGCGCGCATCGGCATCACGCCGGGCTTCGACTTCCTCAGCCGGCCGGCGAGTTTCGAGATCGGCGAGGCGCCGATTGCTTTCAAGGCCGGCGACCCTTATGCGCGCGCCATCCTGGCCGGGCTTTTGAACACGATCAAAGCGGCGGCGCTTGGCTGCGTGCTGGCCACGATCCTCGGCGTTGTCCTCGGCGTTGCCGGGCTCTCCGGCAATCTTCTGCTGGCGGGGCTGGTGCGGTGGTATGTCGAGATCGTCCGCAACACGCCGCTTCTGCTGCAGCTGTTCTTCTGGATTTCGCTGGCAAAATCCTTTCCCTCGCCACGGCAGGCGCTTTCGGCCTTCGGCAGCTTCTTCCTCACCAATCGCGGCGTCTTCGTGCCGGGGCTCGGCTTCCACAACGTGTCGGTACCGACGCTCTGGCTGCTTGGCGGCCTCGCCGCCGCGTACCTGATCTTCGTTCTGAGGGCATGGCGAGGTGGCGGTCTGTCCGCCAGGCGGTTGGGCCTGGCAACGGCACTGCTGTTGGGCGCCGTTGCGCTAGCCTTCCCGCTGACCGGTGCCGGCGCGGCCTGGGAGATACCGGCGCTGGCCGGCTTCAACATCCGTGGCGGTTACAATCTGACACCGGAATTCGCCGCCCTTTTGACCGGCCTGGTGGTGAAATTCTCGGCCGCCATCGCCGAGATCGTGCGGGCCGGGATCCAGTCCGTCGATCGCGGCCAGTGGGAGGCCTCGAGGGCGCTTGGCCTGCACAACGGCCAGATCATGCGCCTTGTCGTGTTGCCGCAGGCCTTGCGCGTCATCACGCCGCTGACCACGTCCAGCTACCTCGACCTGACCAAGGATTCCAGCCTTGCCGTCGCCATCGGCTACCCTGATCTGGTCAGCATCATCAACACCACAGCCAACACGACCGGACAGTCGCTGGAAGCGCTGACCCTGCTGATCGGCATCTATCTGGCGATCAACCTCTCCGTCTCGGCGGCCATGAACCTCTACAACAAGCGTGTCTCGCTCAAGGGCGCAAGGATATGAGCCTCTCCGATGCTCTTGATCTCAGAACATGGCGATCGTCGACGACGCTGCGGACATTGAAGGTGGGGCTTTTCGGAACGCCGCTGAATTCGGTCATCACCGTGGTCACGGTCGCACTGCTGGCCTGGATCATACCGCCGCTGCTGCGCTGGGGCATATTCGACGCGACATGGACGGGCACCTCGGCTGACTGCGCGGCGGCCTCTGGCGCCTGCTGGGCGTTCGTCGGGGCAAAATTCCGCTTCATCCTGTTCGCCTTCTACCCGCCGGCGCTGCAATGGCGCCCGCTGATCGTCATGGTGCTGCTGCTGGGGTTGCTGGTCGTCACCGCGCAGCCGCGCTTCTGGCGCAAGGGATTGCTCGCCGCCTGGTGCGTCGTGATTGCCGCCAGCTGGATGCTGATGTCCGGCTCGCTGGTTCCACCTACCGTCCCATCCAACCAGTGGGGTGGGTTGGCGGTAACGCTGTTCGTGTGGTCGGTCTGCTTCGGTCTCGCCACGCCGCTGGCGATCCTGCTGGCGCTGGCCCGGCGCTCCGGCATGGGCGGCCTGCGCATGCTGGCCATCGTCTTCATCGAAGTGATGCGCGGCACGCCGATGGTGGCCATCCTCTACGTGGCGATGCTCATCCTGCCGATGGCCATCCCCAATGGCCAGATGATCGACAAGAATGTGCGCGCCATGATCATGATCACGCTGTTCTGGTCGGCCTATGTCGCGGAAGTCATTCGCGGCGGCCTGCAGGCGATCCCGCCAGGCCAGTACGAAGCGGCGACCGCGCTTGGCCTCGGCTACTGGCGCACGATGCGGCTTGTCGTGCTGCCGCAGGCGCTGCGCCTGGTCATTCCCGGCATGGTCAACCTGGCGATCGGCTTCCTGTTGGCGACGTCCCTGCTCGCCGTCATCGGCATCTTCGATCTACTCAACGCCGCGCGCGCCTCGGCCACCGACCCGCAATGGCTGGGCTACTACGACGAGGCGTATCTGCTCGCCGCGCTGATCTACTTCCTGCTGTGCTTCGGCGGGTCACGCTACAGCCTGTGGCTGGAGAAATATATGCGCCGGTCGCAACGCCACTGAGCCGGTCTCCTGGCGTTAACCGCCCGCGACGGCCCGCACGCTCTCCCGTTCCACCAGCGGGCACTCCAGCTTGGTGATGGGATACCGCCCCTGCCCGGGCGGCAAGGGTGCCTCGAGCTGCTCGATCGCCCATTGGCCCATCGCCATGTGCGGCAGGATCGAGGTGGTCAGCGGCGGGAACAAATGCCGGGCGATTTCCTCGTCGTCATAGCCGACCACGGAGATGTCCTGCGGAATGTGCAGGCCGGCTTCCTTGAGTGCCTCGTAGCAGCCGATCGCGGTGCGGTCGTTCTGGCAGAAGATGGCGGTTGGACGGTCCTTCAGTGCCAAGAGCTTTACCGTCGCGGCATAGCCGGCGCTTGCCGACCAGTCGCCCTCGACCACCAACTCCGGGTCGAACGGGATGTCGGCGGTGGCGAGCGCGCGGCGGTAGCCCTTCAGCCGGTCCTGTGCGGCCTGCATCCACGGCTCACCGGTGATGGTGGCGATGCGGCGGTGGCCGTGGCTGATCAGATGCCGGGTCGAACTCTGGCCGCCGGCGATCTCGGAAGGCACCACGGCGGGGAAGGCATAGTCCGACGTGTAGCAGTTGAGCAGGATCACCGGGATGTCGAGGCTGTAGAGGAAGTCGGGCGCCGTGATCTCGCGGGTGAAGATGGTCATGTAGATCAGCGCCGAAATGCCCCGCCTGGTCAGCGCCTGTATGGCGCGGGGCTCCATCACGGCGTCGCCCATGGTCTGCGCCACCAGGAGTACGTTGCCGGCATTCCACGAGGCCTGGCGCGCGCCCTCGATGGCGACCACCGCCTCCGGGCTGGTGGCGAGCTGGTCGACGGCAAAGCCGATCACCCCGTCAAGCCCGTCGAAGGCGGCAACAGGCTTGCGCAGTGCCGAGAAGGCGGGGGCGCTGTAGCCCAGCGCACGGGCAGCCTCGATCACCCGCTCGCGGGTCTGCTGCGACAGCCTGATGCCGGGCGAATTGTTGAGCACGAAGGAGACGGTCGCCTGCGAACAGCCGGCGGCCCTGGCGATGTCGGTCATGGTGACCCGCCCCTTGGGCTTTGCCGGCGCCTTGCGGCGTCTCGCCGTCTCGCTGGCCGGATCCGTCGTCTCGCTCATCGCATTGGTGTCCCCAATCCCCCGTCCTGTCTAGCGGCGGCCTGCCGGATCGACAAGATGGTGCTGCGGTGCCGATTTATAGAAATCGTCGCACTGTTTATATCTATTAATGACCTCGTGGTCCATCGGTCATCAGCTTCCGCATATCGATGGAACGCAAGAGCTGCAAGGCTTGTCTCGTGATTTTGCCAAGGCATCGGCGTGGCGGTACATCGTCCGCGATGTCACTACGACGTGTCTGAATGTGGCTAAAACTAATAGTGTTTACTAATACAAAAATGCGCTGTAACGTCAATCCGTTGCGTCCGGCCCCGTTGGGTTCCGGCGCGGCGGGAAAGCGTGCGTGACTGGCCCGATGGCGAGCGGATATTGCCTCCGCAAGCCCTTTCTCGGACATGTGATATGTCAGACAAATCGGACTATTTACGAATGATGGATGAGTCTCTAAAGTCCGTGGCCGTGGCTGGAACGACGCCATTCTTTCAGTGCCGGGAACCCCTGAGGAGGAGGGGCGTCCGAGCCGCAAACGGCAAATTCAGGTGAGCAAGGCAATTCTAGTGAGCAAGACCGGTCAGCCGGATGGCTGGACCAAAACGGGAGGTTGAACATGAAATCCTTGATACGCAATGCATCCGTGGCCGCCGCGGCCCTGGTTGTCGGCCTGACGGCGACAGCCATCGCGCGCGCCGACGACAAGCCGACGCTGGCCTTCGTCGTCAACGGCGCTTCCGATTTCTGGAAAGCGGCCGAAGCCGGCGTCAAGAAGGCGCAAGGCGAACTGCCTGACTATAAACTTGAGCTCAAATATCCCGAGCAGTCCTCGGTCGCCATCCAGCAGCGCCTGATGGACGATCTGGTCACGGCCGGTGTCAAGGGCATCATGGTATCGGCGGTTGACCCGAAGACCTCGACCGATGGCTTGAACAAGATCGCCTCGGAAACAGCGCTGTTCACCACCGACAGTGACGCTCCGCAGACCAAGCGTGTCGCCTATATCGGCTCGTCCAATGTCGACGCCGGCAAGCAGGCCGCCGATATCGCCAAGAAGGCGATGCCCAATGGCGGCAAGTGCCTCGGCTTCGTCGGCCTGCTCGGTGCCGACAATGCCAAGGAGCGCATCCAGGGCTTCAAGGATGGGCTGGCCGGCACCAAGATCACGCTTGACGACGTGCGTGGCGACGATATCGACCAGGCCCGCGCCAAGAAGAATGTCGAGGACGCGCTGGTTGCCAGCCCCGACGTCACCTGCATGGTCGGCTTCTATTCCTACAACACGCCGCGCATCTATGAAGCGCTGCGCGACGCCGGCAAGCTCGGCCAGATCACGGTCGTCGGTTTCGATGACGATCCGATCACGCTGGGCGGCGTCAAGGAAGGCACCATTGCCGCCACCGTCGTGCAGCAGCCTTTCGAATGGGCCTATCAGGGCATGAAGCTGATGGCGGCCTATCTCAAGGGCGACAAGTCGGGCATCCCGGCCAATGCGCTGATCATCATCCCGACCAAGATCATCGGCAAGGATGATGTCGACGCCTATGCCGCCAACCTGAAGGCGATGGCTGGAAACTGAGGCCAAGAAGCAGTTCGGCCGGCTCAGCTTCGGTTGAGCCGGCCGCCCGCATTGACGAACCCTGCCGGGATCGTCAGTCTGCTGAAAGGTCGGCCCGCCAATCGCTGTCAGGCATGATGAATTATTCCGACACATCCATCGCGGCAATCACCCCGTTCCTCAGTCTCGAGAACGTGCGCAAGACCTATCCGGGCGTCGTCGCGCTCGATGGCTTCTCGATGGAGGTCAGGCCGGGCGAGGTTATCGGCCTCGTCGGCGAGAACGGCGCCGGCAAGTCGACCTTGATGAAGATCCTCGGCGGCGTCACCACGCCGGACACCGGCACGATCACGGTCGATGGCACCGCCCACAAGGGGCTCAGCGTCGAAGGCAGCCTTGGCTCGGGCATCGCCTTCGTCCACCAGGAACTCAACCTGTTCGACAACCTCGATGTCGCCGCCAACATCTTCTTTGGCCGCGAACCGCTGCGCGCCGGACCGCTCAAGCTCGTCGACCGCGCCAGGTTGCGCGCCATGGTGGCGCCGTTGCTCAAGCGCGTCGGCGCCAATTTTTCCGCCGACACGCAGGTCGCCGACCTGTCGCTCGCGCAACAGCAAATGGTCGAGATCGCCAAGGCGCTCTCGATCAAGGCAAGGCTGGTCATCCTGGACGAGCCGACATCGAGCCTGCCGATCGCCGAAACCGACAAATTGCTCGACGTCATCAAGGCGCTGAAGGCCGACGGCATCAGCGTCATCTTCATTTCGCACCGCCTGCACGAGGTCGAGCGCGTCGCCGACCGCGTCGTCGTGTTGCGCGACGGCATGCTGGCCGGCACGCTGGGCAAGCGCGACATCAACCACGACCAGATGGTCAAGCTGATGATCGGCCGCATGCTGAAGGAGCGCGAGAAAGCTTCCGAGGCCGCGCGTGCCCCCGGCGCCGTCGCCCTCGCTGCCAAGGCCGTCCGCACGCCCACCTATCCCGGCCGTCCGGTCGACCTCGATGTCAGGCGCGGCGAGATCCTCGGCCTTGCCGGCCTGGTCGGCTCCGGCCGCACCGAGCTGGCACGCGTATTCTTCGGCATTGACGGCAGCCTTGGCGGCACGCTGGAGCTCGACGGAAAGCCGCTTGTGCTCGGCTCCGCGGCCGACGCCGTCGCGCACGGCATCTTCCTGGTGCCGGAAGACCGCAAGCTGACCGGTATCCTGCTCGACCTGTCGATCGCGCAGAACATCTCGCTGCCCAATCTGCCGGCGCATGCCAGGCGCTCGCTGGTGTCGGCCAGTGCGGAGCACGCCACCGCCGAGAAGCAGAAGAAGGATCTCGGCATCAAGGCGCCCTCGGTGCAGACGCGCACCGGCACGCTGTCGGGCGGCAATCAGCAGAAGGTGGTGCTCGGCAAGTGGCTGGCCATGAACCCGAAGGTGATGATCCTCGATGAGCCGACGCGGGGCATCGACATCGGCGCGAAGGCGGAAATCTACGGGCTGATGCGGGCGCTCGCCGATGCCGGCGTCGCCGTGCTGATGATCTCCAGCGACATGGAGGAGGTGATCGGCGTGTCCGACCGCATCGCCGTCATGCATGAGGGCCAGATCTCTGGCATTCTCGACAAGGACCAGTTCAGCCAGGAAAACGTGCTGCTGCTGGCTGTGGGGAAGCCGGCAAACTAATGCTGTCGCGCAGAAGCGAGTTTGCGGCAACGACACGCATAGACCAAGGAGCCGGAGCGCGCGACGCGCTCTGGCCGTAAGCGGAGACGACGATGAGCAAGAAAGATCTCGGCCTGCTGATCCTGATCCTGGTGGTCGGGGCGATCGTCGCCATCATCAATCCGCGCTTCCTGTTGCCGATCAACCTTGCCAACACCTCGAACCTGATCGGTCTGTTCGGCATCCTTTCGATCGGCCAGGCCTTCGTCATCATCACCGGCGGCATCGAGCTGTCGGTCGGCTCGCTGGTCGCGCTGCTGGGCACGCTGTTCATCGACTTCATCGCCGTGCGCGGCATGGGATGGCCTGTTGCCTTCGTGCTCATCCTTGTGCTCGGCGCGATCATCGGCTTGGCGCATGGCTGGCTGATTACGCGGCTGAAATTGCAACCCTTTGTCGTGACGCTGTGCGGCTTGCTGATCTATCGCGGCGTCGCGCGCTTCTACACCGCCGACGGCACGGCCGGCTTCGCCTTCGGCCAGAATTTCCCTGACCTCGAATTTCTCACCGCCGGCCGCTCCTGGGGCGTGCCGAACTCCTTCTTCGCCCTGGTCATCATCGCCATCGTCATGTGGGTGGTGCTGCACCGCTCGGTGTTCGGCCGCTATCTCTATGCCATCGGCAAGAACGAGGAGGCGGCGAAATATTCAGGCATCCGCACCGGCCGGATCGTGATGGCCGCCTATGTCATCTGCGGCGTGCTGACCGCCTTGTCGGCGATCTACTTCGCCATGTACACGCGCTCGATTTCACCCGCCAGCCATGGCCAGTTCTACGAACTCTACGCCATCGCCGCGGCTGTGCTTGGCGGTTTCTCGCTGCGTGGCGGCGAGGGCTCGCTGATCGGCGTCGTGCTGGGCACCGTGCTGCTGCAGGAGCTGCAGAACCTTGTCAATCTGCTCGGCATCCCGTCTTCCCTCAACTTCGCGGTGATGGGCGGGGTCATTCTCATCGGCGTGCTGGTCGATCAGCAATGGGGCGTGTTCCGCGCCCGGCGGCTGATGGTGGAGGCCGCTCGCAAGAATGTCGCCGGTGCGCCGGCGGAATAAGCACTTGCCATGACTCAACTGCTTGTCCACGCCCTGCAAATATTATAATAGCATAACCCGATATTGCTCGGGGGCGGACGGGACATGCGCTGCGATTTGCGAGGCAAGGTAGCGCTGGTCACCGGGGCCGCGGGCGCCATCGGCGGTTCCATCGCCGGACGCCTGTCCGACAACGGCGCCGCCGTCGTCGTCGCCGACATCAACGGCGAGGGCGCAAGCCAGGTAGCGGCCGGTTTGAGCAACGCCATGGCCTGCGTCACGGACATCCGTGATGCCGCCTCGGTCGACAGTGCGATCGCCGCGATCATGCAGCGCTACGGCCGCCTCGACATCCTCATCAACAATGCCGGCGTCAACACGCTGGCGCACCGCGTCACCCTGGATGAATTCCCGCCCGAGGAATGGGACCGCATCACCGGCATCGATCTTGACGGCCTCTATATCATGAGCCGGGCGGCACTTGCGCCGATGCTCGCCGCCGGCAACGGCGGGCGTATCGTCAACATCGCCTCGGTCGTCGGCCTTGCCGCCATGCGCCTGCAGAGCCCGTTCGTCGCCGCCAAGGCCGGCATCATCCACCTGACGCGGTCGATGGCGATCGAACTCGGAGGCAAGGGCATCCTGACCAACGCCATCGCACCGGGCTCGGTGATGACGGCGCTGACGGCCAAGCTGTTTTACGGCGACGACGGCAAGTTCGCCGGCCGCACGCAGGAGTTCCTCGCCCATGTCCCGCTCGGGCGCCCGGCTGAACCGCAAGAGATCGCCGAGGCGGTGCTGTTCCTGGCCTCGCCCGCCGCGAGCTACGTCAACGGCCAGGTCCTGGCCGTCGATGGCGGCTGGACGGCGGGATACATGATGTGAGTGACGCGATGGAAATCGATCTCGCCGGCGCGACCATAGCGCTGGAAGGCCCAGGCAATCCGCTTGTCGAAGCGGCACTTGCCACCTTGCGTGCCAATGGCGGCCGCATTGTCGAAGGGGTGCGGGCACGGCCCGTTGGCATGCTGCCCCCCGACATCCTTCTTGTTTCATGCCCGCTGCGTCCGGGAACGACGGCCGAAGATCCCCCCACCTTGTATGCCGATGCCCGCAAGGCGGCCGTGGCCATGACCGAGCGCGGCAGCGGGCGCATTGTCTTCCTGATCTCGGCCACCGCCGGCATGCCGATGCGTCGCCATCCGCGCTTCTCCATGGAGAATGCCTCGATCCTGGCCGGCATGCGTACGCTGGCCATGGAGTTCGGGCCGAAGGTGCTGGTCAATGCCGTCGGCTTCGGCGCGGTCGAGGCTGAAACCATGGTCTCGGGCGACAAGGCGATGCTCAGCCACACACCGGTCGGCCGCGCCGGCCGCATCGAGGAGGCGGTCGCGGCCGTGCTGTTCTTCTGCGATCCGCTCAACACCTACACGACGGGCCAGATGCTGGGCGTCGACGGAGGGTGGACGGCAGGCTATGGCCGCAATTTCTGAATTGCTGATGCTTGCCGTCCTCGCCGGACCCGCTGCTGGAAACCGTCCACCACACCCGCTATGAAAGGCGCCTACGGTGTGATCCATAGGACATTGCCTTGGTGGGTCGCGCTCTTTTGGAGCATGGTGATGGTCGACAAGCCGCCGGCGGGCGGAAAAAAACCGCAACGCCTTGGCGTCCGTGAGATCGCCAAGCGTGTCGGCGTCGCGCCGATGACGGTGTCGCGCGCGCTGTCCAATCCCGACATGGTGTCGCCGGAGACACGCATCAGAGTGCTCGAAGCGATCGAGCAGGCCGGCTTCGTGCCCAACCGGCTGGCCTCAAGCATGCGCGGCAATGGCCGCATGATCGGCACGGTGGTGCCGGCGCTGATCAATTCAGGCATTGCCGAACAGGTGCAAGGCATGTCCGACGAATGCCATGAGAGCGGCTACTCGATGCTTCTGGTGCAGGGTGAATTCACGCAGGAGGCGGAGGAAAAATCGATCCGCAATCTGCTCGGCTGGCGCCCGGTCGGCATGATCCTGCAAAGCTTCGTGCAAAGCGAGGCGGCACGGGCGCTTCTGAAGAGCAGCGGCGCACCGGTGGTCGAGATATCCGAGATCAAGGGCCGCAAGCCGATAGACATGGTGGTCGGCGTCTCCAACTTCGAGACCGCCTATGCAATGACCATGCATCTGGCGGCCAAGGGCTACAAGCGCATAGGCTTCGTCTCGACGCCGATCCATGGCAATGACCGTTTGCAGCAGCGCCGCACCGGCTATCACGCCGCACTCACCGAACTCGGTTTCAAGAACCATGCCGACATGGAGGTTGAAGTGCCGATCACCGCGCAGGGCGGTGCCGAGGCATTGGTGACGCTGACCTCCAGGCACAGGGATATCGATGCCATCTTCTTTTCCAGCGACACGCTGGCTGTAGGCGCCGTCCAGGAATGTCACCGCCGGCGCTGGGCGGTGCCGGGCAGGATCGCGATCGCCGGCTATGGCGACATGGATTTGGCCGCGCAGCTCTATCCGCCGCTGACGACGGTGAAGGTCAACCGCTACGAGATGGGCCGCCGCGCGGTGCGGCAATTGCTGGCGAGGCTCGGCGGCGACACCAAGGTGCCGACCATCACCAGCCTCGGCTTCGAGATCGTCGACCGCGAGAGTGCTTGATCAGCCTTTTCGCTTCGGTTTCCCCGTCTCTTCCCGCCGCCCGAGACGCTTCTCCCAGCCTTCCGCATGGACGTTGAGATAGGCGTTGGGATCGTAAGGGTGATCCTTGATAGCCTCGATGTTGAGATCGATGCCGAGCCCCGGCGTATCTGGCAGAGACAGATGGCCGTTGTCCGGATTGACGGTTGGATGCCAGGTGACGAGGTCGCGCGTCCACGGGTCGTTGAAGGCGTCGAAATGCTCCTGGATGAGGAAGTTCGGCACCGCCGCCGCCAGTTGCAGGCACACCGCCGTCGCCACCGGCCCACCGCTCTGGTGCGGCGCGATGTGGCTGCCATGGGCAAGTGCCAAATTGGCCACCTGCATCGATGGCGCGATGCCGCCGAGCGACATCGGCTCGGGCTGGAAGATGTTGACGCCGCCGCCGGCGGCCAGCGTGTAGAACTGCCCGACCGTGTCGTACATCTCGCCGGTCGCGACCGGGATCGGCGAGCGATGCGCCACTTCGTGCACGGTCTCCTGCCGGTCGCGCGAGGTCGGCTCCTCCCACCAGTAGATGTCGAGGTCGGCGAACTTCCGCGCCGCCTGCAGCGCCGCGATCTCGGTGAAGCGCGCATGCACGTCGATCAGAATTCCCGTGTCCTTGGGCAAGCAATCACGCAGCGTTCGGCAAATGGCGTAAGAAAGGTCCAGTTCCTCGCGCGAGATAAAGCCCTGCGCGGTGCCGAACGGGTCGAGCTTGAACGCTTTGAAGCCCTTGGCCAGAACCGCCTTGGCGGCTTCCAGAAAAGCCTCCGGCGTGCGCTCGGTGCGGTACCAGCCATTGGCGTAGCCGAGCACGCTGTCGCGCACCTGGCCGCCGAGCAACTGGTGGATCGGCACGGCGAGGCTCTTGCCCAGAATATCCCAGCAGGCGACCTCGACCGCCGCGATCACCGTGCGGTGGATATGGCCGCCGTCCAGCGAGACGCTATCCAGCATGCGCTTGGCCAGCGCGTTGATGCGGCGCGGATCCTGACCGATGGCGAGGTGCTTGAGTTCGTGCACACCGGCCTCGGTGGTCTTGATGAAGCCGTTCAGCGTGCCTTCGCCGATACCATGGATGCCCTTGTCCGTCTGCACCTTGACGAAGAGCCAGTTCTTCCACCCGGCGCCGACGGCAAAGGTCTCGATGTCGGTGATCTTCATGCGGCAGTCCTAGTTCAACGCGGCAATTGTTGCGACGATGGCGTCGGTCGTCAGCCCATATTTCGCCTGCAAGGTCGGCACCGCGCCGCATTCGATATAGCGGTCGGGCAGGCCGATGCGGGTGACTTTCTTCGCAATGCCGGCATCGAACAAGGTCTCGACGACAAGGCTCGC
Organism: Mesorhizobium loti; assembly: GCF_013170705.1. Classification (NCBI taxonomy): domain Bacteria; kingdom Pseudomonadati; phylum Pseudomonadota; class Alphaproteobacteria; order Hyphomicrobiales; family Phyllobacteriaceae; genus Mesorhizobium; species Mesorhizobium loti. The sequence goes on along the minus strand of NZ_CP033334.1, from coordinate 579,271 downwards.
CAGGCCGCCGACCACGACATGGTTTTCCGCCGTGACGATATGGTTGAAACCAGCGGCAAATTCGGCCACCGCCCCGGCATCGAATGGCTTGATCGTCGGCACATGCAGCACGCCGGCCGAGATGCCTTGTTTGTCCAACGCATCCGCCGCATCCAGCGCCCGCTCGGTCATGAAGCCGGTCGAGATGATGCCGACATCGGAACCTTGGCGAAGGCAGCGCGCCTTGCCGATCTCGAAGATGTAGCCAGGCTCGAACACCACCGGCACGCTGCCACGCAAGAGCCGCATGTAGACCGGCCCCCCATGCTCCGCGATCGCCTCGGTCGCTGCTTCGATCTCCGTCGCGTCGCAGGGGTCGATGATGGTCAGGCCGGGGATCATCCGCATCAAGGCCAGGTCCTCGATCGCCTGATGCGTGCCGCCATAGCCGGTGGTCAGTCCCGGCAGGCCGGCGACGATCTTGACGTCGAGGTTGGAGTGGGCGAGCGCGATGGCGACGAAATCATAGGCGCGCCGCGTCGCGAACACGCCATAGGTGGTGGCGAACGGCACCTTGCCGGTGCGCGCCAGTCCGGCGGCCACCGCGACCAGGTTCTGCTCGGCCATGCCGACATTGAAGAAGCGGTCCGGGAAGGCGTCGCGGAACGGCAAGATATCCGTGTATTTGCCGAGGTCGGCGGTCAGTCCAACAATGTCTGGACGGCTCTGGCCAAGCCGCGCCAAAGCCTTGCCGAAAGGCGCCTCCACGCTCCGCCGGCCGCCGCCAACGGCTTCGTCCTGGCCCATGGCCAGCGTACGTCCGGCCTCCGTCGCCGCGCCGCTCATTGGGCTGCCCCCATGGTCTTTTCGAACTCGGCGATGATGCCGTCCCATTGCGCCACGTCGATGCGGAAGAAGTGCGATTTCTCGGAGGTTTCGATGCGCGGCACCCCTTTGCCCGGAAGCGTGCGCAGCACGATCGCCTTCGGCTTGCCATTGCGGTTCCTCGCATCCGCCAGCGCACCGACCATCATCCTCATGTCGTTGCCGTCGATCTCCGATGTCTGCCAGCCGAAGGCACGCCATTTGTCGGCCACCGGCTCCATGTCGAGCACCACGGGGCCATCGGCCTGAATGCCGTTGCAATCGACCAGCGCCACCAGCCCGTCGAGCCTGAAATGGCTGGCCGACATCGCCGCCTCCCAGGTCGAGCCTTCCTGCATCTCGCCGTCGGAAAGCTCGACGAAGACGCGTGCGTCGGAGCGGTCCACGCGCAGGCCCAGCGCCTGGCCGACGCCCTGTCCGAGCCCATGGCCGAGCGAGCCCCCGATCACTTCGACACCGGGCGTGGTGTCGAGCGTCGACATTTCCAGCCGGCTGTTGTCGGCGCCGTAGGTGATCAATTCCTCGACCGGGATGATGCCGGCCTCGGCCAATGCGGCCCACAGCGCGATGGAATAATGCCCGGTCGAGAGCAGGAAGCGGTCGCGATCGGACCATGCCGGACTATGCGGATCGTAGCGCAGTTCGTGGAAATACAGCGCGGCCAGCATATCGGCGATGCCGAGACCCTGGCCGATATAGCCCTGGCCCTGGCCGCGCGCCATGGTCAGCATGTGCCGGCGCAGCCGTGTCGCCTTGCGTTCTAGCGCGCCGATATCGGCGCTGTCGGGAGGGGAGTTTCGCAGCATGTGATCAGTCCTTGTCGAGCCCGCCCGACATGTTGAGCCGCTCGGCGGTCATGTATCGGGGTGCATCGAGGCAGAGCCAGACGACGGCCTCAGCGACCTCTGAGATCTCGGCGCGGCGGCCGAGCGGAATGCGGCGGGTGCGCTCGTCGAGGAAGGCCTGCAGGTCGTCGCGGCCATTGGCGCGGGCGAGATCGACCTCGGTCGAGCGCTGCATCTCGGTGTCCATCATGCCCGGCGCCAGGCTGTTCACCAGCACGCCATAGGGCGCCAGCGCCACGGCCGCGGCCCGGGTGATGGAATCGACGCCGGCCTTGCTCGCCGTGTAGGCCGTGTAATCGGGCAGCGCCATGCGCGAGCCCGGCGAGGTGATGTTGATGATGCGCCCCGAACGCTGCTCGCGCATCACCCGCCCCGCCGCCTTGCAGGCCATGGCGAGTGCCGTGACGTTGAGGGCCAGCGTGCGCGTCCAGGCCTTGTAGGTGGCATCGAGGAACGGCTCGATCACGCCATAGCCGGCATTGTTGACGAGGATGTCGATGCCGCCCCAGCGCGCGACCACTTTTTCGACCGCCGCTTCCGGTGCGCCCTCACTGGTGAAATCGCTGACAATGCTTTCGCTTTCCGAGCCTGTTTCGCCGATCCGCCCGATGGTCTCGGCCAGTCCCTCGCCATTGATGTCGGTGACCGCGACCACACAGTTTCGCCGGGCCAACTGGATCGCCACCTCGCGGCCGAGGCCGCCCGCGGCACCGGTGACCAGTGCTCTGCGCCGCGCCGTGTCTTGATCTTTGGCAGGCAAGCGAACGCCCTCCCGTGGCCATCTTGACGGGATTGATACCGGTACCATAAATGGCTGTCAACGGCGATGTGTTATTGTCCCGTCGACCGCATGGTCCGCCGCAGTGGGAGGAAAAGATGAAAGTCGTCGCGCTCGAAACGCTGCAGCTGGCCGAGTTTCCATTCCTGTTCTGGCTGCGCGTCCACACCGATGCCGGTCTCATCGGCACCGGAGAGACCTTCTGGGCGCCGGGGCCCGTCGCGTCCTACATCCACGACAATGTTGCATCCTATCTGTTGGGGAAGGATCCGCGCGACATCGAACTGCACGACCGCACGCTCGGCGGCGTCTATGTCGGCGCACGGGATTCCGGCGCCGAGGTGCGCGGCAATTCCGCCGTCAACATTGCGCTCTGGGACATTTATGGCCAGGCGCTTGGCGAACCGGTCTGGCGGCTGCTTGGCGGCCGCACTCACAAGACCGTGCCGATCTACAACACTTGCGCCGGCTACAAACATGTCCGCGCCACGAAGAAGAACGCCCTGTTCGAGCGCGGCGAGGACTGGTCGCTGAAGGCGGGCGATTCGAACGAGGGCCCGTACGAGGACCTGCTCGCCTGGCGCTACAATGCCGGCGATCTCGCCAGGAGCCTGAAATCCGAAGGCATTGGCGCGATGAAGATCTGGCCGTTCGACATTGCGGCGGAGGCGTCGAACGGCACCCGAATCTCGCTCGCCGATCTCGACAAGGCGCTGGAGCCGTTCCAGAAGATCCGCGACGCTGTCGGTCGCGACATGGAAATCATGGTCGAGCTGCACGGGCTGTGGACCTTGCCGCCCGTGCTGCGCATCGCGGAGGCGCTGAAAGCCTATGACGTCGCCTGGCTGGAGGAACCGATCCGCTACAACGAGCTCGACGCCATGGCCGAGCTTGCCCGCCACACCTCGATCCCCATTGCCGCCAGCGAGCGGCTCGCCTCGCGGCAGATGTTCAGGCAGCTGATCGACAAGCGCGCGGCCAGCGTGATCATGATCGACCTCGCCTGGTGCGGCGGCCTCTCCGAAGCGCGCAAGATCGCCAACATGGCCGAAGCCAGCGAACTGCCTGTCACCTTGCACGATTGCACCGGGCCGATCGTCTATGCCGCCAGCTGCGCGCTGTCGGCCACCTTGCCGAACGTCAATTACCAGGAGGCGGTGCGCGCCTACTTCACCGGCTGGTACACCGAAATCGTCGCCGACATTCCGCCGGTCGAGCGCGGCCATGTCGTGCCGCTCGATGGGCCCGGGCTCGGTCTCGGCCTGCGCCCGGAGCTGTTCCAGCGCCCGGACGCCACGGTGCGCATGACAAGAATCTAACGCTCCACGCGGCTCTGCTTGGAGCCAGTAGACATTATGCTATTATAATCTATGATGCACCGAAGTGGGCGGCGAACAAGCCCGCCGCCGGCGCTCCGCCGCCCGGCGTCAGATGGATTCAGGGAGGCTTTGGTGGCAATGTCTGCGGCGCGCGCACGCGAGGAGTCGAGGGGTGCGCCAAACCTCCCCGACCGGAAGATCCTGCTCGATCTGTTCGAACGCATGGTGCTGTTGCGCCGTTTCGAAAGCATCGCCCAGATCGCTTGCCGCAAAGGCGAAACACCCGGCTTCCTGCATCTCTACATCGGCGAAGAGGCGACCGGCGTCGGCGTCTGCGCCCACCTCAGGCCAACCGACTGGGTCACATCGACCCATCGCGGCCATGGTCATGCCCTGGCTAAGGGCGCCGATCCCGGCCGCGTCATGGCCGAACTGTTCGGCAAGGCCGACGGTATTTGCGGTGGCCGCGGCGGCACAATGCACCTCTACGACCGTTCGGTCGGCCTGTTCGGCACCAACGGCATCGTCGCCGCCGGCATCGGCCATGCCGTTGGCATCGGCATGAGCGCTCGCCAGCAAGGCCGCGACGATATCGGCGTCGCCTTCTTCGGCGACGGCGCCGCCAACCATGGCGGCTTCCACGAGGCGCTCAATTTTGCCGCCGTGCAGCGGGCGCCGGCTGTCTTCATCTGCGAGAACAATCTCTACGCCACCGCGACGCCCCTCAACTCCATCACGCTCAATCCCGAGATCGCCACCAAGGCCGCTTCCTATGGCATGCCCGGCGTGGCTGTCGACGGCAACGATGTCTTCGCCGTCTGGCTGGCGATGAAGGAGGCCACCGAGCGCGCCCGTTCCGGCAAGGGTCCGACGCTGATCGAGGCCAAGACCTACCGCACCGTCGGCCATCACGAAGGCGATCCGGTCATCGGCACGTATCGCACGCAAGAGGAGCTCGACGCCTGGATCAAGCGCGATCCGATCGACATGTTCCGCAAGAAACTGGTCGAGGACTACGGCATCGCCGATGCCGAGGCACTGGCCGCCATCGAAGCGCGGATCGAGAAGGTGGTCGAAGAAGCGCTGAACTTCGCCCGCAACTCGCCCGAGCCTGATCCGGCGACGGTGCGCCTGCATGTCTTCGCCGATCCGATCAACCCACCCGCCGCCTTGGCTTGGCGCGCCGTCGGCGAGACCCGCACGCAAGGTTGGCTGGAAGCGGTGCGCGACGGCATTGCCGAGGAGATGCGCGCCAATCCGGCGATCCTCTATTTCGGCGAGGGCACCGGCGAGCGTGGCGGCAGTTTTGCCCACACCAAAAACCTCTGGCAGGAATTCGGCGCCGATCGCATGGTCGACACGCCGATCTCCGAACAGGGTTTCACCGCCGCCGCCGTCGGCGCCTCGGCCACCGGCGCCCGTACCGTTTCCGACCTGATGTTCGCCGACTTTGCTTTCGAGACCGCCGGCCAGATTTTCCTGCAGGCGGCGAAGCTGCGCTACATGACCAGCGGCGTGATGAGCGCGCCGATGGTGGTGCGCGTTGGCGCGGGCGCGCTGCGCAGCTCCGGCCCGCATCACAGCGGTATCTATCATCCGGTCTTCGCGCATATGCCGGGCCTCATCGTGTGCGTGCCCTCGACACCGGCCGACGCCAAGGGTCTGATGAAGACGGCGCTCAGGGCTGGCGACCCGGTCATCATGCTGGAACCCAAGGCGCTGTTCGCCTCAAAGGGCGAGGTGCCGGTCGGCGAGCATTTTGTCCCGTTCGGCGTCGCGCGCATCGCCCGGGCCGGCACCGACATCACCATCGTTGCCGCCGGCCAGATGGTGCAACGCGCGCTCGAGGCAGCGGAAGCGCTGGCCGCTGAAGGCATCGAGGCCGAGGTGATCGACCCGCGCACGATCATGCCGCTCGACATCGACACGATCGTGGCCAGTGTCCGCAAGACCCACCGCCTGCTCATCGTCGACGAGGCCTGGGCGATGTGCGGCCTTGGCGGCGAGATCGCCCAGGCGATCAACGAGCTCGCCTTTGATGAGCTCGACGCCCCGCCGGGACGGCTGCACACCGCGCCGACCTCGCACCCCTTCGCCCCGGTGCTGGAGCGCGCCATGCTGGTGGACAGCGCCCGCATCGTCCAGGGCGCACGTGACGTCATCGCAGGCAAGCCGCCGGTTCCCGATCATTGGTACACGGTCGGCCTGAAAAGTGCTGTGCCGGCCAGATCCGCGTCTGCTCCGGTCAAGGCCGCATCGCCCGTGCCACCGACCCCGACGCCCGCTGCTCCCGACTATGGCGAACCGATAACGATGCCTTTCGGCGACCTCACCGTCAGCGAGGGCACGGTCATCAAATGGCTGAAGGCGGTTGGCGAAACGGTCAAGGAGGGCGAACTGATCGCCGAGATCGAGACCGACAAGGCCGTGGTCGAGATCGAGGCACCGATCAGCGGAACGCTCGCCGCAATCGATCAGCCGGTCGGCGCCGTGGTGCCGATGGGCGGCCGCATCGGCGGCATCAAGAAATAGACCTCTACCCAAACATGAAATCCGAAGGGCAAGCATGAAGATCCTGTGCGCCAACTGGCAAGCCGCCGACGAAGCCGAACTCGAGCGCGAGCATTATCCCGACATCGAGTTCATCCTCGCCCGCTCGACCAACGACAAGGCGGCCACGCTGGATCCGGCCATCTGCCAGACGGTCGATGCCGTCATCAACTATTCGCCTACCCACAATGTCGCCGCCGCGCCATCGGCCTTTCCCAAGGCGCGGATCGCGGTGCGCTCCGGCGTCGGCTTCGACAACATCGACACGGTAGGTTGGGGGACACGCAAGATCCCGGCCTGCAATGTGCCGGACTATGGCACGACCGAAGTCGCCGATCACGCCATCGGCCTGATGCTGGCGCTGACGCGCGGCACCTCTGCCTATGGCGCCGAGCTTGCCGGCAATGGTGCCGAAGGCTGGCATTTCTCCAAGGCGCCGCTGGTGCGCCGGCACAAGGGTGCCACCTTCGGCGTTGTCGGTCTCGGCCGCATCGGGCTTGCCACCGCGCGCCGCGCCGCCGCCTTCGACATGAAGGTGGTGTTTTACGACCCGCATCTCCTGTCCGGCGTCGACCTCTCGACCGGTTACGAGCGGGTCCATTCGCTGGTCGAACTGATGGCGGGCGCGGATGTGGTGAGCGTCCATGCGCCGCTGAGCGAGGAAACCCGCGAGCTGCTCGGCGCCGCCGCCTTCGCCGCCGCCAAGCCCGGCCTTGTCCTGGTCAACACGGCGCGCGGCCCGATCGTCGATCTCGACGCGCTGGAAGCCGCCATGCGCAAGGGTACCGTCGCCGGAGCGGGACTGGACGTCTTGCCGAACGAACCCGGCGATCTCGACCATCCGCTGCTGGCGGCATGGCGTCGCCGCGAAGCGTGGATCGCCAATCGCCTCATAGTCACTCCGCATGCCGCCTTCTACAGTCCGGCATCGATGCGCGACCTCCGGCTGAAATCGATCGAGGTGGTGCACGCCTATCTCGCCGAGGGACGGCTGACCAACTGCGTGAATTCAGAGTATCTGAAATGAACATCGCGGTGGCGCAATCCGCACGTCTGGCCGTTTCGCCCTATGCCCGCCGGCTGGCGCGCGAGCGAAGCCTGCCGCTTGAAACGCTCCGCGGCAGCGGGCCGGGCGGACGCATCCTGGCGGCTGATGTGTTGGGTTTCGTTTCGGCTGGCGCACCGGCCGCTTCGCCCGGGGTCGCCGCACCCGCGGCAGCGCCTCCAATCGCCGCGCCTCGTGTCGCTGCTTTCGCAACCTCCATTGCGCTCGGCGCCCTGCAGGACCTGCTGGCGGCGCTGAAGAATTCGGGACGTACACTCGATGTCGACGACGTGCTGCTGCGCGCCGCCGGTCGAATATTTGCCGAGATGCCGGACGCCGCCAAGATCGACGACGTATCCGTGGCGCTGGAGCTGGCAGGCCGGCAAACCGTGTTCGCCTTGGCCCCCGAAATGTCCCTGACATCTCTGCGCGCAATGCGGCTTGCAGCATTGGCCGGCACCCATGATGAGGCGGACAAACCGGCGGTGCTATCCCTGCGGCTGCTGCCCACCAGCGAGATAAGGCCGGTCGTGATGCCGCTTCTGCCTGGCCGCGCGATGCGGCTGGCCGTCTCGCTTAGCACGGCGAGCGATCATGCCGAATGCCTGCTGACGGTGGACGCGGCAAGCGTTGATGAGCCCACCGCCGCCACGTGGCTCGCGACCTTGAAATCGGCGATCGAACAGCCGCTTCGGCTCTTTGCCTGAGACGGTTGATCGTCAACAGCCTTGCCTAGCCTCCCGATAAGGAAGCTATTATAAAAGCTTCGACACAGGCGCGACGAGGCTCATGGATCATTCCGCTCCCACCATCGACAGTCTTCCCAGGCGGACACTCGGCCGCGCCAATGGGCCGCTCTACCGCCAGCTTGCCGATATATTGCGCGAACCGATCGGCAACGGCACCTTCCCGGTCGGCGGCGAACTGCCGAAGGAAGCGACCATTGCCGAGCATTTCGGCGTCAGCCTGATCACGGTTCGCCAGGCGCTGCGCGATCTCGAGGCCGACGGGCTGATCCGGAAACGCTCAGCCAAGCCGGCTGTGGTCGCGGCCCGCAATCCGTCGGTCAATCTGAGCTGGAAGTTCAAGAACTTCGCCGATATGGCGGCCTTCACCAAGGATGCGCAACTGACGGTGAAATCCTATCGCAAGGAGGTTTCGCCCGTGCTCCAGCGCCATTTCGGCATGGGCAAGGACGAGGCGGGCTACTGCCTGCGCAGCGTGCTGTCGATCGGCGAACAGCGCAAGGCGCAGATCACCACCTATTTCCCGCCCGACATCGGCGCGCGACTGAAGCGGGAAGATTTCTCCGACGTGCTGATCTTCCGTTCGGTACAGAAACATCTCGGCCTGCGACTCGACGTGGCGCATGTCACGGTGCGCGCCGAGATCGCCGACGAGGTGGTTGCCGCCGACCTCGGCATCACGCTCGGCAGCCCGGTGCTGACGGTGGAGATGCTCTACCAGTCGGCGGACCAGCGCAGCATCGAATTCTCCGTTGCCCGCCATCCCGCCGACATTTTCAGCATCACCTACGACGCGCCTAACGACCTGTCCTGAAACGTGCCGGAGGCCGTATTTTCTGCCGAGGTCGCATAGACAGGCACATAAAATTATAATAGCATGATAGCTAGGCTGAAGTGCCGGCCACGGGAGAAGTCGCAAGGGAGGAGATCTGGCGAATTCGGCTCGCGGACGCAGCCTTGGGGAAGTCCGGTCAAATTGACATTCGCAATTGGTACCGGTATCAATTTTTCATCTTCATCCGATCAAGATGGCGCAGTCCATCACCGGCTGGACGGGAAACACTGGGAGGAAGACCATGAAAATGAGGAGCTTGAGCGCCTGCTTCGTGGCGCTGGCCGGGTTCGCAGTCGCGATGGGCGCCATGCCCGGCCATACCGCAACCCAAAAGCCTTACGTCATCTATCTCTCGAACAATTTCGTCGGCAATGACTGGCGCCAGCAGATGGAGCGCGTCGCCAATGTCGCCGTCGACAAGGGGCCGTTGAAGGGCCGCGTCGACCTCAAGATCGAAAACGCCGAGAACACCGTTCAGGCGCAGATCAATTCGCTGAACAACATTATCCGCCAGAAACCAGCCGCCATCCTCATCGACGCGTCCTCGGCCGAGGCGCTCAATCCGACCATCAAGAAGGCCTGCGACGCCGGCATCATCGTCGTCAGCTTCGACCAGACCGTTTCGGCCGAATGCGCCTACAAGCTGCATTCCGATTTCGATATCATGGCCAACAACCAGGCCGAATGGATGGCCTCCATCCTCGGCGGCAAGGGCAAGGTTTTCATGGATCGCGGCCTCGCCGGCGCGCCGATCTCGGAACAGTTCGAGAAGAATTTTGGTGCCGTGCTGAAGAAGTATCCGGGCATCGAGATCGTCGGTTATTTCAACGGCAATTATGCCGCAGGGCCCGAACAGGAGGGCGTCGCCAGCCTGCTCGCCGCCCATCCGGAAGTCGACGGCATCTTTTCGCAGGGCTACGGCACCGGTGCGATCAAGGCGCTGCAGAATGCCGACCGGCCGATGGTGCCGATCGTCGCCGCCGCCTTCAACGGTACCGGCGTGACGTGCGCCCAGACCAAGGGCGCCAAATGCTGGCTGGGTGCCAATCCGCCGTCGCTGTCGGCCGAGGCGATCAAGCTCGCGGTCGACATTCTCGACACCGGCAAGAAGCCGGCCGACACCACCGTACTGTTCAACTCACCCGGCCTGACCACGGATATGGTCGATGCCAAATACGCCCCGAACTCCTCGGCGGTGAAGATCGAGCTCGGCAAGACCGTATTTCCCGATCTGGCGCCGGGACTGTCCTTGCCGGTGTCGCCGAGCTGGGTCGAGATCACGCCCAAGGAGGCTTCGGGAACCTGATTTGGTGGATGCAAGGCGCCACTTTGGGCGTCGCGATTTCGCAACGAAAAATGGGAGGAGAAAATCATGAAATCACCAAGCCGTAACATCGGCCTTGCAGCGCTTGCCGTCGCCATGATGGCTGCGGCCACACAGGCCGGCCACGCCGAGGACAAGAAGCCCTACACAATCTATCTCTCGAACAATTTCGTAGGCAATGATTGGCGCCAGCAGATGGAGCGTGTCGCCACCGTGTCGGTCAACAAGGGGCCGCTCAAGGGCCGCGTCGACCTCAAGATCGAGAATGTCGAGAACACCGTCCAGGCGCAGATCAATTCGCTGAACAACATCATCCGCCAGAAGCCGGACGCCATCCTCGTCGACGCCGGTTCGGACTCGGCCTTGAACCCGACCATCAAGAAGGCCTGCGATGCCGGCATCGTCGTCATCTCCTTCGACCAGGTGGTGACCGAGCCTTGCGCGCTCGCTGTCGCTTCCGACTGGGATCGCATCCCCTCGGTCATGGCTGAATGGATGGCCGCGCAGCTTGGCGGCAAGGGCAACATCATCCTCGACCGCGGCCTCGCCGGTGCGCCTATCTCGGCGCAGCTGCAGCAGGGCTATGAGAAGGTTCTGGCCAAATATCCCGACATCAAGGTCGTCGGCTATTACAACGGCAATTATGCCCTTGGACCGGAACAGTCCGGTGTCGCGGCCCTGCTTGCCGCCAACCCGAAGATCGACGGCATCATGACGCAAGGCTATGGCTCCGGTGCCATCCAGGCGTTGAAGGATGCCGGGCGGCCGATCGTCCCGGTCGTCGGCTTCTCCTACAATGTCGCCGCCGTCACCTGCGCGCAGACGCAAGGCGCCAAGTGCATCCTGGGTTCCAACCCGGCCTATCTCTCCTCGGAAGCGATCAAGCTCGCGGTCGACATTCTCGACACCGGCAAGAAGCCGGCCGAGCGCTCCGTCTCGGTCAAGGGAGACTTCGTCACCACCGATCCCTTCGAATCCAAGCTCTATCCGGGCACCAAGATGATCAAGATCGCGATTGGCGAAAATGCGTTCCCCGACCAGGCGCCTGGCCTGACGTTGCCGATCACGCCCGACTGGGTCGAGATCACCGCTGCGGAAGCTGCCGGTACCAAGTAACATCCCGTGACCACGACCCTGTCTCCCGGCATCGCAAGATGTCGGGAGAGCTTTTCGAAGGCGCATTCATGGACCTCGTCACCGTCAACGGCCTGTCCAAACGCTATGGCGGCATCGTCGCGCTGAGCGAGGCGACATTCAGCGCCCGCGCCGGCGAGGTGCACGCGCTGCTCGGCGAGAACGGCGCGGGCAAAAGCACCTTCATCCAGATCCTGTCGGGCGCCGTACGGCACGATGGCGGCTCGATCCTGGTCGATGGCCAGGACTATCGTCCCGCCGATCCGGATGCCGCGCAGGCACTTGGCATTGCCGCCGTCTTCCAGGAATTGTCGCTGATCCCCGATCTCAGCGTCGAGCAGAACATCTGGTTCCGCCACGAGCCAAGGACGCTGCTGCGCACGGTCAACCGCGCGGAGATGCGCCGCAAGACGTTGGCGCTGCTGGAAAAATACAATTTCCCGGCACTCCGCCCCGACCAGGAACTGCGGCGGCTGACGCTGGCCGAACGGCAGATCGTCGAGATCGCCAAGGGCCTGGCCAAGGCGCCGCGCATCCTGATCCTCGACGAGGCGACCTCGGCTTTGCCGGCGCGTGAAGCCGAATGGCTGCTGAAGCTCACCCGGCAACTGGCCGCCGAAGGCCGGCTGGTCATCTTCATCTCGCATCGCATGGCCGAGGTGCGCGCCATCGCCGACCGGCTGACCATCTTCCGCAATGGCAGCACAGTGGCCGCGCATGAAGCCAATGCCGTTTCCGACAACGAGATCGTCACCCAGATGATCGGCCGGCATCTCGACCGGCTCTATCCCGAGCGCATTGCCACCGCCACCGATCGTATTGCGCTGAAGGTCGGGAATTTCTCCAGTGGCGGGCGGCTTTCCGGAGTCGATTTCGCATTGCGTGAGGGCGAAGTTCTCGGTGTCGGTGGCTTGCAGGGCCACGGCCAGCGCGAGCTGTTCCAGGCACTGTTCGGAGCCACAAGAGCGAGCGGCGCGGTGGAGCTTTGGGGCAAGCCCGCCTCGATCGGCAGTCCACGTCAGGCGCTGACCGGCAAGGACGGCATCGCGCTGGTGCCGGAGGATCGGCGCGGGCAGGGCCTGCTCCTGACCAAGAGCGTGCGCGAAAATTTGACGCTGTCCGTGATCAGGCGCTTTACCGAGAACGGATTGCTCAGCCGGCAAAAGGAAGCCGCTCTGGTCAAGGAAATGGTCGATTTCCTGCGCATCAAGGCCGGCACGCCGGAGCAGCTAGCCGGCACCTTGTCCGGCGGCAACCAGCAGAAGGTGATCTTCGGCAAGATGCTGCTCACGCAGGCGCGCGTGCTGTTGCTCTACGATCCGACGCGCGGCGTCGATGTCGGCACCAAGGGCGAGATCTTCCAGCTGATGCGCGACCTCGCGGCCAAGGGCTACGCGATCCTGTTCCATTCCAGCGACATGCCGGAGCTCGTCCATGTCGCCGACCGCGTGCTGGTCATGCGCAACGGCCGCATCGCCGCGACGCTGGAGGGGGACCAGATTTCTGAGGAGCAGATTTTGCGCGCCGCCATGCTTGAAACCAGGGCGGCCTGAGGCATGGTGATGTCCGCGGAGCAGCCCATGGAGATGGCGCAAAGGCCAGCCGAAATCAAACCTGCCAAGCCCGGCATCGACTGGCGCGGCCGGTTGCTCGACCGCGCGCCCTTCCTTGTCGCCTGCCTGATGCTGGCCTTGATCATCGGTATCTACGGCAGCCTGCAGTCCGATGTCTTTTCGCTCGATGAGCTCAACCTCGACACGGCGGCGGCAATGACGCTGATGCTCGCGGCCACCGGCCAGACCATCGTGCTGGTGCGTGGTGGCATCGATCTGTCGATCGGCGGTATGATCAGCCTCGGCACGGTGATCGCGGCAACGCGCTTCACCGACGATCCGTCGACCACGGCACTTTGGGCACTGATCATCCTGGCGCTCGGCTTCGTCATCGGCGCGCTCAACGGCCTGCTGATCTCGCTGCTCAGGCTGCAGCCCTTCCTGGTGACGCTTGCCACCTGGTCGATCCTCAACGGCGTCGCTATGATCATCCTGCCGACAGATGGCGGCAGCGTCCCCGGCTGGTGGGTCGGCTTCGCGTCCGCACAGCTCATCGGCCTGACCAGTCCAGTCTGGATGCTGCTGGCGCTGCTCGCCTTCTGGTGGTGGTTTCGCGCCACGCGCGTCGGCATCGCCATCCAGGCGACCGGCTCCAACGAGAAATCGGCCTTCCTGTCCGGCGTCTCGATCACAAGGGTCAACCTCGTCACCTATGGGCTGTCGGGCCTGTTCGCGGCCGGCGCTGCGCTGTTCCTGGTGACGCAGACCGGCGCCGGCTCGCCGACCATCGGCAAGGACTATATCCTGCCCTCGGTGGCGGCGGCCGTCATCGGCGGCGTCAGCCTGTTTGGCGGTCGTGGCCATCTTGCCGGTACGCTGATCGGCGCCTTCGTGCTGACCCTGATCGGCAATCTGGTCTTCGTCCTGCATGTGTCGAGCTACTGGCAGCCGGTCGCGTCGGGCGTCATCCTGCTGCTCTCGGTGCTCGCCAGTTCCGTCGCCGAAAAAGCCGCGAGGAGCCGCGTCCAATGAGCGCCTTCCTTGCCCGTAACCGCCTCATCGTGCTCGCCTATGCCGGCATGGTCGTGCTGCTCCTGGTCACGGCGCTGTTTTCGCCGGGCTTCCTGTCGATCTCCAACATGCGCTCGACTGTCGTGCTTGCCGCCTTCGTCGGCATCGTCGCGCTCGGCCAGACTTTCGTCATCATCGGTGGCGGCATCGACCTGTCGGTACCCTGGGTGCTCAATTCGGCCGCCATCATCATGGCGCTGCTATGCGGCGGCCAGGACCTGCCGCTGGTCTGGGTGATGCCACTGTTGCTTGGCGGCGGCGCGTTCATCGGCTTGATAAACGGCCTCGGCGTCGCCCAGTTCGGCGTGCCGCCGATCATCATGACGCTGGCCACCAACGTCATCCTGCAAGGCCTGATCCTGGTGTTGACCGGCGGCTCGCCGACGCCCTCGGCACCATCCCTGATCCAGTTCCTCTCGGTCGGCCGCATCGGCGGCTTTCCGGTCATTGCATTGATCTGGCTGGCATTGACGCTGGTTGCAACGCTGCTGCTCTCCAAGGCGGCGTTCGGCCGTCATCTCTATGCCTTGGGCACCAGCGCCACGGTCGCGGAATTCTCCGGCGTGCCGACGGCGCGCACCACCATCCTCACCTATGTCATATCAGGCCTCACCGCCGCCTTCGCCGGCATGCTTTTGACCGGTTATTCCGGCCAGGCCTATCTCGGCATGGGTGACGCCTATCTGTTCACCTCCATAGCCGCGGTCGCCATCGGCGGCGCCTCGATCCTCGGGGGCAGCGGCCACTATCTCGGCACTGTCGCCGGCGCCATGGTGCTCACCATCCTCACCGGGCTGCTGCCAGCGCTGAACCTGTCGAGCGGCGCGCTGCTTATCGTCTACGGCGCGGTGATCCTGCTTACCGTGTCGATCGGCAGCGAAACCTTCGCCGGGCTTGGCGGCAGGCTGCGCAGAAAAGAGGGCTGACCATGGTCGAAATTTCGTGTGTCGTCGACGCCAGGGCCGAGCTCGGCGAAGGGACGCTCTGGGACCCCCAGGCCGGCGTGCTGTGGTGGATCGACATCTGGAAGAAGCTGATCCATCGCTACGATCCGTCGACCGGCAAGGACGAGACCTTCGAGACACCGGAATATCTCGGCTGCCTCGGCCTGCGCGAAAAGGGCGGCCTCGTGCTGACCATGACCGACGGTTTTCATTTCTTCGACCCTGTGACCGGCAGGTTCGAGGCGATCGTCGATCCGGAATCCCATATGCCGAAGACCCGCTTCAATGACGGCAAGCCGGACCGCCAGGGCCGCTTCTGGTCGGGCTCGATGTTCGAGGTGCCGGGCCAGCCGATCGAATTCATCGGTGCACTCTACCGGCTCGATCCAGACCTCTCCGTGCACAAGATGATCGATGGCATCGGCTGCTCCAACGGGCTTGCCTGGAGCCCGGATTCGAAGACCATGTATTTCTCCGACAGCCATGCCGGCGCGGTATGGGCCTATGATTTCGATCCCGCCACCGGCGATATCGAGAACCGCCGCACCTTCATAGACATGACGGTGACCGGCGGCGTCGCCGACGGCGCCACGGTCGACGCCGACGGCTGCTACTGGGTGACCATTCCGGTGACCAGCAAGATCTGCCGCTACGACCCCGACGGTCGGCTGATGCAGACGGTGCTGCTGCCGACCGACCTGCCGACCTGCTGCGAGTTCGGCGGCAAGGACCTCGACATCCTCTATGTCACCTCGGCCGTGCTGAAGCGTCCCGACAGCCACTTCATCGGCCAGAAGAACCCGGGCGGATTGTTCGCGCTCGACGTCGGCGTCAAGGGCCTGACACTGCCGGCCTTCAAGGGCTGACGTCCACGTTCAAGCCGCCGACATCACCAGCGGTGTCTCGGCCTTCCGTGTCATTCCGGTAGCGAAACGACGCTCGAGATAGCTGGCGTACAGCGATAGTGGCCAGCACAGCGCGAAGTAGATGATCGATACCGTGCCGAACACCAATACCGGCTGGAAAGTCACGGTGTTGACCTGCGTAGCGGCGCGGGCGAGCTCGGTCAGCCCGATCAGCGAGGCGATCGACGTGGTCTTGACGATCTGCACCATGAAGCCGACCGTCGGCGGCAGCATCAGCCGTATTGCCTGGGGAATGACCACCAGCCGCAGCGTCCTGACAAAACGGAAGCCGAGTGCCGTCGCGGCCTCCCATTGTCCCTTGGGTATAGCCTCGATGGCGCCGCGGAAGATCTCGCCGAAGAAGGCGCCGCCGTTGAGCGAGAACGTCACCGCGGCAGCCGCCCACGGATCTGGCCTGTAGCCGAGGAAGGATGACCCGTAATAGGCCATGAACAGCTGGATCAGGATCGGCGTGCCCATGAAGAACTGGATGTAGCCGGCGGCCAGCCAGCGCAGCGGCCGCGCCGGCGCCACCCGGATCGCGGCGACCACGAGACCGATCAGGCCGCCGCCGGCAAAGGCGATCAGCGCCAGAAGGATTGTCCAGCGTGTCGCCAAGAGCAGGAACATCAGTTCGTTGGGGCCGAAATCGCGCAGGCTCATGGTTCAGACCTTCCAGCGGAACACGAGCTTGCCGATGCCGGCGAAGAGCAGGCTGGCGACCTGCACCAGCACGAAATAGATGATGGCGATGATGATGTAGACCTCGAAGCTCCTGAAGGTCTGCATGACAAGGTTGTTGGCGACCGCCGTCAGTTCCTCCGCCGCGATCGCGCCGACGATCGACGTCCCCATGATCTGCAGGATGAACTGCGCCGAAAGCGACGGGTAGACCGCTCGCGCCGCCGGCACCAGCACGACATGGCGGATGATGCGGTAGCGGCTGAGGCCGAGCGACTTGGCCGCCTCGATCTGCCCTTCCGGGATGGCTTCGATGCCGGCGCGCAGTATCTCGGTGGCGTAGGCGCCGAGATGGATCGACAGCGCGACGACGGCGGCCGTGTTGCTCGACAGCTTGAAGCCGAACAGCGGCAGCGAGAAGAAGACGAAATAGAGCTGGATCAGAAGCGGTGTGTTGCGGATCAGTTCGACATAGGCGGCGATGACCCACGACACCAAACGCGGCCCGAAGCTGCGGCCGACGGCACCGAGCACGCCGATGGCGGTGCCGAACAGGATCGACAGTGCCGCCAGCTGGATGGTTTTTTCCAGGCCGCGCAGCAACAAGTCGAGATGGATGAGGATCGGGCCGAATTGCAGGGCGGTTTGCATGGCATCCCGTCACGAGGTCGAGGAAGCGGGGCTGGCTTGGCCCCGCCCGACTGCGGATGTGTAAATCAGAAAACCGGCAGTACCGGCAGTGGTTGGTTGCGGTACTTCATCGACAGCGCATCCAGCGTGCCGTCGGTCTTCATGGTGAACAGCCAGGTGTTGATCCACTGCCGCAGATTGTCGTTGCCCTTGGCGACGCCGATGCCGAAGTAGAAGGTCTTCAGCACGTATTTCTGCTCGAAGGCGTCACCATTCTGCGCCTTCTTCAGATAGATCTCGCCATAGTCGCCACCGCCCATGGCATCGATCTGGCCCGACACCATCGCTTGCAGCAGCGAGGAATAGTCGTCGAATCGCAGGATCTCGATGCCGGGATTGGCTTCGGCGGCCTTGGTCAGCAACCCGTCCTCGCCGGTGCCGCGCGTCAGGCCGACCTTCTTGCCGACCAGGTCGGCGACACCCTTGATGCTGGTGCTTTTCGGGGCGATCACCACCGCCGACTGGCCGGCATAGGGGATCGAATAGTCGATCTGGATGGCGCGCGCCGGGGTGATCGAGAAGATCGAGATCACCGCGTCGACCTGCTTGGTCAGCAAGGCCGGTATGCGGCCGGGTGAGGTGACGGTGACGAATTCGACCGGCACGCCGAGCGCCTCGCCCATCTTGTTGGCGACCTCGACGTCGAAGCCGGTTGGCTTCAGATTGGCGTCGAGAAAGCCGTAGGGCGGCGTCGTGGTGTCGATGGCGACGACCAGTTTGCCGCGCGCGATAATATCCTCGACCGACTGCGCCGAAGCGATCGATGGCAACAGCGCCGCAATCGCCAGCACGATGCCGGCCAGCAAGGCACCAGCCCCTCTCAGGAAAGTCCGCATGTTTTCCTCCCATGCATTTTTCTGGCGCCTTGCGTCGATATCGTTCGGGCGGGGCGCACTCGCCGCCCGAGGATTTGAAACAGATCGATCTCGCTCGCCGACATCCCTTGCAAACCGGGGACGTAGCGTTTCCTCTGCGAGCTATAATGGTATGCTATTATAATATTATCCGCCTGTCCATGAGTGTTCAGGCAGCTCTTTCTATCGCCTTGATAACCGTAGTGCTCGCGGAAACGCGCCTCTCTCGGCGCGTCTCTTGGGCACGGCTACCGATCATCTGAATCATGAGCGCGGCTGATGCCTGCAAGGCATCGAGCCGCATGGCCCTCGCCGCTATCGGCCGGTCTGGCGTGCCGCGCGGCGAACGCTTTGCAACAGAATGGCAAGGCAGCCGACCAGCAGCAGCGCGCCGCCGATGAGCGGCGGCAATGCCAGCAGCTTCACCGCCGCCACGACGGCGGCCACCAGCACCAGCGCCAGCAGCGCCAGATTGCCGTCATCGACGAACATGCCGAAGAATTCACTGGCGACAAGACGAATGGCATTCATCGGGCGAGCCCTCCAGCGGCCGCGGGATAGGTGCTGCGCAGCCAGCGCACCATGGCAAAGGACGCCAGCGCGACGATGGCGAAGATGGCGAGCAGGGCGAGATCGGCGCCCGGCCAGTCGGCGCCGATGCCCTCGCCGGTCCAGAAGATACCGAAGCTGGTCAGCATCAGCCCGACCACGAATTTCAACGCATTCTCCGGCACACGCGCCAGCGGCTTGTGGACCGCCAGACCGATTAGCATGACAAGGATGAATGCCGCCAGCGCGCCCAGGCTGGCATACAGCGTCTGCCCGTGCGCCGCGCCGACGGCAATGACGATGAACACCACCTCGACGCCCTCCAGCAGCACCGCCTTGAACGAGGCCAGTCCGGCGAGGTAGTCGGCACGGCGGTCGTTGGCCTGCTGGTGCAGAGCGGCCGTCTCCTTGGAGAAGGCCGCCGCCTCGTCATGCAGGGCGATGACGCCGACGCTGCGCAGGATGGCCTTTCTTAGCCAGCGCATACCGAACAGGATGAGCAGGACGCCGACGACGAACTGCAGTGTGGTGATCGGCACCAGCGCCAGCAGGGGTCCGAACGCCAGCACCAGGGCCGCCAGCACCGCCAGCGCCAGGGCGGCACCGGTCAATGCCGGGCGCCAGCCGCGCGTCACGCCGACCGCAAGCACGATGGTAAAGGCTTCGACGACCTCGACGAAGGAGGCGAGAAATGCCGCCGTGACCGTCGAGAGCATGGGTGTCAGCGTCTGCATCAAGGCTTCCTGTCCTGTCTCGTCCGGCCCGAAGCTTCCGGGCGGAATCCCGGGAAGGGAGGCCCGGAATCACATATATGGTCCGCACCACATAGCGCTCCGGGAGCCGCGGGAAAGCAAGTGAACGCCAATGGGCGGCGCTTCAGGACAATCGAGGCCGCACACCGCGGCTGCGGGATGCGCGGTTGGATCAGATCATACCCGACATGTCGGAGAAGGCCATCGCCTTGCGCAGCAGCTCGGCGAAACGTTCGCCGGCAACCTCGCGTTGGCCACTGTTGTCGATCGAGGTGACGCCGGGGCCGGACAGGGTGACGTTGGCGCTGCGCGCCAGCCGCGCCAGCACTTCGCCACGCGACTCGCGGCCGCGCATCGCCAGCCGCTCGGCCAGCACATCAGGCGAGGCGGTGATCTCGACAATGGCCAGATTGGCATAGCGCTCGCGCAAGGTGGGGATGATCGCGCGCGACACATTGGCGACCGCGACATGACCATTGGCGACCGACCAGTCGACATCGGCAGGCAGGCCATAGCGCAAGCCATGCGCTTCCCACGAGATGGCAAAGGCGCCGTCGGCCTCGGCCTCGACAAAGGCCGCGTCGGCCAGCGTGTCGTGATCCTCGCTCGCGGCATCGCTCGGCCTGGTGATGACGCGGCGGACGAACTCCAGCCGGCTCTCGTCGGCAAAGAGCGTGCGGGCGTAGCCGATCACCGTGTCCTTGCCGGCGCCGCTTGGCCCCACGACGGCGACAAAGACGCCGTGGCGGATCGGAAACGTCTCGGCGGACAATTCACGTTCGATCAAGGCCGACACCATCATGCGACCCGGCGTCCCTGCCGCCAGACGGTGCGCACGACCGGAACATGGTCATCGACACGCACGCGCACCAGGTCGGCGCGGCGGCCCTGTTCGATGACGCCGCGGTCGGTGAGGCCAACGGCTTCCGCGGGGTTCTTCGAAACCATGGCGACCGCCTGCGGCAGCGAAATGCCTTCGACCATGTCGCCGAGGAAGAAGGCCGACTGGATCAGGCTGAACGGAATATAGTCGGATGACAGGATGTCGAGCAGGCCGTCGCTGGCCAGCGTGCGCGCCGAGACATTGCCCGAATGCGAAGCGCCGCGCATGACGTTGGGCGCGCCCATCAGCACGCCCAGGCCCGCGGCCTTCGAGGCGCGCGCCGCTTCCTCGGTGGTCGGGAACTCGGCGACGCGCACACCTTGCTCGATCGCCTCGTCGACATGGCTCGACGTGGCGTCGTCATGGCTGGCGAGCACGATGCCGCGCTCCTGGCAGGCAGCGGCGATCACCGCGCGGTTCGGCGCCGAATAGCGCGCCGATTCCGCCATCCGCTTCTCGCAGAACAATTTGAAGTCGCGGTCGGTCAGCTTCAGCTTGCGCTGGTAGTAGTAGGCATAGGTTTCGAGATTGACGAACTGACGCTGGCCGGGCGCATGGTCCATCAGCGACGCCAACTTGACCCGGTCGTCCTTATCGAAATTGGCGAAGGCCTGCAGGCAGTCGGGCGCCGAAACCTCGCAGCGCAGATGCAGGAAATGATCGGCGCGCAGACGATCCCGCGCGACGCTGTCCTCGATTGCATCGGCGAGCTTGCGGATATCGGCCAAGGTAAGATCGGCGTCCTCGTCCATGCCGACGCGCAAGGCGTCGAGCACGGTGGTGATGCCGGCCGTCGCCACCTGCGCGTCATGGGCGAGCACCGCCGCGATCGGGTTCCAGCGTACTTTCGGCCGAGGTGCGTAATGGCCCTCGAGATGGTCGGTGTGCAGTTCGACCAGTCCCGGAATGACATAGTCGCCGCCCATGTCGTCGCCGGTGCGGGCAGCGCCGGCATCGATGCCGGCGATGAAGCCGTCGCGCAGCACCAGCGACCCCTCGACGATCTCGTCGGCTAGCACGATACGGGCGTTGGAAAGAACGGTCTCGGCGGTCATTTCGGGCAGTCCTTGATCATCTGGGGCAGGGCTTGTTCAGGCGATTTTTCTGGCCGGTCGGCGTCCCAGCGCGTGCTGGGAAAGCACCATGAAAGGCGCCCCCGGTTCGGTTTCGACAAACAGCGTCAGCGCGTCCACCAGCACAGGTTGTTGCAGCACTTCGGCGAACAGGCTGTCGATTGCCAGGCGAAGACGGGGGCTTTCCTGTGGCCCGACCCGACCCGACAGCGTCATATGGAAGCGAAAGGTCTCGAAGACATAGGGGTAGCCCCACTGGCAGAGATTGCGGAACTCGGCCGGCTTCAGCGAATCGGGGCTGCGCCGCTCGATCTCGGCCTCTGTCAGTGGCGCGCGAAAGCGGTCGAAGTCGCGCACGACCTCGTCGGCGAAACGGTTGAGCGAAGGCAACGGTCCCTCAGGCACCAGCGCGAAGAAGCTGTCGATCTGGCTGACGACGAGACGCGGTATCGTCACGACAGGCGTCGCCTCGGCAAAATGGTTGAGCCCCGCGCGCAGCGACGTTTCCGTCTCGTTGGCGGCTAGGCGGAAGGGGGCTTTCAGCGTCGCGTGGAAGCCATAGCGGCGGGCCGAAGCTGTGTGGAAGGCAACTTCCGCCGCCGCCAGATCGGCCACGGCCTCGACCGGCCTTGTCGCCGCGCCGAACGGGTCGCGGCCCAGCCAATTGGCGGCGATCCGCGCCAGCGGTTCGTCCTGCCGGGGGGTGAAATAGATGGCATAACGCATGGGAAGTCCTCGTCAGATCCGTTGCCATAGGTGATTTCCATGACGGATTGACGAAGCTTTGAAGGGTTTTCGAAGGCAAATCGAGCCAGGCGGTCCTTAGCCGACGATTTTTTCAAACTGGACCAACAACTTCAGCCGGCGCGACCGGAACGATCAGGCCTTCATCAACCATTCGTGCTCGGGGGCATTGTGGAATTTCCACGTCCGCTTCGGTCCGGCCATGACGTTGAGATAGTACAGATCGTAGCCATGGCAGGCGGCGCAGGGATGATAACCCTTGGGCACCAGCACGACGTCGCCATCCTCGATCGCCATGGCTTCGTCCAGCGCGCGATGGCCGTTCTTGTCGGCGTCGGTGTAGACGCGCTGGAAGGCAAAACCCTGCGGCGGGTTGAGACGGTGATAGTAGGTTTCCTCGAGATAGGATTCATCAGGCAGATTGTCCTGGTCATGCTTGTGTGGCGGGTAGCTCGACGTGTGGCCGCCGGGCGTGATGACCTCGACCACCAGCAGCGAGTCCGCCGGCTTGCCTTCCGGCAGGATGTTGGTGACGTAGCGCGTGTTGGTGCCCTTGCCGCGCACTTCCTGGCCGAGATCGTCGGGTCCGATCACCCGAACCGGCAGGCCGCCGCCAAGACCGGGCGCCGAGCACACCGCGAGTTCCAGCTCGGTATCGGCCGTTACCGACCAGTCCGATCCCTCGGGAATATAGACCGACCACGGCTTGCCTTCGAAGGGCGACATGCGTCCCCCGAGCAGGCCAAGATCCTTGCCGCCGGCTTTCGCCTTGCCCTTGCCGGTGATGAACACCAGGCAGACTTCACGGTCTTCAGTTTTTCCCGACGCGTTTTCGCCGGGCCGCAGCCGGTGCAGGTCGAAACCGACATAGGTCCAGCCAGCGCTTTTCGGCGTTACATGAGCGACGCGGCCATGGCCCTTGTCGGCCTTCACGAGCAGCTTCGACATTCTTGTCTCTCCTATCGCAAATCTTCGAGATTGGCCGAAGCCTCTCAACTTCGTCATCCTAGGGCGCAGCAGGAGCGAAGCTCCGTCGCGAAGACCCTAGAGCATTTCACCGTTTCACGGAAACGGCGAACTGCTCTAACTCATTGTTTTAACGCAACTCCGGACGGAAAACCGTTTCACACTTTTCCTGGAATTGCTCTAGGATCCATGCCGTTACCCCGGCCCAAAAGCGCGACGGAGCGGAATTCTGCACCGCAGCGGCTGTTTTGATGTCGCGGCATGGATCCCGGGGTCTGCGCCGCGTCGCTACGCTCCTTGCTTCGCCCCAGGATGACGAAGCTAGAGGCGTTTCGGCTAATCTCCAACGCATCCGATCCGTCACGCGCGCAGTGCTCGAACCGTAAGCCTTCTGCGCCATGGATCGCTTACTCCGTCGGCTCGACCGGAGGCTTATCTTCGATCGGCTTGTACAGATAAAAAAACTGCCAGACGCCATAGCCGGCGAAGCCGAGCGCGATGACGCCCCAGAACGGCGTGCCGGTGGCGAACTCGATGATCGACCAGATGACGCAGACCGCGACGACGGCGACACGCCGCCACAGGGGCCGGAAGAACGGGTGTTCGGAATCTTTCATCGGGCCAATCTACAGCAACCTGCCTCGTCGTGAACCCGTCGCGTCAGGCATTCGGAAAACCCTGGGTCTCCACCGTGTAGCCGGCGGCCGTCATCACCCGCATCAACTCCTTGTGGCCGACCTGCGCCATCTTGAGCGGCGGGTTCTTTTTCGGGTCCTGCTCGGCCTCGACCACGAACCAGCCCTCATAGCCATGGTCGGCGAAGCGCTGCACGATGGCGCCGAAATCGAGCGAGCCGTCGCCCGGCACGGTGAAGGCGCCGAGAGCCACTGCGTCGAGGAAGGATTGTTTCGTGCGGTCGAGCTTGTCGATCACGTCCATGCGCACATCCTTCACATGGACATGGCTGATGCGCTTATGGTGGTTGTCGATGGCGCGCAGCACGTCGCCGCCGGCAAAGGCCAGATGTCCGGCATCGAGCAGCAGCGGGATGCCTTCGCCGGAATGGCGCATGAAGGCATCGAGTTCCGGCTCGGTCTCGACCACCGCCGCCATGTGGTGGTGATAGGAAAGCGGCATGCCTTGCTCGGCGCACCATTCGCCGAACTCGGTCAGGCGCCTGCCATAGACCTTCATTTCGTCACCGGTGAGTTTCGGCTTGGTGGCCAGCGGCTTCGAGCGGTCGCCCTGGATCGAGCGGCCGACTTCGCCATAGACGATGCAAGGCGCATTGACCGCCTTGAACAGGTCGATCATCGGCTGGATGCGGTCCTTGTTCTTGCCCATCTCCTCATCGACCAGCGTTCCGGAAAACCAGCCGCCGCACAGCGTCACGTCGGCTGCCTTCAGGATCGGCAGCATGACGGCGGGGTCGTTGGGAAAACGCCGGCCCATTTCCATGCCGGTGAAGCCGGCCGAACGCGACTGGCGCAGGCACTCCTCCAGCGACACGTCATCGCTCAGTTCCGCAAGATCGTCGTTCCACCACGCGATGGGGGACATGCCCAGTTTGGCTTTCAAGTCGTCACTCCAGATTGGAACAGTTCATTGTTTGGCCGCTGGCGCCGCCCCTCGTCCGCCTGCCGGCACCTTCTCCCCGTATAGGGAGAAGGGAGTTAGCATCAATCGCCGACGCTCTGCATCTGGCGCTTCTCGTCATAGGCCTTGCGCGCCGCGTTGACCTGCGACCGCGCCGAGACTTCCGGCACCGCCACATCCCACCAATGGCCGCCGGCATCGGTGGAGACCAGCGGATCGGTGTCGATGACCACAACGGTGGTGCGGTCGTTCTTCTTGGCCTTCTGCAGCGCATTTTCGAGCCCGGCGATCGAGGGTACTTTCTCTGATATCGCGCCCATGCTCGCCGCATGCGCGGCGAAGTCGATGTCGGGCAGGATCTCGTGGCGCGCGTCCTTCAGGAGATTGTTGAAGTTGGCGCCGCCTGTCGCCATCTGCAGCCGGTTGATGCAGCCATAGCCACGGTTGTCGAGCAGCACGATGGTCAGCTTCAAACCAAGCATCACCGAGGTGGCGATCTCGGAATTCAGCATCAGGTAGGAGCCGTCGCCGATCATGACGACGACCTCTTCGCCGGGCTTGGCCATCTTGGTGCCGAGCCCGCCGGCAATCTCGTAACCCATGGTCGAGAAGCCGTATTCGGCGTGGTAGGAGCCCGGCGCGCCGGCCTGCCAAAGCTTGTGCAACTCGCCCGGCAGACCGCCGGCGGCATGCAGCAAGGTGACGCCTGAGCCCATGGCCCGCTGCACGGCGCCGATCACCTGTGCGTCGGACGGGAAAGCGGCATTGGTCGACGCCGTCACCTTGGCCGCTTCGGCCTGCCATTCCTTCTTGCCGGTGGCAGCATTGTCGGTCCAGGCGGCAGGCGCCTTCCACCCCTTCAGCGCGGCACCGAGTTCAGCAAGCCCCTCGGCCGCGTCGGCGACCAGCGGCAGCGCCCGGTGCTTGCCGGCATCGAAAGGCTGGACGTTCAGCCCGATGATGGTCTTGCCGGAATTCTTGAACAGCGCCCACGAGCCGGTGGTGAAATCCTGCAGGCGCGTGCCGATGGCGATCACCACATCTGCCTCTTCCGCGAGCCGGTTGGCCGCCGAAGTGCCGGTGACGCCGACCGCCGCCATGTTGAGCGGATGATCGTCCGGCAGCGAGGACTTGCCGCCTTGCGTCTCACAGACCGGAATGCCGGCGCCCTCGGCGAATGTCGCCAGTTCTTTCGAGGCCTGCGAATACAGCACGCCGCCGCCGGCGATCACCAGCGGCTTCTTCGCGCCCTTGAGTGCTGCGACAGCGGCGGCAAGCTCGTGGCGATCCGGGCGCGGCCGGCGCGGGTGCCAGACCCGCTCGGCAAAGAAGCTCTCGGGATACTCATAGGCCTCGGCCTGTACATCCTGGCAAAGCGACAGCGTCACCGGTCCGCAATCGGCCGGATCGGTCAGCACCTGCATGGCACGGCTGAGTGCCGGGATGATCTGCTCAGGCCGGGTGATGCGGTCGAAATAGCGCGACACCGGGCGGAAACAGTCATTGACCGTTGCCGTACCATCGGAAAAATCCTCGGCCTGCTGCAGCACCGGGTCGGGGATGCGATTGGCAAAGACGTCGCCGGGCAAAAACAGGACGGGCAACCGGTTTACATGGGCAAGCGCCGCGGCCGTGACCATGTTGAGCGCGCCGGGGCCGATCGACGAGGTCGCGGCCATGAAGCGGCGGCGGAAATTGGCCTTGGCGTAGGCGATCGCCGCATGCGCCATCGCCTGTTCGTTGTGGGCGCGAAAGGTCGGCAATTCGTTGCGCACCTGGTAGAGCGCCTCGCCGATGCCGGCGACATTCCCGTGGCCGAAGATCGCCCAGACGCCGCCGAAGATCGGCACTTTTTTGCCGTCGATCTCCGTCATCTGGCGGGACAGGAAGCGGGTCAGCGCCTGCGCCATCGTCAGGCGGATTGTCTTGCTCATTGTGTTTCCTCCGCAGTCCTTGTGCCGCGCCTTCTTATGCCGCCTTGCGTCCGCGCGCGGCAAGCCACGCCTCGGTCAGCTGTTCGAAGCGCGACGCCATGTCGGCGACAGCCTCGTCATCCGACATCCGGCCGGCCAGCCACTCCTCGGCCGCGTGGACGAAGATGGTGCGGCCGACGGCAAAGCCCTTGACGATGGGCGCCTTGGCGGTGGCGGCGAAAGCCGCCACCAGCTCGTCCTGCGGGGCTTCCAGGCCAAGCAGGACGATGCCGCGGCACCACGGATCATGCTTCAGGATCACCGTTTCGATCCTGGCCCAGGCGCCGCTCGATGCCTGCGGCTCCAGCTTCCACCAGTCGGGCTTGATGCCAAGCGCATAAAGCTCCTCCAGCGCGCGCGGAATGGTGGTGTCGTCGAGCTTGCCGTGCTTGCCGGCGATGATCTCGATGAGCAGTTCCCGGCCGACTTTCCGTGCCGCCTCGAACAGCGCGCGCAGCTTCTGCTGCTGTTCTTCCTTGAGCGCCGCCGGATCGTCGGGATGATAAAAGCACAGGCATTTGATGCAGTGATCGACCGGCCATTCCACCAGTTGCGAGCCGATGTCCTGCGAGAATTCGAAGCGCAGTGGCCGCGAACCCGGCAGTTCGACAGGCCGTCCAAGCCAGGCGAAGGGGTGCCTGGCGAATTCAAACATCGCCTCGCGGCCATGCTTCTCGTCGATCAGCATGCCGTAGCCGTCGCGGCCGGCCGCGACCTTGGCCGCCGCCTTGACCGCCAGAACCTTGAAATCGCGGATGCGCGCCGGATCGGCGCCGGCCTTGACCGCCACGTCCTCGAGCTGCACACGATGGTCGCAGGCGAGCGCCATCAGCGAGGGGATGTCGCGCCGGCGGGTCGTTGCCCAATGGATGTGGTTGATCGCCTCGTCCTTGCGCAAGGCCCGGTGCTTGCTGCCGTTCTTGAGGAAGAACTGCAGTTCCTCGAAGGTCGGATATTCCGGCGCGCACAGCAGCCGCGACACGGCAAACGCGCCGCAGGCATTGGCCCAGGTCGCCGCCGTCGCATGGTCTTCCCCACCCAGCCAGCCGCGCAGGAAGCCGGACATGAAAGCGTCGCCTGCACCCAGCACATTGTAGATCTCGATCGGGAAGCCCTTGCCGACGATGCCGTCTTCCAGATCGTCGCTGATCGGTCCGTCATAGACGATGCAGCCCATGGCGCCACGCTTCAATACGATGGTGGCCGAGGACAGTGCGCGGATCGTCTTCAGCGCGCTCAGGCAGTCGTCTGCGCCCGAGGCGATCATGATCTCCTCCTCGGTGCCGACGATGAGGTCGCAATCGGGCAGCACCGTCTTCAGCTGGGCCGAGACGCGGTCCGACTTGACATAGCGCTCGAAGCCCTCGGCATGGCCGGCGAGGCCCCACAAATTGGGCCGATAGTCGATATCGAAGACAACCTTGCCGCCCCTGGCCTTCATGATGCGGATCGCCTTGCGCTGGGCGGCGTCGCTGTTGGGGCGGGAAAAATGCGTGCCGGTGACGACGATCGAACGCGCCGAAGCGACAAACGCCTCGTCGATATCCTCCGGCGCCAGCGCCATGTCGGCGCAGTCGCTGCGATAAAAGATCATCGGCGAGACGCCTTCGCTCTCGACCGAGAGCAGCACCAGAGCCGTCAGGCGCTCCTTGTCCGTCTTCAGGCCGTCGGTGTTGACGCCTTCGCGCTTGAGCTGTTCGCGGATGAAGCGGCCCATCTGCTCGTCGCCGACGCGCGTCAGCAGCGCCGAGCGCAGGCCGAGCCTGGCCGTGCCGACCGAGATGTTGGCCGGACAGCCGCCGACCGACTTGGCGAAAGAGGTGATGTCCTCCAGCCGCGAGCCGATCTGCTGGCCATAGAGGTCGACGGAAGCGCGACCGATGGTGATGACGTCGAGCGGCGCCTGTTTCAAATCCACGGCTTCGCTCATTGGAACCTCCCGTCGGTCTTGTTGTCAGGAACAACATTTGTTTGGGTAACACGCGCGAGCGGCAGCGTGGTGCCGGGAATATGAAATAATAATTCCAATCCATAGTCAATATGGAATGACCATTCCCGCATCGAAAAGTACGGAATCATGATCCCGCGGTGGGAGCGTGGGAAGCAGGAGGCAGCGCCTGATTTTGAGCCTGGCCCGCGCCCGCCGAAGACAGGCTCAGGCCTTGCGCTTGCGGCTTGCGTCGCGCCGTTTCTCCCCAACGCCGACGGTCAGCGCCATGGCCAGCGCCATCGTCGCCGACAATGAACGGAAGCCGGCGAAGTCCGCCTCGGCAACCTCGAACCAGACCCTGGCGAACTGGGCAAGCGGCGAGAATGAGCTGTCGGTGATGGCGACGATCGGCACGCCCTGTTCGGAGATGGTGCGTGCTTCCTCGATGGTGGCCGGCGCATAGGGGGAGAAGGAGATGGCGATGACGGCGTCCGCCGGCGTGGCGAAGCCGACCATCTCGGCGTTCAGGCCGGCGGCCGATTCGATCAGCTGGTTGCGGATCTTCAGCTTGCCCAGCGCATAGGCGATATAGGTCGCCACCGGGTAGGAGCGGCGCTTGGCCAGCACGTAGATGGTCTGCGCTTTTGCCAGCAGCGAAATCGCGTCTTCCAGATGCGCGTCGTCCAGCGTACGCGAAATGTCGTTGAGCGAGGTGCTGGCGGCGGCGACGAATCCATCGAAGATGGCGCGATGGCCGGCGCCGCCCTCGGCCTTGGCGCGCAAGGCCTGCAACCGTTCGTCGTAGGACGAGTTGCGCTCGCGCAGCCGCTCGCGGAACACCTGCTGCAGGCTGGTGAAGCCGTCGAAGCCAAGCTGCTGCGCGAACCGGATCAGGGTCGAGGGCTGCACGCCGGCCGAGGCGGCGATGCTGGCGGCGGTGCCGAAGGCGATATCGTCGGGATTGTCGAGCGCATAGGCGGCGATCTGCGCGATGCGTTTCGGCAGGGTTTCGCGACGATCGAGGATCGTGGCGCGCAGCGTCTCGAAGTCGCGAGGTACCCGTTCGTCCATCGTCGGCCCGTCCAAGCTTGTCCAAGGCGCGTCAGGGCGCTTCAGACCGTTTGCTTCCATGCATGTCGTTGTCCAAAACCGCTGCGCACTTTTGGGCGGCATGCATTGGAAGCGTCCTCTCTGCCCCATCATAGCGAGCCTGCGCAAGAACGCCATAAAAAATGAGGCAGACATTCCATTCCAAGAAAAAATGGATTAATTCATCCACGCGGTACTTGAGGCAGCGGAGAAACGGAACATGGTTGGCGTCGGTCTTATCGGCACGGGCTTCATGGGCAAATGCCATGCCATCGCGTGGAGTGCCGTCGGCGCCGTCTTTCCGGATGTCGCCAAGCCCAGGCTCGTCCATCTCGGCGAGGTCAATGATGAGTTGGCCCGACGCAAAGCCGGCGAATTCGGCTTCGCCAAGGCCTCCGGCGACTGGCGCGCCGTCGTCAACGACCCGGAGGTCGACATTGTCTCGCTGACCACGCCCAACCAGTTCCATCCGGAAATGGCCATCGCTGTTCTGGAGGCCGGCAAGCATTTGTGGTGCGAAAAGCCGATGGCGCCAAGTTTTGCCGAGGCAGAGGCGATGACGACCGCGGCGAAGATATCAGGCAAGATCGCGGCGCTTGGCTACAATTACATCCAGAGCCCGGCCATCCGCCACATCGGCGCGCTGCTCGAGGAGAGGATCATCGGCGAGGTCAACCATCTGCGCATCGAGATGGACGAGGATTTCATGGCCGATCCCGAGGCCCTGTTCTTCTGGAAGCACGAGGCGTCTTCCGGCTATGGCGCGCTCGACGATTTCGCCGTGCATCCGCTGTCGCTGGTCTCGGCGCTGTTCGGCCGCGTCGCCAGCGTCATCTGCGACATGGCCAAGCCCTATGCCGACCGGAAGCTCGCGGCCGGCGGACGCCGCGCGGTGGAGACCTATGATATCGCCAGTGTGCTGATGCATCTGGAAAACGGCATCGCCGGCACGCTTCAGGTCAACCGCTCGGCCTGGGGCCGCAAGGGCCGCATCGCCATCCAGATTTTCGGTTCGAAAGGGTCGATCCTGTTCGACCAGGAGCGGATGAACGAGATCCAGCTCTATGTCACCGCGGATCGTCCGACCGAACAGGGCTACCGCACCATCCTGATGGCGCCGCATCACAGACCCTACGACGCCTTCCTGCCGGCGCCCGGCCACAATCTCGGCTTCAACGACCTCAAGATCATCGAGTGTCACGAATTGCTGACGCGGCTCGCCGGCAAACCGGCGCGGCTCATCGAATTCGCCGAAGGTCTGGAGATCGAACGCACCGTGCACGCCATGGCGCGCTCGTTCCAGGAAAAACGCTGGGTGGACGTGCGATAATACAAGCGCGCCTCAGCCGCCGACCGCCGGGGTTTCCCAGCCGTCGACCCAGATCTGCCGCAAGCGGTCGCCTTCGCCCTTGAAGCGCAGCCCGGTCGGCTGGCAATCCTCGATCCGGTCGCTGCGGAAATTGCGGATCGCCTGGCGCAGCTCGCACCAGGCGACGATGTTGGCGGTCTCGGCGTAATAGATAAGCGCGATCGGACGGATGAGCCGCTCGGAGGCGCGGCCCATTTCGTCGCGGTAGGAGAGGTCCAGCTTTTCCTCGTCGCGGATGGCGCGGCGCACCAGCGCCAGGTCGATCGCGCCGGCCGAAGGTGCGGCGAACCCCCACGCATGCAGCGCATTGGCGTCGAGCGTCTGGCGCAAGGGCGGTGGCACCGCGCCGGCGATCTTGGCGCTGACCCGCTTGGCGGCCTGTTTGAGCTCATCGTCCCCCGTGCGCTCCAGCAGCGCCAACGACAGCACGATCGCCTCCATCTCCTCGATCGAAAACATCAGCGGCGGCAGGTCGAAGCCGGGGCGCAGTATATAGCCGATGCCGCGCCCGCCCTCGATCGGCACGCGCATCGCCTGCAGCGCGGCGATGTCGCGATAGATCGAACGGATCGTCATTTCCAGCCGCTCGGCAATCATGGCCGCCGTCACCGGCTGCCGCGCCAGACGCAGGATCTGGATGATCTCGAACAGGCGTGACGCCTTGCGCATTTTCCTCACCCGGCTTCGATCCCAACTGACACACCATTGTCAGTTGGGTAGACCTATAGGACTGCCTATCGACTTGAAAATCAACAGGTTCCGCAGCGACATGGCGGATCGGGGCGGCAGGCAACTGACATGGGCTACGCGGAAAATCTCTGGCTTTTCTTTATCCTCCTGCTCGGCATCATCATCGTTCCGGGCATGGATATGCTGTTCGTGCTGGCCAATGCGCTGACCGGCGGCCGCGACAGGGGCTTGGCCGCGACCGGCGGCATCATGGTCGGCGGCATGGTGCACACGCTGAACGGCGCCATCGGCGTCGGGCTTCTGATGCATTTCGTGCCGATCCTGTTCAAGCCGCTGCTGATCGCCGGCGCCGCCTACATGGCCTTCATCGGCATCTCGTTGATGCGCTGCTCCATCACCGTCGGTCAGGACGGGCCTGCCGGCAGCCGCTCGGCATGGAAGGCGTTTCGGCAGGGACTGGTGACCTGCCTGATCAATCCGAAGGCATACTTGTTCGTGCTTGCCGTCTATCCGCAGTTTCTGAGACCGGATTACGGCCCGATCTGGATGCAAGCGACAATCATGGGCCTGATGACGGTCCTGACCCAGGCCGCGATCTATGGTGGGCTCGCGATCACGGCTGGCCGCAGCCGCAACCTTCTGATCGCCAATCCGCGGGCGACCACTCTTGCGGGCCGGGCGGCCGGGCTGCTGCTCTTTGCGGTTGCGGTGTTTACGGCATGGGAGGGGCTGAGGGCGGCATGATCCCCGGCTGAAACGGGAACCGCCGCCCTGCCTTGTCTCCGGCCAGATCAGGCGGCTCCCTGCCGGCTCTCCAGCATGGCGCGGCGCGCCGACCGGCGCCATTCGACGGCACCGGCAAGGCCGTGCAATACGGTCTCGGTGGTCGCCCAGTCGATACAGCCATCGGTGATGCTCTGGCCGTAGACCAGCGGCTTGCCAGGCACGACGTCCTGTCGTCCGGCGACGAGATTGCTCTCGATCATCAAGCCGATGATGCGCTCGTCGCCCGCCGCGACCTGGCCTGCCACGTCGGCCGCCACCTTTGGCTGGTTCTCCGGCTTCTTGCTCGAGTTGGCGTGGCTGACATCGATCATCAGCCTTGGCGCGACGCCGATGCGGGCGAGTTCGACCGAGGCCGCCTCGACGCTCGCCGCGTCATAATTGGGCTGGACGCCGCCGCGCAGGATGACATGGCAGTCCTCATTGCCGGTGGTGGTCGCGATGCCGCTGCGTCCGCCCTTGGTCACCGCCATGAAATGGTGCGGCTGGGCAGCGGATTTCACCGCCTCGCCGGCGATCCTGAGATTGCCGTCGGTGCCGTTCTTGAAGCCGACCGGGCAGGACAGGCCCGATGCCAGTTCACGGTGGATCTGGCTCTCGGTCGTGCGCGCGCCGATCGCGCCCCAGGCGACGAGGTCGGCAATGTATTGCGGGGTGGTCATGTCGAGGAATTCGGTCGCCGCCGGCAGGCCGAGATTGTTGACGGCCGACAGCACATTGCGCGCCATCCGCAGCCCCTTGTCGATGTTGAAGCTGCCGTCAAGGTCGGGATCGTTGATCAACCCTTTCCAGCCGACCGTGGTGCGCGGCTTCTCGAAGTAGACCCGCATGACGATCTCGAGCCGGTCGGACAGGGTTTCGCGCAGCGCCGCCAGACGGCTGGCATAATCAACGGCCGCGACCGGATCGTGGATCGAACAGGGCCCGACGACGACAAGCAACCGGTCGTCGGACCCGTTCAGAATGGCGTGGATGGCATTGCGTGACGCGCTGACGGTGCGCGTCGCCGTCAGCGTGCGCGGGATTTCCCGCATCACCTGGTCCGGCGTGCTCAGTTCTCGGATTTCCTTGACCCGAAGGTCGTCTGTGGTGGTCAACACGGCTTTCTGCTCCTGGTTTAGGAGACCTGCCGGCTGAAACAAAAAAGCCGCCAGGTCTGGCGGCTGTTCGGATGTTGTTGCTGCAATCTTCAGATCGAGCGCAATCCTCCCGCCGCCAGCGAGCTGCTAAAGTACCAATAGGTGGCGGACAGGTGGATCATGCCGCTCATATAATCGAAGCCGAGGCGCTTGTCACGTCTTTGATGGCAGTCAATTCCGGGGAGGCCGAACCCTCGCGATTTTGTCATCCCTGGGCGAAGCAGGAGCCAAGCTCCGTCGCGGAGACCCTGGGATCCATTCCGCGACCTCGGTCGAAGGGTGCAGCGAAGCAGAATTCTGCACCGCGGCAACGCTTTCGAGCCCCGGCATGGAGTCCAGGGTCCGCGCCGCGTCGCTGCGCTCCTTGCTCCGCCCGTGGATGACGAAGTGATGGACGTTCCCGCCAAACTTCATGCCGTCCAGGGATCGAGGAGTTCTATCCCAAAGCCTTCGAAATCCCTGGTATTGCGCGTTACCAAGGTTAGCCGCTGCGCAATCGCCGTGGCTGCGATCAGCCCGTCCATTGACGACAGGCCGCGACCGCGACGCTTCGCAAGGCCTATAAGGTCGCCCCAGGCCAGGGCAACCGGCTCGTCCACAGGCAAAATCCTTTGCTCGAAACGCTGCGGCAGGTCTCGGGCGAGCCATTCGGCCAGTGCCTTGCGTTTCCGGCCCTCGTCCATGAGGGCGACGCCACGCCGGATCTCGGCGATCGACACGACACTGATGAATGAGCGATCCTCATCAAGCCCGTCCAGCCAGTCCAGAACGCGCGCGTCTGGCCCCGGCCTTGTCACCTCGGACAGGACATTCGTATCGAGCAGCAGCCTCACAGCGGCAGGTCACGCGGTTCGTCACGCTGGCGCTCGAGGTCGAGATCGGCGCCGCGCAGCGGTGACTCCAGCAGGAACTGCGCAAGCGTACCCTTGCGCGCGGTCTTTCGCTGCCATTCCTCGGCCGAGACGACAACCACGCTTGGTTTGCCGTTTTTGGTGATCGTCTGCGGAGAAGACTGCGCGCGCTCGATAACCTCCGAGAGCCGAGCCTTTGCCCCAGCGACCGTCCAGCTCGTATCTTTGGCCACAGGCAGCATCTCAATCTCCATGACTAGTCTGACTATCTTGACTATATGGGAATGGCGATGCTGCAGCAACAGGCGCGAGGCTACTGGTTGAACCTACTCCGGTGACGACCCCGCAACGCTCTGGTCGTAGTCGACCAGCGATCCGGTCATGACCCCCGATTGCGGGCTGACCATGTAGCTGATCAGCCGGGCGAGTTGGTCCGGCTTGACCAGCTGGCCCATCGGCTGTGCGGCTTCGGCTTTCGCCAGCCAGTCGTCCGGGGCGTCATGCCATTTCTTCTGCACGAGGTCCTCGCCCTCGGTATCCATCCAGCCCGGCAGCACCGCGTTGCAGCGGATGCGGTTGAAGCGATAGGCGTTGGCGACGTTCTTGGTCAGCGTCATCAGCGCGCCCTTGCTGGTCGAATAGGGCGTCAGGAAGGACTGGCCGGTATGTGCCGACATCGACAGAACATTGACGATCGAGCCGGAAGCCTTCTTCTCCAGGAGATGCGCCACCACGCCCTGCATCAGGAAGAACGGGCCGCGCACATTGGTGTCGAAGATCTGATCGAAAAGCTCTTCCGATGTCTCGACCAGCGAGCCGCGCGCCGACGTCGCGGCGGCATTGACCAGCGCGTTGATGGTGCCGAAATGCGAGAGCGCGGTTGCCACCGCGCGCTTGCAGTCGGCCACCTTGGAAACGTCGGCGCTGATGAAGATGGCGTCGACGCCCGACTTCTTGAGGGTGGCGACGGCCTTGTCGCCCTTCTCCTGCGAGCGGCCGATAAGCGCCAGCGCCCGGCAGCCCTCGTCGGCGAGTGCCTCGGCGACGGCGAAGCCGATGCCTTGCGCGCCGCCGGTGACGATGGCGCGTGTCTGTGAATTACGATCGGCGGATACGCTCATCGCTCTGCTCCTGTGTCTTGGAATTCTTACTTGTCGAGACGGACGGTCTTGCCTGATGTCGCCGATTTCAGCGCCGCATCGGCCAGCTTCAGCGCCACGAGGCCGTCGGCGCCACTTGGCGTCGCCTTCTTGCCCTTTGTCGCGGCCGTGATGAAGGCGGCAATCTCATTGGCATAGGCGTCGAGATAGCGGGTCATGAAGAAGTCGTGCAAAGGCGGGCGCGTATAACCCTTCTCGTTGGCCAGCTCGATCGACACCGGCCGCTGGTTCTCGGCCGCGATCATGCCTTTCGAACCATGCACCTCGATGCGCTGGTCGTAGCCATAGGTGGCGCGGCGCGAGTTCGAAATGATTGCCTGCTTGCCCGAAGCCGTCTCCAGGATGACGCTGACGCTATCAAAATCGCCGGCTTCGCCGATTTTCTTGTCGACGAGCACCGAGGCGTGCGCGCTCACGGCGACAGGTTCTTCGCCGAGCAGGAAGCGCGCCATGTCGAAATCATGAATGGTCATGTCGCGGAAAATGCCGCCCGAGCGCTTGATGTAGTCGACTGGCGGCGGGCCGGGATCGCGCGACGTGATGGTGACCATCTCGACCGTGCCGATGGCGCCGTCGTCGATGGCCTTGCGCACGGCGGCGAAATGCGGGTCGAAGCGCCTGTTGAAACCCACCATCAGCGTCGCCTTGGCCTTCTCGACCACGGCCAGGCACTTCTCCACCCGCTTGACGTTAAGGTCGATCGGCTTCTCGCAGAAGATCGCCTTGCCGGCCTTGGCGAAACGCTCGATCAGATCGGCATGGGTGTCGGTCGGCGTGCAGATGACGACGGCGTCGATGTCTTTGGATGTCTCGATGGCGTCGATGGTGCGCACCTCGGCGCCATAGGCGCTCGCCAGCTCCTTAGCCGCCTTGTCGAAAGCATCGGCCACCGCCACCAGTTTTGCATCGGGGTTGGAGCCGACGGCGCGGGCATGGACCTTGCCGATGCGGCCGGCGCCGAGGAGGGCGAAACGAACAGTCATGGATATTTCCTCTGAGGGATGGGTTCGAGAGAGTTGTGTCCTGACCTTTCTGTCAGGGAAAGGTGGCTGGGTATTTTCCTGGCGCGGCGGATCGTCCCGGAACCGGGCAACCACTCCGCCTAGGCCGCGAGTTCCGCCTCTCCGGTCTTGGCGCCGGTGATGTAGGAGACGATGTCCTGGCCGTCGGTGTTCTCCTTGCGCAGATTGGCGACGATGCGGCCGCGCCGAAAGACGACGATGCGGTCGCACAGGTCGAACACCTGGCGCATATTGTGGCTGATCAGGATCAGCGGCTCGCCATTGTCTTTCAGCGTACGGATGATGTTTTCGACCTGCGCCGTCTCCTGCACGCCAAGGGCCGCCGTCGGCTCGTCCATGATGATCAGCTTGGAGGCGAAGGTCGCCGTCCTGGCGATTGCCACGCACTGACGCTGGCCGCCCGAC
Source organism: Mesorhizobium loti (assembly GCF_013170705.1). Classification (NCBI taxonomy): domain Bacteria; kingdom Pseudomonadati; phylum Pseudomonadota; class Alphaproteobacteria; order Hyphomicrobiales; family Phyllobacteriaceae; genus Mesorhizobium; species Mesorhizobium loti. Next base: position 542,159 of record NZ_CP033334.1, on the reverse strand, counting down.
ATGTGGCGGATGGTGTTGGAGAGATTGGGGATCTTCACCGCCGTGCGGATCAGTGCCGCTTCGGTTGCCTTGCGCATGTATTTGCGGTCGAGGATCGAGAATGGCCCGAGATTGAACAGCACCTTTTCGCGGCCGAGGAACAGGTTCGACGGCACGTCGAGATCATCGGCCAATGCCAGGTTCTGGAACACCGTCTCGATGCCCGCCGTGCGGGCCTCGATCGGCCCGGCAAAATTCACTTCCTTGCCGTCGAACCAGATCTGGCCGCTGGTGCGCTGCTCCACGGCGGTGATCTGGCGCACGAAGGTCGACTTGCCGGCGCCATTGTCACCCATGATGGCGACATGCTCGCCCTTGCGCAGCTCGAAGTTGGCGCCTTCCAGCGCATGCACACCGCCATAGCGCTTGGTGAGGTTTTCGGTCTTCAGGACGATGTCTGACATGGTCAAGCCCTCAATGCCCGCAGGCGTTGGCGCCACTGGTCGAGAACGACCGCGCCGACGATGATCACGCCCTTGACCATCTCCTGGTAGTAGGCGTCGAGGCGCAGGAAGGTGAAGCCGGAGATGATGACGCCGAAGATCAGCGAACCGATCACCGTGCCGATGATCGAGCCGCGGCCGCCCGACAGCGAGACGCCGCCGATGACCGCCATGGCGATGGCGTCGAGTTCGTACATCACGCCCATGCCGGACTGCGCGGTCAAGTTCTTGGAGCTCAGCACCACGGCGGCGAGCGCGGCGAGTATGCCGGCGATGGCGTAGACCAGGATCTTGTGATTGGCGATCTTGATGCCGGACATGCGCGCGGCGTCCTCGTTGGAGCCGATCGCATAACAGTGCTTGCCGTACCTTGTGTAGGTCATAACCAGCTGGAACAGCACCGCCAGCGACAGGAAGATGATGACCGGCATCAAGCCCTTGCCGATCGCCGCGAAACTGTCGGTGGGAAAAGAGATCGGCTGGCCCTTGGACCACCATTTGGCGATGCCGCGCGCGGTGACCATCATGCCGAGCGTGGCGATGAAGGGCGGAATGCGCGTGTAGGCGATCAATGAGCCATTGACGAGGCCGGCCAGCAAGCCGCAGCCGATCGCGACCAGCAGTGGCACGATCACAGGCAGGTCGGTCCAGCCTTGTGCCAGGAACATCGCCTTGGGATTTGGGTTGCCGTTGACGGTTGCCACCTGGGCGAAACTCATGGCGATCATGGCGGTGGCGCCGACAATCGAACCCGAGGACAGGTCGATACCTCCGGTGATGATCACCTGCGTCACGCCGATGGCGATGATGCCGACGATCGACACCTGCAGGATGATGATCTGCAGGCGCGCCTCGTTGAAGATCCCGCCGACGTCGCTGCGCGTGTTGAACAGGAAACTGTCGCCGAGAAAGACCCGCCCGATCACTTCGAAGGCGACGACGAGGATGACAAGCGCCAGGAAGACATTGAGTTCGGCCGGCCATGCGCGCTTCTTCGCATCGTAGGTGAGCCCTCCAACGCCATGGGATGTCTGTGACAATCTTCTATCCTCCGTCAGCCGCGGTCGTTCCTCGATCGCCTTCAGGCGCTGAGGGAAAGAGGAGCGGCGCCTTCCTTGGCGCGAAAGCGCCGCTCCATATGTCCGCGGCTCAGTTCTTCTTCAGGAACTTGTCGATGTTGGCCGGGGTGACGAGCTGGAACGGCACGTAGACCTTGTGCTCGACCTTCTCACCCTTGGACAGCTTGAGCGCCGCATCCAACGCGCCGGCACCCTGGCCGGCCGCGTCCTGGAACACGGTTGCATCAAGGTCGCCCGCCTGCATCGCCGCCAGAGCGTCCTGGGTGGCGTCGACGCCGCCGACGACAACCGACTTCATGTCGATGTTGGCGGCCTTCATCGCCTGGATCGCGCCGATGGCGCTTTCGTCATTGTTGGCGATGACGCCATCGAACTTCTTGCCGGTCGACAGCCAGTTGGTCATCAGGTTCTGCGCCTCGTCGCGGTTCCAGTTCGAGGTCTGCTTGTCGATGATCTTGATGAAGCTGCAGTCCGGCGTGGCGATCACCTCTTCGATGTCCTTGGTGCGCTGCACGGCGGCCTGGTTGGAAAGCTCGCCCATGATCACATAGACATTGGCCTCCTTCTTGCCGGCTTCCTTGAACAGGCGGCAGACTTCCTTGGTCTCGAGCGTGCCGGAATCGGCTTCGTTCGAGGCGACGAAGGCCTGGTTGTCCGGCAGCGAGTTCACATTGACAGGCTCGCGGTTGACGTAGACCAGTGGGATCTTGGCGGCTGCCGCGGCGTCCGACATCGCCTGCGTCGCCGAGGTGTCGACAGGGTTGACGATGATGGCGTCAACGCCCGAAGCGGCGAAGTTCTTGATCTGATCGAGTTGCTTGGCGACGTCGTTCTGCGCGTCCTCGACCTGCAGCTCGACGCCGCTCATGCCCTTTGCCTGCGCAATCATGCCGTTGCGCAGCACGGTGAGGAAGTTGTCGTCGAACTTGGCCATCGATACGCCGATCTTGGCGGCCATGGCCGATGAACTCATCAGCGCCGCGAAGGCGACGCCCAAAAGCAGTTTCTTCATTGTATCTCTCCTCCACTTTTGGTGTCCGGTTGCACCGATTTCTCCGGAATCCCCGATCTCCCCGGGGAATCTCTCCCTGATATCGTTTCGTTCCGCGCTGCAGGGCCCTGCATCGGCTGGAACGCCAAACTCGCCGTTTGAAACAGACGTTCCGGAACGAAAGAACCAAAATGTACAGTTGGTGAAATATTTATTCCATTTTGCCACGAGGCGTCAAGGGCGATTCCAAAACCGGACGCTCGATTTTGGCCGATGCGGAAAAGCGGCGTCGATGCGGGTTGGGGCGCGCGTGCTCTGTGCGAGGCTGATCCAAAGCCGAGGCAAGTCCGGGGATATCGGTGATGGCCAGATCGCCAGCCTCTGTCGTCGTCTCCACCGGAGCCATGCCGTGGTTGGTAGAAGCGAGGGGATCAGGAAATATTGTCATTTTCCAATCTTGTAAGAACTCACGCTTGGAGGTAAAAAATATTGGGGGGATTTTAAAATATGCGCATCAATATGTGGAATTTGCAACAAATCAGGTCCCTCGAAATATTTTGGGGATCTGCATATGAGATTATTTCGGCCAATTGACAGAGTGCTTCAGCGTTCACGCGATAGGATGTTTGCCGGACTTCGAACCTTCGACCGGTTCCGCTACTTCAGCCTGCTGACCATTAACGAAGATATTGTCCTCGTCACCAGACAGTTCGCGGATCATCGCCTTACCTTCTCGCCACATGAGTACATAGGGAGAAGCTTGTTCAAGGACGGCCATTACCAACGCGATCTAGCGGACAGAGTGCTGGAGATCATTGGGCAGACCGGCGGGAGAACACTTTTAGAGGTTGGCGCCAATATCGGTACACATAGCGTCTACTTGACACGTAGCGGCCGGTTCGACCGACTGGTTTGCATCGAGCCTGCGCCCGACAATATTCAGCTATTGAAGCAAAATCTGTCTCTCAATGGGCTGATGGATGGAACAACCGTTATTGAGTGCGCGGTGGGTGACCACAATGGCGTCGTCGACTTTTACTTTGACGAAAAAAATTGTGGGGCAGGCGGTGTTATCAGGCCTGGGGAGGGTGCTCGATCTGTCCAAGTGCCTCTTCGGCGCGTGGATGAAATCCTGCGTGAGGTCGACGTCAATCCTGACGATATTGGCCTCGTCTGGATGGACATTGAGGGCGCCGAGCCTGCGGCCCTGAGATCCATGAGGGACTTGCTGGAACGCCGAGTTCCAATCCTGATGGAATATGTGCCATCTCGGTATGAGCCGTCGGAAGCAAGTGAAATGGCGGCGGATTTGGCCCAATATTATGGACGTTGTGTCGTCTTCAGCGGAAAGTCCGAAAGGGATGTGGACATTCGCAACTTGCCCGGCGGGACCAACGATATTCTCTTTCTGCCATAGCGAACGATCGCCATCCAACCAGTTAGGCGGTGGGTGCTTTGCCGAGGGCCGCGGCGGCCTCTTCCCTTGGGGTGCTGCCGCCGTCCGCGGTATCGCGATGCCTGTGATGGGCGCGGCCTAGAAGTGCCAGATGTCCCTCTGCATCAACAAGTCGAGCGGAGCCCGCGATATCCGGTATTTCGCCGCAGACTCGATCTGTTGACTTAAGGTCAGCTGATTGGCGCGCTCGAAAAAGGCTTCGATGCGCTGCCTGGCAAATAGCTTTCGGCCCCTGGTGTTATAGTTCCGCAGGGGCAGCCAATGTCCGCTTATGGAGCGGCCGTGCTGCGATAACGCCACACCAATGCAGAACTGTTCGGCCGTGTGCGCTCTGACCACGCCGATCATTTGCTCGATGGCCTGGTAAGCGTCAGCCAACGCCGGGAGATTGGAATTGTGGACACCCACGACGCCGCTATTCCACATCGGCTCACGTCCCGACAGCCGCTGGTCGCCAAGCAAGAATCCCTTATCCGCGATTGCCCGGTAGGCGGCGGCCTTTGGTGTGCCTTCGCATTTTCTCATGATCGAGTGCGAGGCGGAGATTTTTCCGAAGCATCTCGATACATTGCCGACGGGGTAGATGTCGGTATCCATGAAAAACAGGCGATCGCAACGCCGCAACAGCTCAATGATGCCGGCGGCCTTGATGCCAAACAGGTACCGATCGCCGAAAGACATCTCGGTCATTTCCTTGGCGGTAAGCTCGATCGCTTCGATCGGATAGCCGTCGAAAACGCCTGGCCGGTCCGTCAGGACTGAAATTCTGGCTCCTGGCGTGTAGTGCAACAGCCGAAGGGCGCTGAAAAGCGCTCCACGAGCATAGAGAGCATCCTTGCCAAAGGCGATGTACCCAAACCTGTCCTCACCCATTAGCGGTCTATATTGGCGACCGGATTCTGCGTCAACTCGGCCGGCCATGCCTGGAAGCGCGATGCATCGCTAGATATTCTCGGGCAGGTAGATTTCGAACGGCAGGAAGGTCTGCCCCGGTGCGTTCGCGGCGCCGGTCTCGATGGCATGCGCCATCAGGTCCATGAGCTCGCGGCAAAGTGCGGCCAGCGGTGTCGAGATCACCATCGTCAGGATGCCGTCGGCCAGGGCCGAACGTGAGACCGCGGTGATCTCGTTGCAGATCACCGCCGGCATCTCCGCCGGCCTGGCTTGCCTCAGTGCCGCGACCGCGCCTTCCATGCCGCCGCCGGCGACATAGCAGCCGACCAGATCGGGATGGCGGGCGAGAACATCGAGCAGCGTATCCTGCGTGATCTGGTTGGCCTCGAGATTGACCAGCGTTTCAAGCAAGGTGAAGTCCGGCGCCTGTTCGCGGAAGAAGGAGCGGAAGCCGATCTCGCGCAGCTCATGCCCGTGGAAGCGGTGGCTGCCGACGAACAGCGCGACCTTGCCCGGCCGTTTCGCCGCTTTCGAGATCATCCAGGCCGCCGTGCGGCCGACCTTGCGGTTGTCGAGGCCGACATAACCCTCGCGAATGCCGGCCGCGAAATCGGACAGCAACGAAAACACCGGCAACCCCTGGGCCTTCATCTCCTCGACGACGACCGTCAGCGTCGGGTGATCCGGCCCGACCAGCGCGACGGCCCTGCATTTGGCCGCCAGCTTGCGCGTGCGTTCGACGATTTCGTCCGGCGTCAGCGAACTGGCGAAATCGATGATCGCGACGCCGCGGAAGCGCTGTGATTGCGACACCGCGAGCTCGAGCTGCCGCGCGAACTCCGAATAGAACACGTCATTGCCTCGCAACAGCAGGAAGCCGAGCCGGTACTCCGGCAGCTCATGGCGCATCCGCTGCTTGATCAGGCCGGCGGCGTGATAGCCGATCTCGGTCGCCGTCTCGTAGACGCGGCGGGCGGTTTCCTCGCGCACCGGCAGGCGGTTGTTGAGCACCCGGTCCACCGTGGCAACGCTGACGCCGGAAATGCGCGCCAGATCGGTGATGGTCGGCCGTTTCGCCATGATCGCCTCGTTCGAGTCCCAACACATGGATACATCATTCTGATAGGAAATGATAGAAACTATCTTTGTGATATTGAGTCTATCATGGCTCGGCGGTATTTTTAGGTTCGAGGCCAATGGGCAAGCGGCATTCGCCTGGGCGGATGCCCTGCCGAGGGAGGCAACCATGACGACAGCGCCGTCCCGGCGTGACTACAGCCTGATCGGCCGCGACGCCAAGCTCGCCGTGGAGAACGGCCTGTCGGCCGCCGAGTGGTATCACACCGACGTGTCCCGCAAGCAGATGAAGGAGCTGATGCAGCGCTCCGACGGGCCGGCGATCCGCGACACCGCGATCTGGCTGGCCGCCCTCATCGTCAGCGGCGCCGGCGGCGCCTGGTTCTGGGGCACCTGGTGGTGCGTACCGTTCTTCTTCGTCTATGGCGTTCTCTACGGCTCGTCCACCGATTCACGCTGGCATGAATGCGGCCACGGCACGGCCTTCCGGACGCAGTGGATGAATGATGCGATCTATCAGATCGCCTGCTTCATGATCATGCGCAACCCGGTGACCTGGCGCTGGAGCCACACGCGCCACCACACAGACACCGTCATCGTCGGCCGGGACCCGGAAATCTCTGTCATGCGGCCGCCCGACCTGGTGCGCGCCGTCCTTGGCTTTGTCGGCGTGCTCGATGCCTGGCATGCGATGTCGGACATGCTGCGCAACGCCGCCGGCAACATCAGCGCGGCGGAAAAAACCTTCATTCCCGAGCAGGAGCAGGGCAAGGCGATCCGTGTTGCCCGCATCTGGACCGCGATCTATGCCGCGACCATGGCGCTGGCGCTCTACACCGGATCGTTCCTGCCCTTGATGCTGGTCGGCCTGCCCAGGCTCTATGGCGCCTGGCACCACGTCATGGTCGGCCTGCTGCAGCATGGCGGCCTCGCCGACAATGTCATCGACCACCGGCTCAACAGCCGTACCGTCTACATGAACCCGATCAGCCGCTTCATCTACTGGAACATGAACTATCATGTGGAGCATCACATGTTCCCGATGGTGCCGTACCACGCGCTACCCAAGCTGCATGCGCTGATCAAGCATGATCTGCCGGCGCCGACGCCATCCATCCTGGCCGGCTACCGCGAGATGATCCCGGTCTTCCTGCGCCAGCTGCGCAACGAGGATTACGTCCTTAAGCGCGAACTGCCGCCGACCGCCAGGCCGTACCGCGAGGAATTCCATGGCGATGCCGTCGCCGCCGCGGCGGAATGATCGTGGCATCCGATCTGCACTCTTTGTTTCAACGCAATTCCCTGGGGGAAAGCGCCAAGCGCTTTCCCGGGAAACCGTTGCGCACCTTTCCTGGAATTGCTTTTGCGGAGGACTGAATGAGCGACTGGGTCGAGGCGTGTGCTGCCGATGACATCGATGAAGAGGACGTAATGCGCTTCGATCATGGCGGGCGCACCTTCGCCATCTATCGCAGTCCCGACGACGAATACTTCGCCACGGACGGGCTCTGCACGCATGAGAAGGTGCATCTTGCCGACGGCCTGGTGATGGACGACATCATCGAATGCCCCAAACACAATGGCCGCTTCAACTACAAGACCGGCGCGGCCAGGGGCGCGCCGGTCTGCGTCAGCCTCAGGACCTATCCGGTCAAGGTCGAGGGCGGCAAAGTCCTCGTGCAGATCGGGTGACGGAGATGGCGCGCGCAATGGTCATCATCGGGGCCGGCGAATGCGGCGGGCGGGCGGCTCTTGCGCTGCGCGATCTTGGCTATGGCGGGCCGGTGACGCTGGTCGGCGACGAGCCGCATCTGCCCTACGAACGTCCGCCTTTGTCCAAGGACGCGATGGCCAGCGACGTGCCGGAAATCAAGGCGATCGCCAGCGACGCGATCCTGGCCGAGAAATCGATCCGGCATATCCGTTCCGTCAGGGCCGTGGCGATCGATCGCGCCGCCCATACGGTGCGCCTGTCGGACGGTTCGGTCCTGCCCTACGACAAGTTGCTGCTGGCCACCGGCTCGACCCCGCGCAGACTGCAGATGCCTGGCCTCGGCAAGCGCTGCGTTTATCTCAGGACATTCGCCGATGCGCTGGCCATTCGCGCCCACCTCCGCGCGGACAACCGCATCGCCGTCATCGGCGGCGGCTTCATCGGCCTCGAACTCGCCGCCGCGGCCCGCAAGCTCGCCGCTGCGGTCACTGTCATCGAGGCCCAGCCGCGCATCCTGATGCGCGGCGTCCCGGCCGAGATCGCCGAAATTATCCATGCGGCGCATGTCGCCGAAGGCGTCGATATCCTGTGCGGTGAAGGCATTGCGTCCATTGCCGACGACGGGGAACAAGTGCGTATCGCGCTTGCCGGCGGACGCGAGATCACAGCCGATCTCGCCATCATCGGCATCGGCGCCGTGCCGGCGACCGGGCTCGCGGCCGAGGCCGGGCTGGCCATTGAAAACGGCATCGCGGTCGATGCCGAGCTGCGCAGCAGCGATCCCGATATCTTTGCCGCCGGCGACTGCTGTTCGTTCCCGCTTGCCGTCTATGGCGGCCGCCGCGTGCGGCTGGAGGCCTGGCGCAATGCGCAGGAACAGGGCGCGCTTGCCGCCAGGAACATGCTTGGTGCCGGCGAGGCGCATGTGGCGGTGCCGTGGTTCTGGTCGGATCAGTATGGGCTCACCCTGCAGATATCCGGCCTTGCCGACGAAGGCCGCGGCACCGTGCGGCGCGATCTCGGCGACGGCGCCTTCATCCTCTTCCACCTGGCCGAGGACGGCAGGCTGGTGGCGGCCAGCGGCATCGGTCCCGGCAACGCGGTCGCCCGTGACATCAGGCTGGCCGAAATGCTGATCGGCAAGCAGGCCAGGCCGGCGCCGGAGGCGCTGGGATCGCAGGCCGTGAAGCTGAAGTCTTTGCTGGCGGCTTGAGGCCGTCGCGCCAACTATAGAGGTCTGCGCTGCCCCTCATCTGCCTGCCGGCATCTTCTCCCCGCAAAGCGCTACTGCATGCATTGTCTTATGCCGCGCTGGTCGACCCCCACTCCGTCTCGGCTTCGCCGAGCCACCTAGCCGGGGCGAGCCACGGGTCTCGCCCGTCCTTCGGACCCCCCGATCGACGGGGTAGAGGAAAGGCGCCAAGCTTTTTGCCAGCAACGCTCCTCCAGCAAAGCTCCCTTCCTTTCCCTCCGGAGGGGGAAAGGTGGCGCTGCGAAGCAGCGACGGATTGGGGGAACCACGTGGCAATCAAGCCTCGCGCCGATCAGTCACGCCGGTGCCCGGCAGGGCAATGAGGGGCGGCACTGGCGTCGGCGAATTCAACTCCGATGCGCTCCGTCCCCTCGACGCGTCTAAAACAGCGCCTTCAGTTCCGACAATTTGTCGTTGACCAGCCAGCCGTAATAATTCTCCTCCGGCAGCTTCACCTGTTCGCCGGCGGCGCGACGCTTGTCGTTCTCCGCCTTCAGCGCATAGGCACGCTGCTCCGGATTGCCGACATTGTAGAGCGTGGCGGTCAGCCCCGGATTTCCCGAAATGTCGAAGCCGGCGATGCTCTTGTAGGCATCGATCGATTTCCTGATCGTCGCGGCGACGTAGGGCAGCGTCAGGTCGGGATCCATGATGGTTTTGTAGACCGAATTGGGGTCGCCGACATCGAGCCTCGGCAAGCCGGAGACCTTGTGCACGAGATCGCTCATCTGCAGCGCCGTCAAGGGGTTGAGCTGGCCAAGGCCGAAGGTCTGGCCGGCATAGTAGGGCTGGAAGAAGGTGGCGCCGAAGCGGTCATCGGGAAAGCTTGTCCCGCCGACCGTTTTGCCGCGAAACGAATGGTTCCAGACTTGTTCGCGGCATTCCCAAAGGTCGTAGCTGTCCGACATTGCGGCGCATTTCTTGAACTCCGGCCGCTGCACGAAATCGGTGACGTCCTCGCCGTCATAGGCGAAGGACAGTTTGCTGGAGAGATAGGAGATCGCCTTGACGTAGTAGGTCTGCAGCCGGTCATAGGCGTCGACATTGTAGGTGTGCTCGCCGACGATGGCGCCGACGATGTGCAAGGGATCAATGCCGTAGGCGGAAGCGGCCTTCTTGATCTTGGCGCGCAGATCGGCGTCATTCTGCAGCAGGGCGTAGACCTTGCGGTATTTCGCCTGGAAGGTGGTGTTGGTCGCCTGGGTGCGCCGGCTCGATGCGCCGGGAATGTCGGGCTGCTCGGCATTGCGGTTTCCCGGCGGCACCAATGTCGCCGCATCAGCGACGAAAAGCGTCGCCGCCAGCGTCAAGCCGAGAATGACCAGAATGAATTTTTTCATGCGCCGCCGCCTTCAGGTATGCCGCGCAAACTAGGGTAATGCTCCGGGCTGAGTCGAGAGCGCGCTTTTCGCCGGCAAGACGAAAGGTGGCCAGATGGTACCATCTGGCCACACATGATTTCCGCCGGAACGGTGTTGCCTGATCCGGCGCCGGAACCTCCAGAGCTGTCGTTACAGGATGAATCGCGACAAATCTGTGTTTCTGGACAGATCGCCGACATGCTTTTCCACATAGGCGGCGTCGATGGTGACGCTCGTGCCGTTGCGGTCGGGCGCGTCGTAGGAGATCTCGTCCAGCACCCGTTCCATCACCGTCTGCAGCCGCCTGGCGCCGATATTCTCGACGCTGGCGTTGAGATCGACGGCGATGCCGGCGAGTGAATCGATGGCGTCGTCGGTGAAGGTCAGGTCGACGCCCTCCGTCTTCATCAGCGCGATATACTGCTTGATCAGGCTCGCTTCCGTCTCGGTCAGGATGCGGACGAAATCCTCCTTCTCCAGCGCGCGCAGCTCGACGCGGATCGGCAGGCGGCCCTGCAATTCCGGCAACAGGTCTGACGGCTTCGAGACGTGGAAGGCGCCTGAAGCGATGAACAGGATGTGGTCCGTCTTCAGCGGCCCGTATTTGGTCGCCACCGTGGTGCCTTCGACCAGCGGCAGCAGGTCGCGCTGCACGCCTTCGCGCGAAGGCCCGCCCGAAATATCCGACCTGGCGGCGATCTTGTCGATCTCGTCGAGGAAGACGATCCCGTCATTTTCCGCGGCATCGAGCGCCCGGCGCACCACCTCGTCCTGGTCGAGCAGCTTGTCGGACTCGTCACTGACCAGCAGATCATAGGATTCCTTCACCGTGGTCTTGCGCAGCTTGGTCTTCTTGCCGCCCATCGCCTTGGACAGCATGTCGTTGATGTTGAGCACGCCGATATTGGCGCCCGGCATGCCGGGGATCTCGAAACCGGGCATGCCGCCATTGCCGGTATCGGCCACTTCGATCTCGATCTCTTTGTCGTCGAGTTCGCCGTCGCGCAGCTTCTTGCGGAAGCTGTCGCGCGTCGCCGGGCTCGCCGTCTTGCCGACCAGCGATTCCAGAACGCGTTCCTCGGCGTTGATATGGGCGCGCGCCTTGACGTCCTCGCGCATCTTCTCGCGCACCAGGCCGATGGCGATCTCGACGAGATCGCGGATGATCTGCTCGACGTCACGGCCGACATAGCCGACTTCGGTGAACTTGGTTGCCTCGACCTTGACGAAAGGCGCACCGGCCAGACGCGCCAGGCGGCGCGAGATCTCGGTCTTGCCGACGCCGGTCGGTCCGATCATCAGGATGTTCTTCGGCATCACCTCTTCGCGCATCTGGCCTTCCAGCTGCTGGCGGCGCCAGCGGTTGCGCAAGGCGATGGCCACGGCGCGCTTGGCGTCCTTCTGGCCGATGATGAAGCGGTCGAGTTCCGAAACGATTTCGCGGGGAGAGAATGTGCTCATATCACTAAATTCCACTTTGCCACTGCTTGATGGCCTCGAACGGATGCAGCAGCATGATCACGTTGAGTGTCAGATTGTCCCGGATGAGGTAGCCGGTACCCAGTTCAAAAAGGATGGCGAGGCTGACGATCACCCATATAGGTAGCCTTCGCGCCATCACAAATCCCAGCACCATGGCCAGTGTGTCGGACACCGAATTGATGATGCTGTCGCCGTAATAGTCGAGCGAGATGGTGCCGGCGCGGTAGCGGTCGATGATGAACGGGCTGTTCTCGAGCAATTCCCAGCCGCCTTCGATGAGAACGGCGAACGCCAGCCTCAGGCCGATCGGCGAGCGTGGGAACAGGAACCGTGCCAGCGCGTAGAACAGGAAGCCGTGGATGATGTGCGAGAAGGTGTACCAGTCCGAAATGTGCTGGGAATTCTCGGAACTGTTCACCACGCCATGCCAGAGCTTGACGTAGCCGCATGTGCAGATCGGCGTCCGGCCCATCAGATAGAGCGTGCCGGCTTGGACGATGACAAGCCCGGCAACGATCAGCAACCCCATCCGCCAGCTGTTTTCGTAGGCCGAGAGGTTCTTCTCCTCGCCGGATGCGTTCATGCCCTATAGCCCCTCTTTCCCGTCGCCTTCTTCGGCATCGCCCTCTTCAGCGTCGCCCTCTTCAGCATCGATAGCCATCAGCACCACGTTGCCATAGACCGATTGCCTGCGATCAATGGCCCGGAATCCGGCTTTTTCATAGGCGCGGATGGCCCTGATATTGGCCGGGTCCGGATCGATGATGACGCGCGGCACGCCTTCCCTGAACAGGTCCTCGACGAATTGGCGCACGATCGCCGAGCCATGGCCGATGCCGATCAGTTCAGGCCGGCCGATCGACAGGTCGATGCCGAGCGTGCCGAACGGCTGGTCGGCATAGGGATGGTCGTCTTCCATATGTGGATCGTAGCTCTGCAGATAGGCGATCGGTTTGCCATCGAGTTCGACGATCAGCGGCTCGACCGAAATCGAGTCGATATGATCGCGGATCTCGGCGATTTCCGTCTCCGGATCGTTCCACCACCGAGCGACCTCGGGCTCGGCCAGCCAGCCGGCGATCATCGGCAGGTCTTTCGTGGTCACCGGCCGAAAATCGTAGAGCTGCTCAACCGGCATCGAGCGTTTCGACGACGAAATTGTTGTTGGTGTAGACGCAGATGTCGGAAGCGATCTGCATTGCCTTGCGGGCGATTTCCTCGGCGTCCTTGTCGGTGTCCATCAAGGCGCGCGCCGCGGCCAGTGCGTAATTGCCGCCCGACCCGATGGCCATGACGCCAAATTCGGGTTCGAGCACGTCGCCGGTGCCGGTCAGCGCCAGCGAGACCGACTTGTCGGCCACCAGCATCATCGCCTCAAGCCGGCGCAGATAACGGTCGGTGCGCCAGTCCTTGGCGAGTTCGACGCAGGCGCGCGTCAGCTGGTCGGGATACTGCTCGAGCTTGGCTTCCAGCCGCTCGAGCAGCGTGAAGGCGTCGGCGGTGGCGCCCGCGAAGCCGGCAATCACATTGCCGCCCTTGCCGATGCGGCGCACTTTACGGGCATTGCCCTTCATGATGGTCTGGCCAAGGCTGACCTGGCCGTCGCCAGCAATCACCACCTTGTTGCCCTTGCGCACCGTCACGATGGTCGTGGCGTGCATGGTCAGATTATCAGACATTTCCTGGCTCCGATTCGCGCGATCCCAAAAGGCGATTGGCGCGGTACGAGTGATTTATCGGCCATATGTATGCACCGGACCAATGATTGCAAATCGCCTCTCCGGCAAGGCCCGATAGCTTTGTCCGAGGCAACTGGCAATCGCCGGATCATGCTGATAGAAGGCATTCGTTTTCAAGCCCGCGAGCGCTTGGAGCCTGTGAACCGGTTTACCACGTGAACCGCTGGGACAAGGATAGAGTGATGGCGCCCCGTTCCGCCGAAGCCAGCCGCAAAACCAGGGAAACCGATATCTCGGTGTCGGTCCATGTCGACGGCTCGGGCAAATCCGATATCGCCACGGGCGTCGGCTTCTTCGACCACATGCTGGACCAGCTCTCGCGCCATTCCCTGATCGACATGACGGTCAGGGCGAAGGGCGACCTGCATATAGACGACCATCACACGGTCGAGGACACCGGCATCGCGCTCGGCCAGGCGCTGACCAAGGCGCTGGGCGAACGGCGCGGCATCATGCGCTATGCCTCGATCGACCTTGCCATGGACGAGACGCTGACGCGTGCGGCGATCGACGTGTCGGGCCGGCCGTTCCTGGTCTGGAACGTGTCCTTCTCGTCGCCCAAGATCGGCACCTTCGACACCGAACTGGTGCGGGAATTCTTCCAGGCGCTGGCGCAGAATGCCGGCATCACGCTGCATGTCACCAACCACTATGGCGCCAACAACCACCATATCGCCGAGACCTGCTTCAAGGCGGTGGCACGCGCGCTGCGTGCAGCACTTGAGCCCGACCCGCGCCAGCCGGACGCGGTTCCCTCCACCAAGGGATCTTTGAAGGGATAGCGCTCATGGCCGCCTATGTCGTGATGGAACCGCCCGGCCGCGGCGAGAAGGCCGACGCAACGGCCTTTGTCCGCGATGGCTTCACCTGGCTCGGCCTGCTGGTGCCGCCGCTATGGCTCGCCTGGCATCGGCTGTGGATCGAAGCCGGACTTGCCTTCGTCGTCATGGGCCTGCTTTCGATGGCTGGTCAGAAGCTTGGCCTCGGTTTCGCCAGCTCCCTGCTGTCGCTGCTCGTCTCGCTCTACGTTGGCCTGGAAGGGCAGGGGTTGCGCATCGCGGCCCTTCGCCGGCGCGGCTGGCATGAATGGGGCGTGGTTCACGCCGGCCGGCTCGACGATGCCGACATCCGTTATGCGCTTGAGGCCGAAGGGCACGCGGAGGAAACCGTTCCGGCGCCACGCATCGTTCCGGATGCCGCCCTGGCCCGCCCGGCGCAGCCTGGCATGGCGCTGGGCCTGACCCACATCCCAGGACGGCCCTGACATGCGGGTGGCAATCATCGATTATGGCTCGGGCAATCTGCGCTCGGCCACCAAGGCCTTCGAGCGTGCCGCGCGCGAAGCCGGAATATCGGCTAAGATCGAGCTGACGGCCGATGCCGACCGGGTGCGCACTGCCGACCGCATCGTCCTGCCCGGCGTCGGCGCCTATGCCGACTGCGCGGCAGGCTTGCGTGCCGTCGAGGGCATGTGGGAAGCGGTCGAGGATGTCGCGATCGCCAAGGCTCGTCCTTTCCTCGGCATCTGCGTCGGCATGCAGCTGATGTCCGAGCGCGGCCTGGAAAAGACCGTCACCAAAGGCTTTGGCTGGATATCGGGCGACGTCAAGGAGATCACGCCGGCGGATCCCGGGCTGAAGATCCCGCAGATCGGCTGGAACACGATCGAGCTTCGGCGCCAGCATCCGCTGTTTGCCGGCATTCCAACCGGAGCCGCGGGGCTGCACGCCTACTTCGTCCACTCCTATCATCTCGACGCGCGCAAGCCGGACGAGGTTCTGGCGGTCGCCGATTATGGCGGCCCGGTGACGGCCACCGTTGCCCGCGACAATCTCGTCGGCACGCAGTTCCATCCGGAGAAGAGCCAGGCGCTGGGGCTGGCGCTGATCACCAATTTCCTGAAGTGGAGGCCCTAGAGCATGGTCCCGAAAAGTGGACGCCGGTTTTCTCGGACAAACGGTCCCCGTTTGTCCAGGGATCATGCTCAAGCTAGGGGATAGGTCATGAGCAAGAAGGGCTATTGGATGGCGATGATCGATGTTCGCGATCCCGAAATCTACAAGCACTATATCCAGGCGAATGCCGTTGCCTTTGCCAAGTACGGCGCCAAGTTCATCGTGCGGGCGGGTCGCCACGAGAACCCGGAACAGCCGACAGGCAATCGCCATGTCGTGATCGAGTTCGAATCCTACGACAAGGCAGTGGAATGCTATCATTCGCCGGAATATCAGCATGCCTCGAAATTCAGGCTTGCCGGATCGACGGGCCATTTCGTCATCGTTGAAGGCGCCTGAATCGTGATCCTGTTTCCTGCCATCGACCTCAAGGACGGCCAATGCGTGCGCCTGAAGCACGGCGACATGGCGACCGCGACCATCTACAACGATGATCCCGGCGCGCAGGCAAAAGCCTTCGAGGACCAGGGCTTCGAATGGCTGCATGTCGTCGACCTCAACGGCGCCTTCAGGGGCCAAAGCGTCAACAGCGCGGCGGTTGGCGCCATCCTCAAGGCGACCAGGAACCCGGTGCAGCTCGGCGGCGGCATCCGCACGATTGCGCAGATCGAGGACTGGCTCGATCGTGGTCTCGCCCGCGTCATCCTCGGCACGGTGGCGGTGCGCGATCCCGGTCTGGTCCGGCAGGCCTGCAAGGCCTTCCCTGGCAAGGTGGCGGTCGGCATCGACGCCAAGGGCGGCAAGGTGGCGGTCGAAGGCTGGGCCGAAGCGTCGAGCCTTGGCGTCATCGAATTGGCGAAGAAGTTCGAGGGCGCCGGCGTCGCCGCCATCATCTACACCGACATCGATCGCGACGGCGTGCTCACCGGCATCAACTGGGATGCCACCATCGACCTCGCCGACGCCGTATCGATCCCGGTCATCGCTTCGGGGGGGCTGGCCTCGATCGCCGACATCGTGCGCATGACCATGCCGGACGCACAAAAGCTCGAAGGCGCCATCTCGGGCCGCGCGCTCTATGACGGCCGCATCGATCCGGCCGAGGCGCTGGCGATCCTGCGGGGGCGGCCGGTGGCGGAGGCGAAATCGTGAAGATCACCATCATCCTCGCCTCCTATGACAGCGGCCACTACCATGGCGGCATGGGCCAGGGGCCGGACGCGCTGATTGCGGGCGGTCTCGTCGACGCCCTGACCATCGCCGGCCACGACGTCGCGGTCGAGGATATCGGCAGGGTCGGCGACGACCAGGAACGCGAGATCGCCACCGGTTTCGCTGTCTGCAACGCCGTCTCGGGCGAGGTCCGCATTGCCATCGACAGGGGGCGGTTTCCTATCGTTCTGGCCGGAAACTGCCTGACCAGTGCCGGCGCGGTCGCCGGCGAAGGCGCCGATGCGATCATCTGGGCCGACCAGCATGGCGACCTCAACACGCCCGAGACCTCCGTATACGGCTTCCTCGACGGCATGGCGCTGGCGACCGTGCTTGGCCTGTGCTGGCGCCCGATGGCATCAGCCATTCCCGGCTTCCAGCCGATCGATCCGTCGCGCTGCGTGCTCGTCAACGCCCGCGATCTCGATCCGGCCGAGCAACAACTCCTCAAGACCCTGCCGGTGATCCGCACTGAATGCCCCGGCGTGGCGCAAGCGACCGAAAGACTGAAAGCCGCCGGCGCCAAAAGCGTGCACATGCATCTCGATCTCGACGTGCATGACCCGAAGGAGCTGCAGGCCAACCGTTACGTCACATCTGGCGGGCCGAGCCCCCAACAGTTGCGCGACGCCGCCTGCGCCATGGCGCTTGTCGTACCGGTCGTCGGCATCACCGTTTCCGCCTACGATCCGGCCTTCGATGCCCAGGCCGACGTGCCACCGCTGGTCGGCCAGTTGCTCAACGACCTCATCGCCACGATAGAGGGCCGCTGATGCTGAAAGCCCGTGTCATCCCGTGCCTCGACGTCAAGGACGGCCGTGTCGTCAAGGGCGTCAATTTCGTCGATCTCATCGACGCCGGTGACCCGGTCGAGGCAGCCAAGGCCTATGACGCCGCCGGCGCCGACGAGCTGTGTTTTCTCGACATCACCGCTTCGTCCGACAACCGGGAAACGATCTTCGATGTCATCGCCCGCACCGCCGAACAGTGTTTCATGCCGCTGACCGTCGGCGGCGGCGTGCGCCAGGTCGCCGACATCAGGAAGCTGCTTTTGGCCGGCGCCGACAAGGTGTCGATCAACACGGCTGCGGTGAAGAACCCGGATTTCGTCGCCGAAGCGGCCGACAAGTTCGGCAACCAATGCATCGTCGTCGCCATCGACGCCAAGAAGGTCTCCGGCGCCGGCGAGGCCGACCGCTGGGAGATCTTCACCCATGGCGGACGCGAGAAGACCGGCATCGACGCGGTCGAATTCGCCCGGAAAATGGTCGATCGCGGCGCAGGCGAGATCCTGTTGACCTCGATGGACCGCGACGGCACCAAGGCCGGCTACGACATCGCGCTGACGCGTGCGATTGCTGATGCGGTGCGCGCGCCAGTCATCGCCTCGGGCGGCGTCGGCACGCTGGACCATCTGGTCGAAGGCATTCGCGACGGCCATGCCGGCGCGGTTCTGGCGGCCTCGATCTTCCATTTCGGCACCTACACGATAGCGCAGGCCAAGGCGCATATGGCCGAGGCCGGGCTGCCGATGCGGCTGGACTCCTCGGTCGATCGGCCCTAGAGGCTTCCGGCTAAGAAAGGCTCCCGGCGCCATGGCTGAATTTTCGCTGTCCGATCTGGAAAAAATCGTCCATGAGCGCGCCCATTCCGGCGATGCGGACTCGTGGA
Source organism: Mesorhizobium loti (assembly GCF_013170705.1). Lineage (NCBI taxonomy): Bacteria > Pseudomonadati > Pseudomonadota > Alphaproteobacteria > Hyphomicrobiales > Phyllobacteriaceae > Mesorhizobium > Mesorhizobium loti. The sequence continues at coordinate 523,854 of NZ_CP033334.1, read as the reverse complement.
CGGCCAAGCTGTTTTCGCGTGGCATCGACAAGGCGGCGCAGAAGCTTGGCGAAGAGGCGGTCGAGACCGTGATTGCCGCCGTCAAGGGCGAAAGGCAGGGCCTCGTTTCCGAAAGTGCCGATCTTATATATCATTGGCTCGTCGTTCTCGGCATTTCGGGTGTCCCGTTGCGCGACGTGCTCCAGGAGCTCGAAAGCCGCACGGCGCGTTCGGGCATCGCCGAGAAGGCGTCGCGGCCCAAGGGCTGAGCACGAGGGAGGGCAGGTATCTCGATGGATCAGCTCGCGCCAACCGAGAAATATTCCCCCTTTCGTTTCTTCTCCGCCGAGCAATGGTCGCAATTCCGAGCCGACACGCCGCTGACACTGAGCGAGGACGAATTCCGCCGGCTGCGTTCGCTCAACGACCCGGTCGACCTCGAAGAGGTCAAGCGTATCTATCTGTCGCTGTCGCGGCTCTTGTCCGCCCATGTCGAGGCCAGCCAATTGCTGTTCAGGCAGCGCCAGGCCTTCTTCAACGCCGTCGATATCGTCAAGACGCCGTTCATCATCGGCATTGCCGGCTCGGTGGCGGTCGGCAAATCGACCACGGCCCGCGTGCTGAAGGAATTGCTGGCGCGCTGGCCGTCGAGCCCCAAGGTCGATCTCATCACCACCGACGGCTTCCTGCTGCCCAACGAGGTCCTGCGCCGCGAAAACCTGATGGAACGCAAGGGCTTTCCCGACAGCTACGATGTCGGAGCGCTGCTGCGTTTCCTCTCCGGCATCAAGTCGGCGCTGCCCAATGTGCGCGCGCCGGTCTATTCGCATCTCACCTACGACGTCATTCCCGGCGAATTCGTCACCATCGACCGGCCGGACATATTGATCTTCGAAGGCATCAACGTGCTGCAGCCGGGCAAGCTGCCGCAGGACGGCAAGATCGTGCCTTTCCTGTCGGACTTTTTCGACTTCGCCATCTATATCGATGCCGACGAGAAACTGATCCACCAGTGGTACATTTCCCGTTTCATGCGTCTGCGCGAGACCGCATTCCGCAATCCGGATTCCTTCTTCCACCGCTATTCGCAGCTCTCGGAGGATTCGGCGCGCGCCATCGCCGAAGGCCTGTGGACCAACATCAATCTGAAGAATTTGCGCGAAAACATCCTGCCGACGCGCGCCCGCGCCGACCTCATCCTGCGCAAGGGCGCCGACCATCTGGTCGAGGAAGTGGCCCTGCGCAAACTCTAGATGGCGAGGGCGGGCTCGTCGCGACAAGCCCGCCCTCGGGTCAAACCCGGCTCCGCGCCTCAGCCATTCGCGAATGGCACGGCGACATAGATCTGGCCGCCGTCGCGTTCGACCAGCAGCAGCACCGACTTGCGGCCCGACTTGCTGGCCTGGGCGATCGCCTGCGTGACCTGCCTGGCGCTCTTCACCGGCGCCTGGTTGACGGCGACGATGATATCGCCCGGCTGGATGCCGGCCGCGGCCGCCGCCTTGTCGGGACTGACGCGCGCAACCACCGCGCCATGCTCGTTATCGGCGAGGTTCATTTCCTGGCGGATGTCGGGCGTGATATCCATCAGGCCTAGGCCGATCGCCGGCGCGCGTGAGCCTTGTTCGGCGCTCGGCATGCCGGAGTCGTCAGTCGACGCCGTCTTCACGTCGTCGCTGTTTTGCCCGACATTGACGGAAATCTGCATGGCCTTGCCCTTGCGCCAGACATCGAGCGATTCCTTCGCGCCAGGGGCGACATCGGCGACGGCGCGTGACAGATCCTTGGGGTCCTTGACGTCCTGTCCGGCGAAGCCGGTGATGACGTCGCCGGCCTCGACGCCGGCGCTGGCGGCGGGCGAGCTGTCATTGACTTTCGAAACCAGCGCGCCGCCGGGATGATCGAGCCCGATGGCGCTTGCCACGTCAGGCGTCACCGGTTGGATCTCGACACCGAGATAGCCATACTGGATCGAGCCGTCCTTCATCAGCTTGGCCACGACCTTCTGCGCCTGGTCCGACGGGATGGCGAAGCCGACGCCGACACTGCCGCCATTGGGCGAATAGATCGCCGTGTTGATGCCGACAACATTGCCGTTCACGTCCACCAGCGGGCCGCCGGAATTGCCATGGTTGATCGGCGCGTCGATCTGGATGAAATCGTCGAACGGTCCGCTGTGCAGGTCGCGGCCGCGCGCCGAAACGATGCCGGCCGTCACCGTGGTGCCGATGCCGAACGGATTGCCGATCGCCAGCACCTGGTCGCCGGTCATCAGGCGGTCGGAATCGCCCCACTTGACCGTCGGCAAGGACTTGTCGGCCTTGATCTTGAGCACGGCGAGATCGTTCTTGGCGTCGCGGCCGATGAGCTTGGCGGGAAGTTCGGTGCCGTCGTCGAGCGTCACCTTGATCGAGGAGGCGCCGTCGACGACGTGGTTGTTGGTGACGATCGTGCCGTCGGCACTGACGATGAAGCCGGAGCCGAGCGCTTCGGCGCGCTGCGCCTGTTGCGGCGGTGTCCGCGGAGCGGGCATGCCCTGGTCGCCGAAGAACTGGCGGAAATATTGGTCGAACGGCGAGTTGCCGAGAGGCATCCCGTCATCGGCGCTTGCCGGCTGCGCCTTCATGACGGTGGTGACCGTCACCACCGCCGGCTTGTCGGCCGCCACGATCGGCGCAAAGGAGCCATTTGGCGCGGTGATACCGGCGACAGGGGTCTGGGTCGTCGCGACAACGTTGCTCACGGCTGTGTTGCCGGCACTTTGAGCAAATGAAACGACGAAGGGGCTGATGATGAGGGCGGCGCCCAGCAATGCGGCGACGCGATGTCTGCGAAGAATGTTGTGAGATGACATGGTCGTTGTCCGTGCGAGACATTGGGTTTGGCGCCGTGGCCTGTATGGGAGCGGCCCATTCGGCGTACCGGCCGTCGCGGCCGCCTGTCTCGCTTCATGCGGCGGCCGTTCAGGTCGATGAAACCGGAATCTAGGACGCGGATGCGGGCGAATTAGGTTTTTTCGGTTATATTACAAAGATTTAATTCTTTGCGGCCTGATAGGCGCCTGACCGCCCCTTGCAGTGTGCGGGCTTGGCGAGGTTCAAATATCGCCGGTCTTTTTGATGTAAGCCGTTGCAATTTCACGCATACGCTTGCGCTCGAAGCTCGGTCCGTGGCCGCCATGGCCGATGCGGATCGGCAGGTCGAGCAGCCGCTGCATGGTGCTGACATAGGCGGCCCGGTCGGAATCCGGCAGGCTGTCGATCAGCGTGTCGTCGTAGATGGCGTCGCCGCTGAAAAACAGGCCGTCGGCCTCGTCGAACAGCGCGATCGAATCCGGCGAATGCCCGGGCAGATGCAGGACTCGGAATTGCCGGTCGCCGAGATCGATCACGTCGCCCTCGTCAAGGGTCCGCGTCAGCGGCGCCGATGGGATCTTGTAATCCGCCGACTTCCAGCCCGGCTCCGGCAGTTTCGAAACGGCACCTTCGAGATCGTGGAACATGTAGGCGTAGGTCGCCGCCTCATCCATGCTCTCGAACTGCGCGGCACTCATCTTGGGTCCAGCCCGCCATGGAAACTCGTGCAGCGAGCCGACATGGTCGAGATGGATGTGCGTGGCGACGACCAGCAGCGGCTTGCCCGGCCGCGTTTCGATCTCCGGCGCCAGCGGACGGATGCCCATGCCGGTATCGACCAAAAGATCGGCGTCGCGACCGCGCAAATGCCAGATGTTGGCGCGCACATAGCCATGCACGAACGGCTCGGTCAGCATCGTCGTCCTGTCGTCGACGATGCTCTTGGTGAACCAGCCCGGCATCAGGTGTGAGCCTGACATTAGACGAACGGCTTCCCGACCTTGTACTTTTCCGGCACCAGCCGCTTGAGATAGGCCATGCCGGCGTCGGACAGCTGGCTGACGTCCGGCTTCATGAAATTGTCAGGCATGTGGCGGGTCTTGCCGGCGACATTCTTCAGCGGCACCTTCTTCAGCACGGTCTTTGTGCCATCATATTGCAGCGCCACCGAGCCGCCGCCCTGTTCGGCGACAGAGACCGCGAAGGCGCCGGCATCGAATGCCTCCTGCGCGTCGACGGCGCTGATGGCGCCGACATAGCCGCGCGGCATGTAGCCGAGTGCGTCGACGCGGGCCCGCTTGCCCGGAAGCCCGTCGGCCAATGCCCGTTCCAGCGCGGCCGGCAGGTCGCTGCCCGACAATTTGACGTTGCCGTGCTGGTCGCGTTCCAGTTTCTCCGGCGGCACCAGGCTCTCGACCAGTGCCTTGCCGTCGGCGGTGCTGACCCCTTCCGACACCGCGACGATGCAGCGCTTGTGGCGGTCGAGCATGGCACGCACGTCGTCGATGAAACCGGCCGCGGAGAACGGCCGCTCGGGCACGTAGACGAGATGTGGGCCGCTGTTGGGATCGAGCTGCCAGGCCGCGGCGGCGGCAGTCAGGAAGCCGGCGTGCCGGCCCATGACGATGCCGACATAGATGCCGGGCAAGGCGCGAAAATCGAGGTCGACGGACAGAAAGGCGCCGGCGACGAACTCCGCCGCCGAAATGAAGCCCGGTGTATGGTCGTTCTCCTCGAGATCATTGTCGATGGTCTTGGGTGCATGGACGAAAGCAATGGAACCGCCGGCGGCGTCGGTCAGGATCTGCTGTGTGCCCGACGTGTCGTTGCCGCCTATATAGATGAAGGCGTCGGCCCCGGCCTTCTGCAAGCCCTTGAGGATGACATCGCAGTAGGCCGCGTCCGGTTTGTCGCGCGTCGAGCCAAGCGCCGCGCTCGGTGTCCCGGCAATCAGCCGCAGCCTATCCTCGGGGATGGCCGAAAGGTCGACATAATTGCCGTCACGAATGCCGCGCACGCCATGGAGGGAGCCCAGCACCCTGGCGCCGGGATGCCGCTTGCGGATCTCCAGCGTGGCGCCGACAACCGTCTGGTTGATGACGGCGGTCGGGCCGCCGCCTTGCGCGATAACAAAAGTTCCGGCCATTCCTGACGTCTCCCGAGGCGATGGGTTTCAAGGCACCTTCGCCTGTCTCGCGGCATCGCGCAACGGGGAGTCGCGGGCACGATCCCGAAAAATGGAAACCGGTTTCTCGGACAAACGGTTTCCGTTTGGCCAGGGATCATGCTCGAACGAGACGATAAAGCGGCCGCGTTGGCCGCTCGAAAGATCACATGACGACGACCGGGTTTTTCTTCGAAACGCGGCTGTAGAGGTCGATGATGTCCTGGTTGATCAGGCGCACGCAGCCCGACGACATCGCCTGGCCGATGCTCCACCATTCGGGCGAGCCGTGGATGCGGTAGCCAGTATCCTTGCCGTCCTGGTAGATGTAGAGCGCGCGCGCCCCAAGCGGGTTGGTGAGGCCGCCGGGTTGGCCGCCCTGCCACTTCACCAGTTCGGGCTTACGCTGGATCATTTCGGGTGGCGGTGTCCAGGTCGGCCATTCTCGGCCATACTGGATGTTGGCGCGGCCGGACCAGCGGAAGCCGTCCTTGCCGATGCCGACCCCATAGCGGATCGCGTCGCCATCCGGCTGGACGAGATAGAGCATGCGCTCCTTGAGATGGACGACGATGGTGCCGGGCGCTTCGCCGGTCGTGTCCACGACGATCTGACGGCGGAATTCCGGCTTGACCTTCAGATACGGCACCTCGGGCACGTTGAAACCGTTGTCCGTCAACGCGGCATACATCAGGTCGGGGCTGGTGATGTTCTTGTCGACGCTGATCGCCGGCCGCATCGGCGGTACGGAACCGGTGACCGTATTGTCGAGTTCAAGCGCCGGCATGCCGCCGCCGGAAGTCGAGCAACCGGCGGCGCTGAGCAGCGCCAGCGCGCCTGCCCCCGAAAGGACGGCGCGGCGGGAAAGATGATGATCGGTTTCGATTGCGTCGCCGTTTCGTGGCGGCGTCAGACCTTGCGGCAACTCACGCATATACCCAAACCTTACGCTGTCGGCGGGAAGCACGGTCCGGCCGGATGGCAGGCATTTTCATCATTCATGGTTGATAAAGCGTGAATGCCTTGCATCGCCTGCATTTGCGCGTCGCCTGGCGCGGTTCGGCCCTCCCGGGTCACCGCCAACCGAGAGCTCCTGCACAAAAAGACCCGGTTCATGTCATAATCCCGGCGTCGGAGGCTCCTACGCAGCAAGCGATCAGCGAGGGGCCTCCATGTGCAAGACGTTAAAGACCGACATCAAGCTTTTTGCCGCTGCCATTGTCGCGGCCGCACTGGTCCTCGGCGCCAATGTCAGCCTGGCCGATATCGTGAGCACGCTGGGCGGCGCGAACTGACGCCAACCTGCCGTTCGCGCAATTGATGGCGCGGCAATTTCAGGAAGAATGCGTTTTGGTCTTGCGTCCGCAATTGCGCAAGAAACAAGGATCATGCCCCTTTACATTCTCCCGGGGCTGAGGATTTATCCTTTTCCTTAACCCAAGGGAGACAGACATGTCCTTCGAAAACTGGGCCGCTTTCGCCGCCGCGTCGACGATCCTTCTCATCATTCCGGGACCGACCATTCTGCTGGTCGTGTCTTATGCGCTGGGCCAGGGCTGGCGCACCGCTCTGCCGATGGCCGTCGGCGTGGCGCTCGGCGACTTCACCGCCATGACCTTGTCGATGCTGGGCATCGGCGCGCTGCTCGCCGCATCGGCTGGTGTCTTCACCATCCTGAAGCTGATCGGTGCCTTCTATCTGGTCTATCTCGGCGTGAAACTGTTCCGCGCTGGCGGAGCGCTGAAGGCCGAACCCCGGACCGATGCCGTATCGTCGGCAAAAATGATGGCGCACGCCTGGCTGGTCACCGCGCTCAACCCGAAAAGCATCACCTTCTTCGTTGCTTTCCTGCCGCAGTTCCTCGATCGGCATGCCGACTTCTGGACGCAGATGCTGGTCTTCGAGACCACCTTCCTGGCGCTCGCCTTTGCCAATGCGTTTGGCTATGCGCTGATCGCGGCACGCGCGCGAAACGTCGTGCGCAATCCCAAGGCGATCCGCGTCTTCAACCGCACCGGCGGCACATTGCTGGTTGGTGCCGGCATCGCCACGGTGGCGATGCGTTCGGGCAATTGATCTCCTGACGCATGGTGAGGCCCGGAGGGTCTCACCATTTGACGCTGATTCCCAGATTGCCATCGAGGATGCGGCGCTTGGCGCCGCCGAGATTGGTCGTGTAGTCGCCGGTGGCGAAGATGCTGACCTTGTCCGTCACCTTGGCAACGACGCCGCCGCCGAACTCGAGCGAGGTCGACCTGCCCTCGGTCGTGATGTCGGTGGTGTCGAAGCTGACACGGTCGGTGCCGCCGAAATCGTGCCAGATGTTGGCCTTGAGATAAGGCTGCAGCGCCATGCCGTTGATCGTGGTCTCGCCCTGCAGCCGCGCGCCCAGCCGGCCGCTGACGCTCTCGTCGGTGCCGAAGGAAACCGACGAGAAGCGGTCGTTGGTATCGTCCAGCGACAGATGCTGCCAGACCAGTTGCGCTTGCGGCTCGAGCGTCCAGCCCTGCGCCAGCGCAATGGGATAGCCGCCTTCAAGTGAAGCTGTGACGCCTGTCCCACCGATATCGATGCCAATGTCGCGCGACGACGTCGCGTTGCCCCCGAAGAAGGTGGCCATCAGGACGCCGTCCAGATACCAGCCGCCCTGGCCGATGCGGGTCCAGTAGCCGCCGACACTGGTGCCGGTGACGTCGAGGCTGCCGACGGACAGGTCGTTCCATCCCAGCGCCTGGCCGCGCACATCACCCTTCATGCTGGCATAGGCGACGAACAGGCCGGCGCGATCGATTCCGCCCGAGGCGGTGTCGCGGCCGAACACGTCGAAGCCCGCCTGCAGGCCGAACAGGGTGCCATCGAAGGATGGCGACACTGTTCCCGACCAGCCCATCTTGGCGTCCTGGCCATGGATGCGGCCCCAGACCGGCGACAACTCCGTGTCCGACAACAGGCTTTGCTCGCCGCGCCGTTCATGGAAAGTGCCGAGCGTCGTCATCGCCAGGTGCTCGGCCACGGGCGGCAAGGCCGAATAGACCGGCACCTCGATGCGGTAGAGCACGATTTCCTGACCGACCGCCGGCACCGGCAGGTCGGGCACGGCAGTCGGCACCACCGGTGGCGGCGGTGGCGGATCCGCCGGAGGCGCCGGTGGTGGCGGCGGTGGTGGTTCGGGTTGCGGGTCGCTGGTTTGCACCGGCGGCGTCGGGTCGACCGGCGGATTGTTGATGTCGCCCTCGCTCGGCGGTGGCGTCGGCGGCAGTTCGGAGGGCGGCGGAGGCGGCGGCTCGGCCGCCGGGGGCACCGGTTCCACCGGTGGCGAGGGCTCGAGCGTCGGTGGCGCCGCGGCCGGCGACGTCGGTGTTATCAGTGTCGAGCGCAGATACCAGTTCTCGTCGCTGCCGGCGCTGACGCCACCCTTGAAAAGATAGTATTCGAAGGCGCCGGCGGCGACCGGCCCGTCAAGTGCGAAGGTCGAGGCGCCCGAGGTGGCGCCGTTGATGGCCTGGACGAGCATGATGCCGTCCTGCGTGGTCGCGGCACCCGCGCCGCCGACATTGACCACGGAAATGCCGGTCGAGCCGGAAGCTGTCCCGCCTGACAGGACCAGCCTGTCGGACGCGGAAGAGTCGTCGCCGAGTTCGGTCTGGACAAGCAGCACGCCGCCGGCGCCGACATAATTGCCCGAAATCGTCAGCCGGTCGGTCGCTCCGGTGGTGCCGTTGGTCAGGTCGATGCGCCCGGCATTGGTGACCTCAGCCAACTGGCCCGCCGTGAAGGCTTGGATCGTCGAGTTGAAGCCGCCGCCATAGAGCGTGCTCGCAGCATCGACGCTGAGCGAGCCTGTACCGGTGCCGCTGTCGCCGAGCACAAGATTGCCGTCGAGCATCAATTGCGTGTCGTTGCTGGCGTCGATGCTCTCCCAGTTCTGGACCCGGGCGATCCCCTCCAGTTTGACGTTGTCGAAGGTCAGCGTGTCGGTGCCAAGGCCGCCATTTATGGCATCCGTGCCGCCGAGATTGGCGTTGGTAAGGTTGCTGAGCTTGGCGGTATCGTTGTCGGCGCCGAGATCGACCGCGCCATAGATGATGCCGCCGCCATTCCAGACGAAATTGTCGGAGCCGAAGCTCATCAGCACGTCGCCACCGACGGTGCCGCCGGTGATTGTCACGCTGTCATTGCCGCCGCTGACGCTGATGTTGCCGCCGATCGTGCCTCCCGAGAGGATGATGGTGTCCTGGTCGAAGCCGGTGACGAGGTTGCGGTCGATGGTGCCTCCGGACATGTTGAAATAGTTCTTGTCGAGCTTCATGTTGACGCGGCCGATGCGGCCGCCGGTCATCACGGCACGGTCGCCATCGTCGAAGAAATCGACGATGCGCCCTCCCGTCATGGTGAAGGTGTCGAGCCCGTCGCCCTGGTTGAGCGACCCGATCTGGCCACCGCTCATGTTGAAGTCGTCGATGCCGGCGCCCTGCTGGACGTTGCCTGTGACAGTGCCGCCGCCGATGGTGAGGAAATCCGTGCCGTCGCCCTGGTCGACCGTGCCGGTAATGATGCCGGACTGCATGTTGATGCGGTCCATGCCGGGACCGAAAGTGACGTTGCCACTCACCTGGCCGGTGCCGCCGGCGGGAAAGGTGAGCGTATTGTCGCCGCTGGTGTCGGTGAGGCTGCCGCCTGAATCGCCGCTATCGCAGGTGAAGGTGGTATTTCCCGCCGATGGAACCAGCACGCAGGCCGCGAAAGCCGCGGAACCGGGCAGCAACACAAACGCTGTAGTTGCAAGCAAGCTAATAAACCATGGTCGAATTTGCTGCGGCCTTTGCCGCGACAAAGAAATCACCCCATCAACGTGCTCCGAACGACCATTCGGAAGCTGTATTTCAAAATGCCGCATCGCGTCCCCTCTCAGATCGCGATTACAAGCCCTTCGCCGCGCCGCAATGAAGCCACAATCCGTTCGATTTTACAAAGCCTAATCTGCTCGCCATGGTTGATGAATTGCGAAATCTACTGAGATCAGTGTGCGCGGTGCACGGTTGGCGCGTCCGCGGCCGATGCTTTAAGATCGCGTTGGACCGAGGGGCATCGTGCCCGCAACGCGCCGGTCAAGGGGGGTTGCATGGCGATCAAGGATGCATTCGACCTGGCACTTTCGGGTGCGACGCAAGCGGGATTCGTGCCCTACAGCCAAGCGGTGAGCCAATTGCAGTGCTTCATCGGCGATCCCGTGGCTTCCGTCGATCGCGCCATCGCGCAGGACCCAGGTTTTGTCATGGCGCATGTCTTCAAGGGCTATCTCTTCGGGCTTGCCACCGAGCGTGAGGCGACGGCCGTGGCCAGGGCCTGCCACGAGGCGGCGCTGCCGCTTGCCGCGACAACGCGCGAAAAGGCCCATGTCTCAGCCCTCGGCCACCTCGCCAACGGGCGCTGGCATGATGCCGCCAGGATCCTTGAGGACATCACCATCGAGACCCCACTCGACGCCGTGGCGCTGCAGGTCGGGCACCAGATCGACTTTTTCACCGGCAATGCCCGCATGCTGCGCGACCGCATCGCGCGCGCCTTGCCGTCCTGGCAGAGCGGCATGCCCGGTTACCATGCCATGCTTGGCATGCAGGCCTTCGGGCTGGAGGAGATGGGTGACTATACCAAGGCTGAAAAACTCGGTCGCATGGCGGTCGAGATCGAACCGCGCGACGGCTGGGCGCAACACGCCGTCGCCCATGTGATGGAAATGCAAAGCCGGCAAAGAGACGGCATTGCCTGGATGCGCGCCAACCCCGAAGCCTGGACGAAGGATAGCTTCCTGCAGGTGCACAATTGGTGGCATCTGGCGCTGTTTCACTACGATCTCGGCGAGACCGACCAGGTGCTGGCGCTCTACGACGGGCCGATCTACGGCACACCATCAACAATGGCGCTCAATATGGTCGATGCGTCGGCGCTGCTGTGGCGGCTCTATCTCGGCGGCGTCGATATCGGCGACCGCTGGGCAGCGCTGGCCGCCAATTGGCCGGGGGCCGGCGCCGGCGACTATGCCTTCAACGATGCCCATGCGATGATGGCGTTTGTGGGCGCCGGGCTCGATGCACAGGCCCGGACCTTGCTCGAGGCACAGCGCGAGGCCATGCGTGGCAGCGACGACAACGCCGCCTTCACCCGCGATGTCGGCTATCCCCTGACGCTGGCGATCAAGGCGTTCGGCGAGGGCAACTACGCCGAGGCCATACGCCTGATCCGGCCGATCCGCGCGATCGCCCACCGTTTCGGTGGAAGCCATGCGCAGCGCGACGTCATCGACCTGACGCTGATCGAAGCCGCGCTGCGAGGCGGGGACCGCGTGCTCGCCAGGGCGCTCGCGGCCGAGCGGGCGATGGCGCGACCGGACAGCCCGCTGTCGCTACTGTTTTCACGACGCGCCGCCGATTTGTCAGAGAATTGACCCGGAGCGGATCTTGCCTTAAAAACTGGCTCGGCCAGATTTTTTCGAGATCCGAAAAAAATAATGGCATGGGAGGAAAACATGTATCTCGGCCTCGACCTGGGCACGTCGGGCGTCAAGGCGCTGCTGATGGATGCCGGACAGAATGTCGTCGGCTCCGGCCACGGCTCGCTTGACGTTTCGCGGCCGCATCCCGGCTGGTCCGAACAGGATCCGTCGCACTGGATACGCGCCTGCGAAGACGCGATCGGTGAACTGAAGGCTTCCCATCCCAAGCAGTTCGCGGCGGTCAAAGGCATCGGCCTGTCGGGCCAGATGCACGGCGCCACCTTGCTCGACGCGGCCGATCACGTGCTGCGTCCCTGCATCCTGTGGAACGATACGCGCAGCCATGTCGAGGCGTCGGCACTCGACGCCGACCCGCGCTTCCGCGCGCTGACCGGCAACATCGTTTTCCCTGGCTTCACCGCACCCAAGCTTGCCTGGGTGAAGAACAACGAGCCCGCCGTCTTCGCCAAGGTTGCCAAGGTGCTGCTGCCGAAGGATTTCCTGCGGCTCTGGCTCGCCGGCGAACACATTTCGGAGATGTCGGATTCGGCCGGCACGTCCTGGCTCGATGTCGGCAAGCGCCGCTGGTCGGCCGAACTGCTCGCCGCCACCGCGCTTGACGAGAAGCAGATGCCGTCCCTGGTCGAGGGCACACAGAAGGCCGGCGGGTTGCGTGCCGAATTGGCGTCGAAATGGGGCGTCGAGGCCGGCATCCCGGTTGCCGGCGGCGCCGGCGACAATGCGGCTTCCGCCTGCGGCATGGGCACGGTCGGCGCCGGCCATGCCTTTGTCTCGCTCGGCACGTCGGGCGTGCTGTTTGCCGCCAACGCGTCCTATCTGCCCAACCCGGCAAGCGCGGTCCACACCTTCTGCCATGCGCTGCCCAACACCTGGCATCAGATGGGCGTCATCCTGTCGGCGACCGATTCGCTCAATTGGCTGTCGGAGATCACGGGCAAAGGCGCGGGCGAACTGACCGCTGAACTGGGTGACGCGCTGATGGCGCCGAGCGGCGTGTCCTTCCTGCCCTATCTCTCCGGCGAGCGTACGCCGCACAATGATTCCGCCATTCGCGGTTCCTTCACCGGCCTGGCGCATGAATCGAGCCGCGCGGTGCTGACGCAGGCGGTTCTGGAAGGCGTCGCCTTCGCCTTTCGCGACAGCCTCGAAGCCCTGAAGAAAGCCGGCACCACACTGACGCGGGTGACGGCGATCGGTGGCGGCTCGCGCTCGCGCTACTGGCTGAAATCGATCGCCACCGCGCTGCAGGTGCCGGTGGATATTCCAGCCGACGGCGATTTCGGCGCCGCCTTTGGCGCCGCCAGGCTTGGCCTGATCGCGGCGACCGGTGCCGATCCGCTGGCCGTCTGCTCCGCGCCCAGGACAGATGCCACGATCGAACCGGATGCCAGGCTCGGCGGTGCCTATGCCGATGCGTATCACCGTTACCGGGCGCTGTATCCGGCAATCAGGGGCGCCACGGCGTGAGCGGTTTCTCGCCCACGCCACAGCTCGGCAACTCACTGCGCCGGCACCTTGTCGAGGAAGCCGGTGACGCTCTTCAGGCGGCCGTTCTCGATGACACCGATGTCGGTGCCTTCGATCATGGAAGGTGTGCCTTCCGGGCCGAGATTCCAGGAGAAGCGGATCTTGTCGGCAAACCCGTCCGGCGCGCCCTTCAGCGAGAACCGGAAGCCGGCAAAGCGCTGATGCACGCCGTCGATCAGCGCCGCGACGCCGTCATGGCCGTCGCCCTGCATGAGCGGATCGCGATAGCTGACGTCTTCGGTGAAGGTCGCCTTGAGCAATTCGGCGCGGCGGCTGGCATCGCTTTCGTTCCAGGCGGTGATGTAGCCCTCGGCGATTGCGTTGAGGTCGGTCATGGTCTGTCTCCTTTGTTTGTTGACATCAGCCTTTTCGACCGGTGCAGGACCGAAACCAATTACGCCTGAGGTAATCAGGGCGAACTATTCGAGAGAGGACAGAAATCATGAGCAGCGGATTTTTCGGCGACATCCAGAAGATCAAATATGAGGGGCCGGATTCGACCAATCCGCTGGCCTATCGCTTCTATAACCCCGACGAGGTCGTCGCCGGCAAGCGGCTGGAAGACCATCTTCGTTTCGCTGTCGCCTACTGGCATTCCTTCGCCTGGCCGGGCGGCGATCCGTTCGGTGGCCAGACCTTCGACCGTCCCTGGTTCCCCAAGGCCGGCGGCGTCGACACGATGGAACTGGCGAAACTCAAGGCCGATGTCGCCTTCGAGATGTTCTCTCTGCTCGGCGCGCCCTATTTCTGCTTCCATGACGCCGATGTCCGGCCCGAGGGCAAGGATTTTTCCGAGAGTGCCGCCCGCCTCGACGAGATCGCCGACTATTTCGCCACCAAGATGAAGCAGACCGGTGTCAAGCTCCTGTGGGGCACGGCGAACCTGTTCTCCAACCGCCGCTTCATGTCGGGTGCCGCCACCAATCCCGATCCGGACGTGTTCGCCTATGCGGCGGCGACGGTGAAGAGCTGCATCGACGTCACCAAGCGGTTGAAGGGCGAGAACTATGTGCTGTGGGGCGGCCGCGAGGGCTACGAGACGCTGCTCAACACCGACCTCGCCCGCGAGCAGGAACAGGCCGGCCGCTTCCTCAGCCTCGTCGTCGACTACAAGCACAAGATCGGCTTCAAGGGCACCATCCTGATCGAGCCGAAACCGCAGGAGCCGACCAAGCACCAATACGATTACGACGTCGCCACCGTCTACGGCTTCCTCAAGCGCTTCGGCCTGGAGAAGGAGGTCAAGCTCAACATCGAGCAGGGCCATGCCATCCTGGCCGGCCATTCGTTCGAGCACGAGCTGGCGCTGGCCAACGCGCTCGGTGTCTTCGGCTCCATCGATATGAACCGCAACGACTACCAGTCGGGTTGGGACACCGATCAGTTCCCCAACAACGTGCCGGAGATGGCGCTGGCCTATTACCAGGTCCTGCAGGCCGGCGGCTTCAAGACCGGCGGCACCAATTTCGACGCCAAGCTGCGCCGCCAGTCGCTCGACCCGCAGGATCTGCTGATCGGCCACATCGGCGGTATGGATTCCTGCGCGCGCGGACTCAAGGCAGCCGCCCGCATGATCGAGGACAAGGCGTTGTCCGCGCCGTTGGCCGAGCGCTACGCCGGCTGGAACAGCGCCGAGGCCAAGGCGATGCTGGCGGGCAAGCGCACGCTGGAGGAGATCGCCGAGCGCGTGGTGAAGAAGAAGATCGAGCCGCAGCCGCGCTCCGGCCGCCAGGAACTGCTGGAGAACATCGTCAACCGTTACGTCTGACGCCTGACTTCTGGACAGACATCTGCCCGATGTGGCTGAAAGCCGCCGTGATCGCCTTTTGCTAGTTCGCTCTCCCGAAGGGAGATGAAAATGGCAAACGGACAGATCACGGTGCGCAAGGCGCGGCTGAGCGATCTCGTGGCTCTCAAAAAGGTGCTGCGGGAGACGTTCGAGGGCACCTGGCTGCCGCACATTACCCAGGCATCGGCGCGGCGCTATGTCGAGACCGATCTTGGCGGGCGCTATGTCCAGGAGAGCTGGCCGGAATTCACCATTGCCGAGATCGGCGGCGAGATTGCCGGCCTGATCCACTGGCGCGGCGATTTCATCGAGGCTTTGCATGTCAGGGCCAGCCGTCAGGGCCAGGGCGTAGGCGGCAGTCTGCTGGCGCACGCCGAACAGGCTATCCGCGCTGACGGATTCCGCCAGGCTCGGCTCGAGACCGATACGTTCAACGAGCGCGCCCAGAGCGTCTACAAGGCGCTCGGCTACGTCGAAAAAGATCGCTATCCGGATGACGAATGGGACAGCGGTTTCACAACCGTTCTGTTCGAGAAGCGGCTGGGCTGACGTCCCCTGATCCGGATTTTGGCGTGCGTAACGGCTTTGCGCCAAAGCGCTCATTCGGCGACAAGGTTTTGCCCCTGGGTGCCCCTCAATGACCTCGCTCTTGCCTTCAAACTGCCGTCACGTATCTCGTATAAAAGGGACCTGTGGCGGGTGAAAAGGAAGGAGGCGAACCGATATGCAGCACGAACGCGAAATCGACGCCCTGCTCTCATCCGGTGAGACCGGATCGATCATTGACCGGCTGATGGCGCTGCCGCGGCCGACCGACGACGTGAAAAACGAATGGGATCGCGCCGTCAGCAGCCGTTTCGAAATCCGTCTTGCGAGGCAGATGCGCTCGCAGATCGACGCTGGCACCGATCGCCGGAACGCCGCTTAACCCCGACGAAGCCTGACCGGGGCTTCGCCAAATGCTCTTGAAAACGCTCTGGAAAACGCCGCGGCGGATGAGAATCCCGTCCGCCCGGCAATATCCGCCATCGCCACCCTGGTGTCGACCACCAGCCGGCGCGCCGCGCCCAGGCGAAGCCTCAGATAATAGGCGCCAGGCGTCTCGCCGATCGACTTGCGAAAAATACTTTCCAGGGTCCGGGCCGTCACGCCGGCGCGCTTTGCTATGGCTTCTATGGTCAGCGGCTGGTCGACATGCGCTTCCATCAGCCGGATCGCCTGCGCCAGGCGTGGATCGTAGCCGTCGAGCCGGCCAAGCGAGACCAGCGGCTGCGCGTCGGTCGCTACCCGTGCCTGGTCGTAGATGAACGCGCTTGCCACATCGAGCGCCACGGCCATGCCGAGCCGGGTGCGGATCAGGTGCAGCATCAGGTCCAGCGTCGGCGAGGCGCCGCCGGTGGTGAATACCGGCCCATCGATGATGTACCGGTCGGGGCGCACGTCGACCCCGGGAAAGGCCGACGAAAAATCCTCCATGTCCTCCCAATGCGTCGTGGCGCTGCGCCCCTCCAGCAGGCCGGCGCGCGCCACCAGCCATGTGCCCGCCTCGACGCCGCCGCAGGCGCGAGCCGCCCGCGCCGCGCGGCGCAGGCCGGCGAGCAAGGCCGACGTGGCATAGTTCTGTGTGCCGAAGCCCGCGACCACGACCAGGACATCGGTTGGCTCCGTCGCATCGAACCGGCCGCTGACCGCCACGGGCAGGCCGCATGTGGTGACCGGCGCTTCCCCGGTCACCGAAACCAGTTTGAAGTCGAACAGGGTTTCGCCGGCAATACGGTTGGCGGCACGCAGCGGGTCGACGGTGCACGCCACGCACATGATGGATGCGCCGGAAAACACCAGCAGCGTCACCTTGAGCGGCGACTGTTCGGCGCGAAAGATTGTCGGTTTTTCGTTTTTTGTCACGCAGCCTTCGTAAAGCGCAAAGCAGTCCCCTGCAAGTCGCGCAATGTTATGCGGGTTCCTGTGCATGTCGTTGCCCCAAAACCGGTTCCCACTTTTGGGCGACATGCATGGCTGTTTCGATTGGGAGGAGAATTCCATGCCGCTTGCGATGAACCGTGAGGTCTTCATTACCTGTGCCGTGACCGGATCCGGCGGCTCGCAGGATCGTAGCCCGCATGTGCCGCGTTCGCCCAAGCAGATCGCCGATTCGGCCATTGACGCGGCCAAGGCCGGTGCCGCGATCGTCCATTGCCATGTCCGCGACCCAGAGACCGGCAAGCCGCGCCGCGACGTGCATCTCTACCGCGAGGTGACCGAGCGCATCCGCGCGGCGGATGTCGACGTCATCCTGAACCTCACCGCCGGCATGGGCGGCGACATGGTGTTCGGCTCGCCGGAAGCGCCGCTGCCGCTTAACGAGAAGGGCACCGACATGGGCGGCGCCACCAACCGCATGGAACATGTGCGCCAGTGCCTGCCGGAAATCTGCACGCTCGACTGCGGCACCATGAATTTCGCCGAAGCCGACTATGTCATGACCAACACGCCCGGCATGCTGCGTGCCATGGGCGGCATGATGACGGCGCTCGGCGTCAAGCCCGAGATCGAGGCCTTCGACACCGGCCATCTATGGTTCGCCAAGCAGCTGGTCGAGGAAAAGGTGCTCAACCCCGACGCGCTGGTGCAGCTCTGCATGGGCGTGCCGTGGGGCGCGCCTGACGATCTCAACACCTTCATGGCCATGGTCAACAACGTGCCGTCGACCTGGAACTGGTCGGCTTTTTCCATCGGCCGCAACCAGATGGCCTATGCCGCGGCCGCGGTGCTCGCCGGCGGCAATGTCCGCGTCGGGCTGGAAGACAACCTCTGGCTGGACAAGGGCGTGCTGGCGACCAATGCGCAGCTGGTCGAGCGCGCCGCCAGCATCGTCACCAATCTCGGCGCTCGGATCCTGGGGCCAGAGGAAGTGCGCAAGAAGCTCAACCTGACCAAGCGGGCGCCGATCGCGGCATAGTTTGGAGGGCATCGAGAATGACAACCGTCAAATTCACCGCGATGAAGGATGGTGACAGGGACGATTACGAGTTCCTGACCGCCCATGAAATCGACTACGCCGCCAAGACCGGCGATCGTCTGCTCGACGCTTTGGTGCAACTCGACGAAGGCCTGTCGGGCTACAAGATCACCCGGCTCGGCCATTCGCTGCAGGCGGCGACGCGCGCCTGGCGCGACGGCGCCGACACCGACTGGATCGCCTGCGCGCTGCTGCACGACATCGGCGACATCTACGCGCCCTACAATCACGACGAATACGCCGCTTCGATCCTGAAACCCTTCGTGCGCGAGCAATGCACCTGGGTGGTGGAAAAGCACGGTGACTTCCAGCGGCTCTATTACGCCCACCATCTCGGCGGCAATCGCCATGCGCGCGACCGCTTTGCCGGCCATGCCTATTTCGACGACTGCGACCAGTTTTGCGAACGCTGGGACCAGTCGAGCTTTGACCCCGATTACGAGACGCTGCCGATCGACTTCTTCCGGCCCTTCGTGCTCGAGGTCTTCGCCCGCAAGGCCTACGACCCCGCGGTGATCCGCGCCGGCGAGCGCGTGCCTCTCATCGATCCCGAAACAGCCAGGACAAGAACCGGAGCTTCCGCATGAGCATCATCAACAAGGCGGCCGCCATTGGCGGCGGTGTCATCGGCGCCGGCTGGGTGGCGCGGCTGCTCTTGAACGGCATCGACGTGTCGATCTTCGATCCGGACCCGGAAGCCTCGCGCAAGGTCTCGGAAGTGATGAAGGGCGCGCGCCGCGCCTACAAACAGATGGTGCCCGGCGGCCTGCCGAAGGAAGGCAAGCTGACCTTCGCCAAGACGATCGCGGAGGCCGTTGCCGACGCCGACTTCATCCAGGAAAGCGTGCCGGAACGGCTCGACCTCAAGCACAAGGTGCTGGCCGAGATCGACGCCCATGCGCCGGCAAACGCCATTGTCGGCTCGTCAACCTCCGGCATCAAACCGACCGATATGCAGGTGGCGATGAAGAAGCACCCGGAGCGGCTGGTCGTCGGCCATCCGTTCAACCCGGTCTACCTCCTGCCACTGGTCGAAATCGTCGGCGGCGATCAGACCTTCCCCGAGGCCATCGAGGTCGCCAAGGAGATCTATGCCTCGATCGGCATGAAGCCGGTCGTCATCCGCAAGGAGATCGAGGCCTTCGTCGGCGATCGTCTGCTCGAAGCGGCCTGGCGCGAGGCGCTTTGGCTGATCAAGGACGGCATCTGCACGGTCGAGGAACTCGACGACATCATGCGCTACGGCTTCGGCCTGCGCTGGGCGCAGATGGGCATGTTCCAGGTCTACCGCGTCGCCGGCGGCGAGGCCGGCATGCGCCACTTCATGGCCCAGTTCGGCCCATGCCTGAAATGGCCGTGGACCAAGCTGATGGACGTGCCTGAATTCAACGACGAACTGGTCGACCTGATCGCCACGCAGTCGGACGACCAGGCGCACGGCCTGTCGATCCGCGAACTGGAAAAGATCCGCGACGACAATCTGGTCGCGATCATGGATGCGCTGTCGAAGCAGAACAAGGGCAAAGGCTGGGGCGCGGGCGCCTTGCACAAGGACTATACCAGGCAGTTGGCCAAGCTGGCGGCGAAGAAGCCGGCGGCCTCAAAGGCTGCCGAAAAGGCCAAGGCCTCCAAGCCGGTGAAGAAGGCGGAAAAGCCGAAGAAAAAGAAGAAAGGCTGAGACCATGGATTTCGGGCTGTCGGAGGAACAGAAGCTCATTGTCGAGACGACGCGCGCCTTCGTCGAGAACGAGCTTTACCCGCATGAGCGCGAGGTCGAGCGCACAGGCGTGCTGCGCCGCGACCTGATCGAGGAGCTCAAGGCCAAGGCGATCGAAGCCGGTCTCTATGCCGCCAACATGCCGGCGGACGTTGGCGGTGCCGGCCTCGATACGGTGACCTGGCTGCTCTACGAAAAGGAACTCGGCCGCGCCAATTACGCGCTGCATTGGACCTGTGTCGCGCGTCCCTCCAACATCCTGTTGGCCGGCACGCCGGAGCAGCGCGAAAAATACCTGTTCCCGTGCATTCGCGGCGAGAAGTGGGATTGCCTGGCGATGACCGAGCCGGGCGCCGGCTCGGACCTGCGCGGCATGAAGGCGACCGCGGTGCAGGATGGCGACGACTGGGTGCTGAACGGCACCAAGCACTTTATCTCCCACGCCGATCTCGCGGATTTCGCGATTTGCTTCATGGCCTCGGGAGAGGAAGAAACCGCGCGCGGAAAACGCAAGAAGATCACCGCCTTCTTTGTCGACAAGGGCACCAAGGGGTTCACGGTCCGCGACGGCTACCGCAATGTCTCGCATCGCGGCTACACCAACGCCATCCTTGAATTCGACGATTGCCGCCTGCCGGCGAGCCAGGTGCTCGGCGAAGTGCACAAGGGTTTCGAGGTCGCCAATTCCTGGCTGGGTGCCACCCGCCTTCAGGTTGGCGCCACCTGTCTCGGCCGGGCCGAGCGGGCGCTCGGCCACGCCATCGAGTATTCCGCGCAGCGCCAGCAGTTCGGCCAGCAGATCGGCAAGTTCCAGGGTGTGTCGTTCAAGCTTGCCGACATGGCCACGGAACTGAAAGCCGCCGACCTGATGGTGTTCGAAGCCGGCTGGAAATACGATCAGGGCACGGTCACCGACCAGGACATGGCCATGGCCAAGCTGAAGGCCACCGAAATGCTGGCCTACGTCGCCGACGAAGCGATCCAGATCCATGGCGGCATGGGGCTGATGGACGACCTGCCGCTGGAACGCATCTGGCGCGACGCCCGCGTCGAGCGCATCTGGGAAGGCACGTCGGAGATTCAGCGACATATTATTTCGCGGGCGCTGCTGCGTCCGTTCGGAGCTTAGAGCATGATCGCCCAAGCCGGGATTCGGTTTTGTCGGGCAAACGAGATCGTCTGTCCTGGGATCGCGCTCAAACGAAAAGATGACCATGCATAAACTCGAACGTCTCCTGCGCCCGAAATCCATCGCCGTCTTCGGCGGCGTGCAGGCCGCCGCCGTCGTCGCGCAATCGATCAAGATGGGCTTTGCCGGCGAAATCTGGCCGGTGCATCCGACCAAGGACGAGGTTGCCGGCCGCAAGGCCTATCGCTCGGTTGCCGATCTTCCAGGCGCGCCGGATGCCGCCTTTGTCGGCGTCAACCGCCATCTGACCATCGAGGTCGTCAAGGCGCTGGCCGAGCGCGGCGCCGGTGGCGCCGTCTGCTTTGCCGCCGGTTTCCTCGAAACCGAGGCCTATGACGACGATGGCGAACGGTTGCAGGCCGAGCTGGTCGCGGCCGCCGGCCAGATGCCGATCATCGGCCCGAACTGCTATGGCCTGATCAACTATGCGGACGGCGCGCTTTTGTGGCCCGACCAGCATGGCGGCATCAGGCTGGAGGAAGGCGGCAAGGGCGTCGCCATCATCACCCAGTCCTCCAACATCGCCATCAACATGACGATGCAGAAGCGTGGCCTGCCGATCGCCTTCCTGATGACCGCCGGCAACCAGGCGCAGACCGGCCTGTCCGAGATGGCGCTCGGCCTGATCGAGGATGAACGGGTGACCTCGCTCGGCCTGCACATCGAGGCTTTTGACTCCGTAGCCGGCTTCGAACGGCTGGCGGCACGCGCGCGCGAACTGAAGAAGCCGATCATTGCCATGAAGGTCGGGCGTTCCGAGCAGGCACGGCAAGCAACTGTCTCGCACACCGCCTCGCTCGCCGGCTCGGACGCGGCCTCGGGCGCCTTTCTGAGGCGGCTTGGCATTGCCCGCGTCGATTCCATCCCGGCCTTCATCGAGGCGCTGAAGCTGCTGCACATCACCGGCCCGCTGCCGGGGTACAAACTCTCGTCGATGAGCTGCTCGGGCGGCGAGGCTTCCGTCATGGCCGACAGCGCCGAAGGGCGCTGGGTCAACTTCCCGGTCCTGACGGAACAGCACCGCGCTCATGTCAAATCGACGCTCGGGCCGCTGGTCGCGGTCGCCAACCCGTTGGATTATCACACCTTCATCTGGAACAACGAGCCGGCGATGACCGCCACCTTCACCGCCATGGTGTCGGGCGGTTTCGACCTCAACATGCTGGTGCTCGACTTTCCGCGCCCGGACCGCTGCTCGGTCACTGACTGGTGGGCGACGCTGCGCGCCTTCGAATCGGCGCTGAAGACCAACAAGGCGCATGGCGCCATCGTCTCCTCGCTACCGGAGAACCTGCCCGAGGAATACACCGCCGAACTGATGGCGCGCGGCATGGTGCCGTTGTTCGGCATTTCCGAGGCGATGGATGCCGCCGGCGCGGCGGCCTTCATCGGCTGGGCATGGGCTGAACCGCAGGCGCAGCCGGTCGACACCTCCGCCGCCGGTGCCGCCGGCGGCGAGCATGTCACGCCTGACGAGGCCGAAGCCAAGGCGCGGCTGATCAAGGCCGGGCTTCCCGTGCCGAAGGGCGAGCGTGCCGGCAATGCGGTCGAAGCGGTGATCTCCTCGATGGCGCTCGGCTTTCCCGTCGCCCTGAAGGCGCTGGGCGTCACCCATAAATCCGAGGTCGGCGCCGTCAGGCTCAACCTCAAGGACGCGGAATCCGTCAGCACGGCGGCACATGATCTGCTGCCGCTCGGCACCGGCCTCTATGTCGAACGCATGGTGCGCGACGGCGTCGCGGAACTGATCGTCGGCTTCACCCGCGATCCGATGTTTGGCGCGGTCATGACGCTCGGCACCGGCGGCGTCCTGGTCGAATTGCTGCGTGACAGCGTCACCTTGATGCTCCCGGCGACCCGCGACGACATCGAGGCGGCACTGCGCGGCCTGAAGCTGTTCCCGCTGCTCGAAGGCTATCGCGGCCGGCCGAAGGCCGACGTCGCGGCCGCCATCGACGCCATCGCGGGCATCGCTTCCTTCGTGCAGAAGAATGCCGGCGAGATCGAGGAACTCGATATCAACCCGCTGATCGTCTGCGTCGAGGGCAAGGGCGCCTGGATCGCCGACGCGCTGCTGGTGCTGGGAGAAAACAAGAATGTCTGACGTCATTTCGACCCGCCGCGAAGGCTCGATCTTCGAGGTCACGCTCGACCGGCCCAAGGCCAACGCCATCGACCTGAAGACGTCGCGGTTGATGGGCGAAACCTTCAAGGCGTTCCGCGACGATCCGGAACTGCGCGTCGCCATTGTCAAGACCGCGGGCGACAAGTTCTTCTGCGCCGGCTGGGACCTGAAGGCGGCCGCCGGCGGCGACGCGGTCGACGGCGACTACGGTGTCGGCGGCTTTGCCGGGCTGCAGGAATTGCGCGACTTGAACAAGCCGGTCATCGCTTGCGTCAACGGCATGGCGGTCGGCGGTGGCTTCGAACTGGCGCTGTCCTGCGACCTCATCTACGCCTCCGATCACTCTTCCTTCGCGCTGCCGGAGATTCGCGCCGGCACGCTGGCCGATGCGGCGACGATCAAGCTGCCCAAGCGCATCCCCTACCATGTCGCCATGGATCTCCTGCTTACCGGACGCTGGATGGATGTCGCCGAGGCGCACCGCTGGGGTCTGGTCAACGAGGTGCTACCCAGGGAAAAGCTCGAGGATCGCGTCTGGGAGATCGCCCGCCTGCTGGCCAGCGGTCCGCCGCTGGTGTTTGCGGCGATCAAGGAGACGGCACGCGTGGCCGAAGCGCTGACCTTCCAGGACGCCATGAACAAGGTGACGCGCCGCCAGTTGGCGACGGTTGATGCGCTCTACGGCTCCGAAGACAATATGGAAGGTTTCCGCGCCTTCGCCGAAAAGCGTGATCCGGTGTGGAAGGGGAAGTGAGCCACCTTACCCCCGTTATGGGAGGGTCGGATCGAAGGTCCGGGGTGGGTGAAGCGCCGTCACCCCCACCGCGGTGACCTCCTCCATCAAGGGGGGGAAGGAGTTCCATGACCGACTACACGAAACTCATTGACGCCGAGACCTCGGCCTTCATCGAGCGGACCAATTCCTACTATCCGCCCGATACGATCGACTACACAATCGCGCAGCAGCGCGAGATCTATGACCGCATGTGCCGCGAATTCTTTGCCGGCTATCCCGAGGGCGTGGCGGTCGAAACCTCAACCATTGCAACGACCACGCACGAAATCCGGATCCGCATCTACCGAAGCGCTCCGCAACCGACGGCGACAGTGCTCTACATCCATGGCGGCGGCTTCATTCTTGGCGGGCTGGACAGCCATGACGATGTCTGCGCCGAGCTTTGCGCCCGCACCGGCCATGAGGTTGTCTCGGTCGATTACCGGCTGGCGCCGGAGCATCTGCACCCCGCCGCCTTCGACGACGCGATGAGCGCCTTCGCATGGGTTGCGTCCACCCGCGACCGCCCCATCCTGCTCTGCGGCGACAGTGCCGGCGGCAATCTTTGCGCCGCCGTTGCGCACGCCACGCGCGGCCGCGCGAAACGGCCGGTGGGCCAGGTGCTGATCTATCCCGGCCTTGGCGGCGATCGCTCGAAAGGTTCCTATGTCACGCATGCCGAAGCGCCGATGCTGACCATGCGCGATCTCGAATTCTACAAACATATCCGCACCGGTGGCGCGGACCTGGCCGGCGACGTAACACTCTCGCCGCTGGCGGACACCGATTTCGCCAACCTGCCGCCGACGGTACTGATCACCGCCGAGTGCGATCCGCTGTCTTCCGACGGCGAGACCTATCGCGACCGGATCATCGCGGCGGGCGGGCGGGCCACCTGGTTCGAGGAGCCGGGTCTGGTGCATGGCTACCTCAGGGCCCGGCACACGGTCGGTCGCGCTCGCGAAAGTTTCACGCGGATCGTCGACGCGATCGCTGCGCTCGGACGGGGCGCCTGACCTCACGGACTGCCAGGACATATGCGGCGTATATAATTCAGGCCAAAACCTCCTCTCGAATTCCTATGCGGCCAGCGATTATGTAGTTCCGGGCCGCTGCCTGACTGAGGCCCGATCAACAAACTGGCTTCAGACGACCATGAAATCACATTCAGCCTGGCTGACCTCCGGGGCCAGCCAAAGGGTGCCGACGGAGTATTTCGTCCTGGCAAATCTCAGGGAAAAGGGGAAGATCATCGGGCGGCTCGCAGATCATCCGATCGCCGATATCGTCGTCGATGCGAGTGGACTGCAATACCGTTTTGTCGGCGTTGCACCTCGCGACCGCAGCGGGCGCTTCGATGTCGAAGCGCTCCGCACCGGGGAATGGATCGTCCAGCCGGGGCTGGTCTATGCCGTTGACAGCAAGGCGCCTTCGTCAAGGCCGCCACGGCACGGGCGAGGCCGGCACCGGTCTTGATTGCACGGCGCCGGCGATGCTCCCGTTCAGGCCCAGCATGGCCTCGCGTATCGCGGTCTCGGTTTCAGGACGAACCGGAGTCAGCGGCAAACGCACATCGGCGCTCATGCCCAGCGCCAGGCTCATTGCGTATTTGACCGGCACCGGATTGCTCTCAAGCTCCAATGCCGCGATCAGCGGCCGCAGGCGATGATGGATGGCGCGCGCGGTGTGATGGTCACCCTGCCTGCACGCATCATGCATCTCGACGCACAGTCGCGGCGCGATATTGGAGATCACCGAGATCGTTCCACGGCCGCCCATCGTGTTGAAGCCGAACGACGTCGCGTCGTGGCCGGAGAGGCAGATGAAGCGGCGCCTGAGCACAGCCGGAAGCATGGATAGCCGGCTCACATCCCCGGTTGCGTCCTTGATGCCGATGATGGTTGGGATCTGCGCCAAGCGTCCGAGCGTCTCCTCGGACAGGTCTACGCCGGTTCGCGCCGGCACATTGTAGATGATGATCGGTATCCTGACCTTGGCAGCGACCGCCTCGAAATGGCGAAAGATCCCTTCCTGGCTCGGCCTGTTGTAGTAGGGCGTCACGATGAGAGCGGCATCGGCGCCAAAGGCCTCGGCGGCTGTCGAAAAGGCGATTGTCGTCTCGGTGCTGTTCGTGCCGGTTCCGGCGATAACAGGCACTCTGCCGGCGGCGATCTTCACGCACAGCGCAATGATGTCGAGGCGCTCCTCCCACGACAGGGTGGGGGCCTCACCTGTGGTGCCGCATGGGACCAGCCCATTGATCCCTTGTTCGATCTGCCAGCGCAACAGCGCGGTCAGCTGCTTCAGGTCGACCTCGCCGCGGGTGAACGGCGTTACCGGCGCGGTCATCGCTCCGGTCAGGCGCATTCGGGCTTGTTCTGGTGTCATGGCAGTCAAAGTCTCCTGGATGAGTTTCTGAAGGCACCGTCTTTTCGAGATGCGAGGACAGCAGGGCCGACAGCAGCGCGGCAGCCAGATCGATTTGGTCCGCCCCGGCCGTTGTTCCCGCGGACGTGATCTGAATGGAGCAAAACCAACGCTCGCCGATCTTGCCGATGGCCGATACCGAACGTTCCGGCTTCGACACGGCGATCAGCAGGAGGACGGCGTCGAGCGTGGCGCCAGCGTCCATCAGGCCGGCAAATCGCCGCCCTTGGCGGGATGATCTGTCGAGCGACAGGGCGCGTGCC
The DNA here is from genome assembly GCF_013170705.1 of Mesorhizobium loti. NCBI lineage: Bacteria > Pseudomonadati > Pseudomonadota > Alphaproteobacteria > Hyphomicrobiales > Phyllobacteriaceae > Mesorhizobium > Mesorhizobium loti. The sequence continues at coordinate 497,511 of NZ_CP033334.1, read as the reverse complement.
GCCTCCCAAAGCTGGTGTTCGAGCAGCCTGCCGACATGCGGCAGGCGATCGAGCAATCCGGCGAGGTCGGCGCTGTTGGCGCCAGCAATGGTGTTGGAATTGTCCATGGCCAGATCGTTCCGATCAGTTCGGAACAAGGCGCGGCTCAGTTGAACAGGGAAAGCCGCACACTCGCCGGTGCGAAGCGTATCGCGCCGGCCCGATGGCCGCTTTCCATGGTGGCGAAACGGACAGCGGAATTCTTGTCGGCAAAAACGCCGCCGGTCTGGCCTTCTTCGTCACGCGCGATCCAGTGGCCTTCGCCATCGCGCCCGACGATGAAGCGGTGAAGGGCGTTTCCGTCGGGGGGAATAGGGGAGCTTTGCATGGTCATCTCCTGCCTTTCAGGAAAGCTGGGCAGCGATCGCGGCGGCGGCCAGCAAGGCGCCGACGACCAGGAGCCACCATGTCGGTGTGAACGGCGCGATCAGGCTGACCGGCCGGCGATTGGTGTTCGCCACACGCCTGATCTGTTCGACCTGCGACGCCGGCAGCGGACGATGAGTGGGCAGATAGAGCCCGTCTGAGAGGAACATCGAAGACTTCCTTCTTTCTGGTACCGCCGCCACAAGGTGACGGCCGCCTGCAGCGGCTCAGCACCGGCTGCACTCGGAAAGATAAAAGCATCGGCATTTGTATTCGAGGCGGACGAAATCTGAAAAATATAAAAAAGTCATATGTTTATCACTCGGGCGTATAAGAAGCCCAAGCTGGAAAAAAAGGCCACGTTGGCGCCGTTCACGCCAGCGAGGCGGCCGCCGCCCGGCCGGCGCTGCGGCCGGAGAAGATGCAGCCGCCGAGGAATGTGCCTTCAAGCGCGGCATAGCCATGCACGCCGCCGCCGCCGAAGCCGGCGGCCTCGCCAACGGCATAGAGACCGGCGACCGGTTGGCCATCGGCGCCCAGCACGCGGCTGTCAAGATCGGTCTGCAGGCCGCCCAGCGTCTTGCGGGTCAGGATGTTGAGCCGCACCGCGATCAGCGGGCCGTTCGCCGGGTCGAGCATCTTGTGCGGCTTGGCCGTGCGGATGAGCTTGTCGCCGAGATAGGCGCGGGCGCCGCGCAATGCGGTAATCTGCATGTCCTTGGAGAACGAATTGTCGAGTTGCCGGTCGCGGGCGCGGATCTCGCGCTCGACCTGGGCAAGCTGGAGCAGCGGCTCGCCGCCGGCCAGCGCGTTCATGCGCGCGACCAGTTTCGAAAGGTCGGCTTCGACGATGAAGTCTTCGCCCTTCTCCATGAAGGCTTTCACCGGACCCGGTATTCCCGATGTCGCGCGGCCGAGCACCTGGCGCCAGCTCTTGCCGGTCAGGTCCGGGTTCTGCTCGGAGCCCGACAGCGCGAACTCCTTCTGGATGATTTTCCTGGTCAGGATGAACCAGGAATAGTCGAAGCCGGTGCTCATGATATGGCTGAGCGTGCCCAGCGTGTCGAAACCGGGATAGAGCGGCACCGGCAGGCGTTTTCCCCTGGCATCGAGCCATAGCGAGGACGGACCGGGCAGGATGCGGATCGCATGCTCGGTCCAGATCGGCGCCCAGTTCCTGATGCCTTCGACATAGTGCCACATACGGTCGCGGTTGATGATCGAACCGCCGGCAGCTTCGGTGATCGCCAGCATGCGGCCGTCGACATGGTCGGGCACGCCAGCGATCATGCGCTTCGGCGCGGCACCCAACCGCTTGGGCCAGTTTTCGCGCACCAGCTGATGGTTGCCGCCGATGCCGCCGGAGGCGACGATCACCGCTTGCGCATGCAGCTCGAATTCGCCTGATACCTGGCGCGAGCTCTTGTGGCCGCGTTCGACCGTGCTCGGCTCAAGGATGTCGCCGCGCACACCGGTCACGACGCCGCCCGTCCGTGTAAGTTCATTGACGCGGTGGCGGAACCTGAAGCTGACCAATCCACGCTTTTGCGCCTCGCGCACGCGCAGTACAAAAGGTTCGAGCACGCCGGGACCGGTGCCCCAGGTGATGTGGAAGCGCGGCACCGAATTGCCGTGGCCGATCGCGTTGCCGCCGCCGCGCTCGGCCCAGCCGACGACAGGAAAGAACTTCAGGCCGCGCTCGATCAGCCAGGAACGTTTCTCGCCGGCGGCGAAACCGACATAGGCCTCCGCCCATTTGCGCGGCCAGACATCCTCCGGCCGGTCGAAGGCGGCGGTGCCCATCCAGTCCTCGAGCGCCAGATCATGCGAATCGCGGATGCGCATGCGCCGTTGCTCGGGTGAATCGACGAGGAAAAGGCCACCGAACGACCAGAACGCCTGGCCGCCGAGCGACTGCTCCGGCTCCTGGTCGACGATGATGATCTTCTTGCCGGCCTCGGCAAGCTCGGCGGCGGCAACCAGCCCGGCAAGGCCGGCGCCGACAATGATCACGTCCGCGTCGTCAGCCATCTCTCCTCCAGGAATTAGCCGGTCAACGCAATTCTAGGCGCAAGGGGTTTTCCGTCCGGAATTGCGTCAAGCAAGAGCTAGACGGCCTCCCAGCCGTCCTTGCCGCCGGCGCGGAAGATGGCATCGATGACCTTCTGGTTGAGCACGGACTCCTCCAGCGTGAAAACACGTTCCTTGCCGCCCTGCGCCGCCCGCGCGAATGTTTCGACCTCCAGCCGGTACTGCTGCGTGCCGGGGAAGCGGAACACTTGCGCTTCGGTGTGGTTCTGGTTGTGCAATTCGACGCGGTGATGGTCATAGAGCCCGGCATTGAACGGGGAAAAGACCTCGATGAAACCCTTCTCGCCGTGGAACACCATTACCTGGCGCGCCGCCATCTGCGTCGACAAATAGAAGGACAGCTCGAAATCGCCGAAATCTGCGCGGATCGAGGAATAGATGTCGGTGCCGAATGTCTTGTCGCGCTCGATCGTCGCCTGGACACGGCTAGGCTCCTTGCCGGTCGAAAACCGCGTCGACACTGTCGGGTAAACGCCGATATCGGGCAGCGCGCCGCCGCCGAGATCAAGCTGGTTGCGCATGTTGTGGGGGTCGACATTGTAGTAGGAGAACGCGCCCTGCACATGGCGCAGCCGGCCGATGGCGCCGCTGGCGATAAGGTCGCGCACCTTGATCCATTGCGGGTGATAGATGACCATGAAGGCCTCGCAGACCAGCACCTTCTTTTGGTCGCGCAGCTTGATCAGTGGGAGGATGTCCTTGGCGTCGAGCGCCAGCGGCTTTTCGACCAGCACATGTTTTCCCGCCTCGATCGCCTTGGCCGTCCATTCGACATGCTGCGATGTCGGCAGCGGAATGTAGACGCCGTCAACATCCTTGGAGGCGAGCAGTTCCTCATAGGAGCCGAAGGCATGGCGGGCGCCGAAACGCTCGGCCAGGGCCTTGGCCTTCGACAGGTCGCGGCTGGCAATCGCCGAAAGCACGCCGTTCTCCGCCTCGACGATTGCCGGCAACAACTGCTCGCGGCCGATCTTGGCCGTCGACAACACACCCCATCGGAACATGACGCTTCTCCATCTCGACTATATCGATGGAGGTGTGCCCCAATTTCGGAGAAAAGCCAATCGCGGACGCGGATCACAAAGCGCCTTCGTCATCCTCGGACTTGACCCGAGGATCCATGCCGTGACCTCGGCCGAAGGATGCAATGGTGCAGAATTCTGGAGCGTTGCAACGCTTGCTCGCCACGGCATGGATTCCAGAGTCTCCGCGACGGAGCTTCGCCCCTGCTTCGCCCTGGATGACGAACCTCCAGGGATGCGCGAAGTGGAGACTCAGCTCCGCTTCCCCGTCAGCGTCATGTTGAAATCGACGATGTTGGAATAGAGCGGCGTACCGACATCCATACCGTAGCGTGACCTCAGCACCTTGCCGGTGACATGGAATTTTATCGTGCCAGCCTTCAACCCAGCGAGTTCGGCAGTGAATTTTTCCGGAAACGTCTTGCCGCGTGCCGTCAGCCTGCCGGTGACCAGGGCTGATGTATCACCGGTACGGGTCACGCTGGTCGAGCGGAACTGGATCTCCGGGCTGTTGGCCGCGTCGAACACCGCGTCGGAGCGCAGGAAGGCATCGATACGGCTCTGGCCGGTACCGACGCTTTCCGGATAGATGGTCAGATCGACTTTCGAATGGCCGATATCTCCGTTGTCGATGCGGATCGTGCCTTTGAAGCGGGCGAAGGCGCCATCGAAGCCGCCGCCGCCGGCCTTGCCTATGGTGAAACGGATGCTGGAGCCTGCCGGGCTGATCGTGTAGCTGCCGGCGGCGTCACTCAGCGCCACCGCAGCAGTGGCGGGCACGGCCAGGCATGCGGCAAGAGCCGCGAATCCAAGGATGCGCGCATGCATGGGATCGATCCTTTCCTGGAGGCAACGCGTTTAGCGTCCTCACCCCACAAACGAGCGAACCGCCCGCTCTATTCCCTGCCTGACGAAGGCGTGATCATGCGCGTGAGCACGCTGTCGCGCAGCAGGAAGTGGTGGCGCAAGGCGGCGGCGGCATGCAGCGCGACAAGCGCGATGCCGGCATAGGCGAGATACCAGTGCGCCGCCGCCCAGAAGCTTTCCGCGCTATCGGATTCCGCCAAAGGCAGGTTGGGCATTACGAACAGGTTGAACGGCATGGTAGGAATTTCCAGTGTCGACACCGAAACCAGCGCCCAGCCTGACAAGGGCAAGGCGAGCTGGAAGGCATAGAGCGCCAGATGCGCGAGCGGGGCCGTACGCCGCTCCAGCGCGCCAACCGATGGCGGCAAGGGTGGCGCCGCGTTGCCGAGCCGCCAGGCGATGCGCAGTATGATGAGGCCAAGCAGCAGAAAGCCGAGGGACTTGTGCAACTGGATCAGCTCGAAGGCGGTGCGTTGGCTGGTCAGCCGCACCATGATGAAACCGAGCACGAACTGGCCGATGAAGATGATCCCGATCAGCCAGTGAAGAAGGATCGTCGCCCAGCCGTAGCGGGTTGGCGTGTTGGTGATGGAGGTTTGCATGGAAGGCGAACGCCGTCGAACTACGCTTTCTTCCCGACGGCAGCGCTGCCCCTCATTGCCCGCCGGGCATTTCTCCCTGTAAACGGGGCGAAAGGGGGCAGTGGCGCCCGCAGTGCTCTTTCCCCAACCTTGGTGATTGGCGAAATCATCGATGAGAGCGTCCCTCGCCCCGTTTACGGAGAGAGGATGCCGACGGGCAGGTGAGGGGCAGCACTAGCCTTGATAAGGAATGCACCCGATTGCAGCGATTGCTCTGCACCGTCGTTCTACCCACTCACCTTGAAGAAATCAACGAAAGCCCGCAGCGCCGGGCGCATCTGCCGGCGGCTGGGATAATAGACGAAGAACCCGTCGAAAGGTGGACACCAGTCGTCCAGTACGCGGATCAGCCTGCCATCGGCGAGCGGGGCGCGAACATAGTCCTCGAAGACGAAGGCGAGGCCGGCGCCGTCGACTGCGGCTTGCGCGATCAGATGGTCCTCGTCGAGGATCAGCGGCCCTTGCGCGGCAATCTCGATTCCCTCGCCGCCCTTTTCGAATTCCCAGCGGTAGAGGATGCCGCTGGAGAAGCGGAAGCGGATGCAGCGATGGTCGGCAAGGTCGTGCGGGTGATGCGGTCTCGGCATGGCCGCGAAATAGGATGGCGCGCCGACCACCGCGCCGCGCATGTGCGGCCCGATGCGCACCGCGATCATGTCGCGCTGCAGGCTCTCGCCGAGCCGCACACCGGCGTCGAAGCCACCTTCGACAACATCGGTGAAGCGATCCTCGATGACGATCTCCAGCACGATGTCGGGATAGGCCGATGCAAAGGCGCCCAGCTTGGGCGTCAGCACCAGATGCGCTGCCGTGCGCGGCACGCTGAGCCTCAGATTCCCGGCCGGCCGGTCGCGCGCCTCGACCGCCGTCTCCAGCGCCAGGTCGATCTCGGAAAGGGCCGGGCGCAAACGCTCCAGCAATTGCGCCCCCTCTTCGGTCGGCGCCACGCTGCGCGTGCTGCGCGCCAGCAGCCGCACGCCAAGTCGCGCTTCCAGGCTGGACACCGCATGGCTGACCGCCGACGGCGCGATAGCCAATTCCCTGGCCGCGCCGCGAAAACTGCCGCATTGGGCGACGGTTGCCAGCACCGCCAGCTGTGAAAGATGCGCTCGGTTCATTGATCTATTTCTTAGAACGACCCGTGCATAGATGAACCGATTATCGAGCATGGCGCAAGACGCTACATCGGCGGCATCACAACAAGGAGATCTCGTGATGCAAACCCGCAAATTAGGAACTGAACTCGAAGTCTTCCCCGTCGGTCTCGGCTGCATGGGCATGAGTTTTGGTTATGGCGGTCAGCCGGAGGCCGAGGCGATCGCCACCTTGCGGCGCGCCGTCGAGATCGGCGTCAACTTCTTCGACACTGCCGAAGTCTATGGCCCCTACGAGAATGAGATCCTGCTCGGCAAGGCGCTGAAGTCGGTGCGCGAGAAGGTGACCATCGCCACCAAATTCGGCTTCAAGATCCTGGAGGAAGGCACCGGCACCGACCGCATGGCCGGCGTCGACAGCCGTCCCGAGCACGTCAAGGCGGTCGCCGAGGCCTCGCTAAAGCGGCTCGGCACCGATGTCATCGACCTCTACTACCAGCACCGTGTCGACCCCAACGTGCCGATCGAGGACACGGTCGGCGCCATGGCCGAGCTGGTGCGCGAGGGCAAGGTGCGCGCGCTCGGCCTGTCGGAGGCAAGTGCCGCGACCATCCGCCGGGCGCATGCCGTTCATCCGATCGCGGCCGTGCAGAGCGAATATTCGCTGTGGAGCCGCGACCCGGAACAGGAGGTGTTCGCCGTCTGCCGCGAACTCGGCATCGGCTTCGTCCCCTACAGCCCGCTCGGCCGTGGCCTTTTGACCGGTACCATCGCCAAGCCCGAAACGCTTGACGATGGCGACTGGCGCCGCATCTTGCCGCGCTTCCAGGCCGAGGCCATGGAAGCCAACGCCAAGGTTGTCGCCACGCTGGAAGGGATGGCGACTGAAAAGGGCGTCACCCCGGCGCAGCTGGCGCTCGCCTGGGTGCTGCACCAAGGCGATTTCATCGTCCCGATCCCCGGCGCGCGAAAGATCCGCCATCTCGAGCAGAACACGGCGGCGGCGAACATCGAACTGAGTGCGGCTGAGGTGGCGGCGATTGGTGACGCGCTGTCGCCGGATAAGGTGATGGGCAAGCGCTATACGGAGGAGTTGTTGGCGCTGGTGAATGGGTGACCTTCAGCATCAGCTTGTTTTGAGATGCTGGCGGGACAGCGCCCCCTCTGTCCTGCAGGGCAGAGGGGGGCGCCTCGCGCCGACATTCCGGCAACTCCTACCAAGCCACCACACCAATCTCCGGCCAGCATTCCCTCGCCCGCGCCCCCTTCGCCTCATGCGTCCGCTGATTGTCCATCACCCGGTTCGGCGTGATACGGAACGAAAAGACATCGTCGAGCCCGAACGGCGCCACCAGCTCAAGCTGCCCGCCGGCATCGTAGCGCACGCCGACCGCATGCGTCCTCGAGGCAAAATGGCTGATGGGTTCGCTCGCGCTCGTATAGCGCGGGCAGGGCTGGCCGAATTTCTGCGGATACCACAGATGCACCCGCGCCTGGTTGCGCACTTCGACCGGCAGCGCCAGCCCCTCGAAATGCCGCGCCGCCCGGCGGATGACCAAGTCCTCGGCCTCATAGGACAGGTCGCTGTCGTCGAAATAGAACAGGTCGACATCCCTGATGCCGTAACCCGACGACTTGCCCGTCAGATGGTTCCAGACGCTGTTGTAGAGCGCGCCGGAGACGATCAGCCAGTCCGGCAGAGCCAGCGCGCGAGCCCGCGCCAGCGCGTCGCCGACCAGCGGGTCCCCCGACACGATGTCGAGAAACGCCTCTCGCTGTGCTTCGAACGGCAGCCCGGAATAGCGCAGATGGTCCATCGCCCTTTGGAGGACGATTCGCCATCTGCCCGCAAGTTTCGGAGCAATTCCGGGAAAAGTGCAAGACGGTTTTCCGTCCGGAATTGCGTCAAGACAGAGAGTTCTACCCGCGCAGAACGCCACCCGTCTGCTTGCCGACATTCTCGACGATGCGCTTGGCCAGCACCTCGAAATCCTCGTCGGTCAGCGTCTTCTCGACCGGCTGGATCGCCACTTCGATGGCAATGGACTTCTTGCCCTCGCCGAGCGACGCGCCTTCGAAGATGTCGAAGACCGAAACGCCAGTGATCAGCTTCTTGTCGGCGGCAAGCGCTGCGCGCACCAGAGTACCGGCCTCGATCGCCTTGTCGACGACAAAGGCGAAGTCGCGCTTCACCGCCTGGAAGGCGGAGAGTTCCAGCTTCGGCTTGGTTTTCGTTGGCTTGGCCTTTGGCTCCGGCACGGCATCGACGAACACTTCGAAGCCGCATAGCGGCCCGGAAACGTCGAGCCCTTCCATTGTCTTGGGATGGAACTCGCCGAACGTGCCGAGCACGGTCTTTGGCCCGAGCTTGATCGTGCCGGAGCGGCCGGGATGGTACCATGACGGTCCGCCCGCCTCGATCTGCAGCCGCTCGACCGGCGCGCCGCAGGCTTCCAGTGCCGCGATCGCATCCGCCTTGGCGTCGAACACGCCGACCGGGCCTGAATTGCCGGCCCAGTTGCGGCCTGAGCCGTCGAGCTTGGCGGTGCCGCGGCGCACGCCGGCGGCCACGCGCCGCTGCTGGTCGGCGCCGTCGCCCTCATAGGTGCCCGACACCTCGAACAGCGCCACGTCGCCAATACCCTTGTCGGCATTGCGCTGCGCGGCTGCGATCAGCCCCGGCAGCAGCGACGGCCGCATGTCGGACATGTCGGCGGCGATCGGGTTGGCGAGTTTCAGCGCCGTCTGGCCGCCGCCGAACAGTTCGGCATGCTTGGCCGGGATGAACGACCAGGTGACGGCTTCCATCATGCCGCGCACGGCAAGCGCCCGCTTGGCGGTGCGGGTGCGGACCTGCAGCGTGGTCAGGATCTTCGAATTGACCGCGTCATGCGCGCCGAGCGGCTGCGGCGCGATGTTGTCGACGCCGTGGATGCGCATCACCTCTTCGACCAGGTCCGCCTTGCCATCGACATCGGGACGCCAGGACGGTACCGCCACATCGACGACATCGCCCGAGCCCTGCGGCTTGAAGCCGAGGCGCGACAGGATGTCGAGGCTTTCCGCCTTGGGCACTTCGATACCGGTCAACCGCGTCACTTCCGACAACGGGAAGCAGACGATCTTGGGCTTGTGGCCGGCATAGCCGACGACCTCCGTCTCGGCCGGCTCTCCGCCGCAGAAATCGAGCACCAGCCTGGTCGCCAGCTCCACGCCGGGCACCATGAATTCCGGGTCGACACCGCGCTCGAAACGATAGCGGGCATCGGTGATGATGCCGAGCATGCGGCCGGTGCGCGCGGTGGTGATCGGATCCCAGAGCGCCGATTCGATGAGCACGTCGGTCGTGCTCTCGTCGCAGCCGGAATGTTCGCCGCCCATCACGCCGGCGATCGATTCGACGCCGTTGTCGTCAGCGATGACGCACATTTCTGATGTCAGCGTGTATTCGCGGCCATCGAGCGCCATCACCTTCTCGCCGTCGCGCGCGCGGCGCACGACGAGGTTGCCGGCGACCTTCCTGGCATCGAACACATGCAGCGGCCGGCCGCGATCGAAGGTGACGTAATTGGTGATGTCGACCAGCGCGCTGATCGGCCTGAGACCGATGGCGATCAGCCTTTGCTGCAGCCATTTCGGTGACGGGCCATTCTTGACACCGCGCACGAGGCGCAAGGCGAAGCCCGGGCAAAGCTCCGGCGCCTCGATCACCACCTTGACCGGCGTCTCGCCCTTGCCGGGGATCGCTTCGACCGCAGCGCTTTTCAGCGTGCCGAGCCCGCTCGCCGCCAGGTCCCTGGCGATGCCGTGGACGCTGGTGGCATCGGGCCGGTTCGGCGTCAGATTGATCTCGATCACCGGATCGTCGAGATGCGCATAGGACGCAAAGCTGGTGCCGACAGGCGCATCTTCGGGCAGGTCGATGATGCCGTTGTGCTCGTCGGACAGTTCCAGCTCGCGCTCGGAACACATCATGCCATGGCTTTCGACGCCACGGATCTTGCCGACCGTCAGCGTCACATCGATGCCGGGCACATAGGTGCCGGGCGCCGCGAAGGCGCCGATCAGGCCCGCGCGGGCATTGGGCGCGCCGCACACCACCTGGACAGGTGCCTTGCCGTCGCCCGTATCGACGGTCAGCACGCGCAGCCGGTCGGCATCGGGGTGCTGCACCGCCGTCAGCACCTTGGCGATGACGAAGGGTTTCAGGCTCGACTTGTCGTCGACATGCTCGACTTCGAGGCCGATCGAGGTCAGCCGCTCGACGATCTCGTTGAGCGAGGCATCGGTCTCGAGATGATCCTTGAGCCAGGAGAGGGTGAATTTCATGGGACTGTTCCGTCTGGTCTTTTGACGCTTGTTTTCAGATGTCTGGGCAAGTCGTCGGACATATGCAGGAAGGGAAGCTGCTCGCTGATATAGGCATGCAGCGTCGGCCTGAAATCGGCCGGCATGTCCATGGCGCCAAGCATGAAGTAGATGTCGTCTTCCAGCCGCTCGTCGACATAGGCGATGGGCGAGCCGCAGACGCCGCAGAACGAGCGCGTCACCGGGCCGTTCTCGTACATCTTCAGCGCCTTGCCGGTGAACGCCACCTGGCTGGCCGGGAAGCCGACAAAGGCCGATACCGGCGCGCCGCTGGCCCGCCGGCAATCGCCGCAATGGCAATAGCTGACGTGGTGCGGCTCGGCCGAAGCCTCGAACCGCACGGCGCCGCAGCGGCAGCCCCCGATGTGGAGCGCTGTCATGCGCTCAAGCCGCCGAACAGCGTCGGCATGTCGAGCGGCCGGAAACCGTAATGCGACAGCCAGCGCACGTCCGCGTCGAAGAAGGCGCGCAGGTCCGGCATGCCGTATTTCAGCATGGCGATGCGGTCGATGCCCATGCCCCAGGCAAAGCCCTGGTACTCGTCGGGATCGAGCCCGCCGGCGCGCAGCACATTGGGGTGCACCATGCCGCAGCCGAGGATCTCCATCCAGTCGGAGCCTTCGCCGAAGCGCACTTCGCCGGGCCGCGACCGGTCGCACTGGATGTCGACCTCGAGGCTGGGCTCGGTGAACGGGAAGAAGGACGGGCGGAAGCGCATCTTGACCGAAGGCACCTCGAAGAACGCCTTGCAGAACTCTTCGAGAACCCACTTCATGTTGGCGACGTTGGCCGTCTTGTCGATCACCAGCCCCTCGACCTGGTGGAACATCGGCGAGTGGGTGGCGTCGGAATCCTGGCGATAGGTCTTGCCCGGAATGACGATGCGGATCGGCGGCTTCTGCTTCTCCATGGTGCGGATCTGCACCGGCGAGGTGTGGGTGCGCAAAAGTTTGCGCTCGCCCCTCTCGTCCGGCTGGAAGAAGAAGGTGTCGTGCATCTCGCGCGCCGGATGGCCTTCCGGGAAATTCAGCGCGGTGAAATTGTAATAGTCGGTCTCGATATCGGGACCTTCGGCGATCGCGAAGCCGAGATCGCCGAAGATCGCGGCGATCTCGTCGATCACCTGGCTGATCGGATGGATACGGCCGCGCTCGGCCGGCGACTGCCGCACCGGCAGCGTCACATCGACCTTTTCGGCGGCCAGCCGGGCGGCGATCGCCACGTCCTTCAATTCGGCCTTGCGGGCAGTCAGCGCCTCGGTGACCCGGTTCTTGAGGCCGTTGATGACAGGGCCCTTGATCTGGCGCTCCTCGGCGGTCATCGCGCCAAGTGTCTTCAGCATCTCGGACACGGTGCCCTTCTTGCCGAAGGCAGCGATGCGCACGGCCTCGATGGCCGGCTCGTCGGCGGCCGATGCGATATCGGCCATCAGGGAATTTTCGAGCGTATCCAGGCCACTGGTTGCGTCGTTCACGGTCAAACTCGCTACGTTGGAAGTCGTCACTTTTAAGTTGAAAGTTCAGGCAGAACAAAGAACCCGCGCCAGCCGTGCCAGCGCGGGTTCCCCAAATCAGAATTGCGAATGCTTGGGAAGCGCTGGTCTTAGGCGACAGCGCTTTCAAAAGCGTTCGGCGTGGTGTTCTTCAGATATTCGAGCGCCACCTTGGCCTTGGCCACGAGCGCGGCGAAAGCCTGCGGCTCATGGATGGCCATGTCGGACAGGATCTTGCGATCGATCTCGATCCCGGCCTTGTTGAGGCCGTCGATGAAGCGGCCATAGGTCAGGCCATGCTCGTGGGTCGCGGCGTTGATGCGCTGGATCCACAGCGCGCGGAACGAGCGCTTGCGGTTCTTGCGGTCGCGGTAGGCGTACTGCAGCGACTTTTCCACCGCCTGCTTGGCGATGCGGATGGTGTTCTTGCGGCGGCCGTAGAAGCCTTTCGCGGCTTTCAGGACCTTCTTGTGCTTGGCGTGCGAGGTGACGCCTCTTTTTACGCGTGCCATGTCATGATCTCCTTAAAAGCAATTCCAGGAAAGTGTCTTGCGGTTTTCCGTTCGGAATTGCGTAAAACTACTGCGTGTCCGGACCGAATGCCTTAGAGGCCGTTCGGCAGAAAATTCTTGATGACCTTCTTGCCATCCGGTTCAGCCAGAACCATCGTGCCGCGGGCATTTCGAATGAACTTGTTGGAACGCTTGATCATGCCGTGACGCTTGCCGGCCGCAGCCGACAGGACTTTACCCGTACCTGTGATCTTGAACCGCTTCTTGGCGGCCGACTTGGTCTTCATCTTGGGCATTTTGCTACTCCGTATTGTTGGCGCACTATCGCGCTTCTTGTTCGCTCCGGGCCGACCAAAGCCCGAAAAGCAAATGAAACCGCCACGGCATGCCCTGCCGGGCGGTTTTCTTGAACGGCGGTCCTATACGTCAAACACGACTTGTACGCAACACCCGACGCCGTGCGACGCTCTGTCTTCTGTCAGGGGAGCGTGAACCACACCGGCAGCATGCCCGACTGCTGGGCGCCATCGATCAGTTCGAAGGCCGGCAGCGCGATCAGGAACACCAGGCCGTCGAGCAGCGTGGTCAACAGCAGGCGCGGCTTGAAGCTGCCCGTATCGCCCTCCTGGTATAGGGAAAGCTTCGGGAAGAAGCGCGGTACCCGCGCCAGATAGGCCGCATACGGCGCGCCAAGCGCTTCCTTGAGGAACTTCTCCTCGCGCAGGATGACGATGTGGAAGGCCCCGGCGCAGAGCAGCGCAAAGAGGATAATGCCGGAGAACGAGCCGATCTGGGCGCCGACACCAGCCGCGGCCACGGTCGAGAATACGTAGAGCGGATTGCGGGTGATCGAATAAGGCCCGCCCGTCACGACTTCGGACGACTTGCGCCCGCCTATATACAGCGTCGCCCAAAGGCGCCCGACGATGCCGAGGAAAATCAAGAGCACGCCGAACATCTCGATCGTTTCATGCACCGGCGTGTCGGGCGGGAAGGTCGACTGGCCGAACAGCAGCGCCAGAAACAGCACCACCACAAGCACGGCAAGTACCAGCCGGCGCATCTGCTGGTAGTTGCCCAGCCCGTATTTCACTTCATTGTCCAAGGGGATATCCGATCGTCGAGGAGCCTATGGCATGTCGTCCAAAAATGGCCCCGGTTTTGGGAGGACGACATGCATAAAAACAAAGCCGGCGATCGCGGCTTTCGCCAAGAAACAGGCGTCCCGCCGATCGTCGGGACGCCCTGTAGCACAATTCAGGCGGATTTAGAGCGTGATGACGGCGCCTAACCTTATCGTGATCCAGGCAGGTTCCGCGAAATATCCGCCTAGCGCGGCGCCAGCACCATCATCATCTGGCGGCCTTCGAGTTTCGGCTCCGCCTCGACCTTGGCGATGGTAGCCACTTCCTCGCGAACCTTGTTCAGGAGCTGCATGCCGAGCTCCATATGCGCCATTTCGCGGCCACGGAAGCGCAGCGTCAGCTTGACCTTGTCGCCTTCCTCGAAGAAGCGGCGAACCGCCTTCATCTTGGTCTCGTAGTCATGGCTGTCGATGTTGGGGCGCATCTTGATCTCCTTGATCTCGATGACCTTCTGGTTCTTGCGCGCCTCGGCCGCCTTCTTCTGGTTGGCGTATTTCAACTTGCCGAGATCGAGAATTTTTACGACGGGCGGCACCGCATTGGGCGATATCTCGACGAGATCGAGCCCAGCCTCTTCGGCGAGCAGCAATGCGTCGTTTATGGAGACATCGCCGCGGTTCTGGCCTTCGGCGTCGATAAGCTGGACCCGGGGAACCCGGATGTCACGGTTGGAGCGCGGCCCATCCTTGGTCGGCGCCGCTGCTTTGAAAGGTCTGCGAATGGTCGTGGTCTCCTTGGCCGTTTCGTTCAGGATTTGTCAGTCTGATGCGTGGACGCGCCAATGTGGTGAGCGCGCGGGCGGAGTCAATAGCACAGCATTGACAGAAAATCACCCTGATCGCTGGCCTGCACCAAACAAAGAAACGGTGCGAGCACTTTTCGCCACGCCCGTGGCCGTGCCACAAGAACGCCGTGCCAAAAGAGGGGCCCGAGGAAAAGCCATGACCGTCACGCCTCCGACCTTTCTCGATATCGATGGATCGCGCATCGCGGTGCGCCATATGGCGGGTTCGACGCCCGGCATTGTCTGGCTGGGCGGCTACAAGTCGGACATGCTGGGCACCAAGGCGCAGACGCTGTCGGACTGGGCGGCAAGGGAAGGCCGCGCCTTCCTGCGCCATGACTATTCAGGCCACGGTGAATCCGACGGCGCCTTTGCCGACGGCACGATTTCGAAATGGCTTTCGCAAAGCCTCGCCGTGTTCCGGCATTTCGCCAGCGGCAGCCAGATCCTGGTCGGCTCGTCCATGGGCGCCTGGATCGCGCTGCGCATGGTGCAGGAATTGCGCAAGGCGGGTGACGCAAACGTCGTCGGCCTGGTGCTGCTGGCGCCGGCGCCGGATTTTACCGCCGAGCTGGTCGAACCGGTGCTGACCCCCGCGCAGAAGCACGACCTCGCCGAAAAGGGCTTCTTCGCCGAGCCCTCCGACTATTCCACGGAGCCCTATATCTACACGCGCGCATTGATCGAGGATGGGCGCGCCAACCGGGTGATGACCGGTCCGATCGACACCCATTGCCCGGTTCACATCCTGCAGGGCCTGGCCGATGCGGACGTGCCGTCGAGCCATGCGCTGAAGCTGGTCAGCTTGCTGCCGGCCGACGATGTCACGCTGTCGCTCATTCCCGACGGCGATCATCGCCTGTCGCGGCCGCAGGATCTCGACATGCTGGTGCGGGCGGTCGGTGACATGGCCGGGCGGGGCAAGTGAGAATGCGCCTTTCCATCCCGATCTCGGCCTTTGTCGCGGCCATCGTCGGCTTCGGCGGCACGCTGGCCATCGTCATTGCCGCCGCCCACGCGGTCGGTGCGACGCAAATCCAGACGGCGAGTTGGGTGACGACGATTTGCCTGGCCATGGCGGTCGAAAGCCTGTGGCTGTCCTGGCGCACGAAGATGCCTGTCATCACCGCCTGGTCGACGCCGGGCCTGGCGCTGATGGCTGCCTCGACCGGCTTTTCGATCGGCGAGGCCGTCGCCGCCTTCGTCGTCACCGCCATCCTGTTGATCGCCACTGGCCTGTTTCGGCCGTTGACGCAATTGATCTCCAGGATACCGCCCTCGGTCGCCTCAGGCATGCTGGCGGGCATCGTCGTCACCTTCGCCATCAATGCGGTCAAGACCGTTCCCGTCGACCCCTGGCTGATCCTGCCCCTGATCGCGGCGTTCTTCATCATCCGGCTGTTCAATCCGGCGCTGTCGGTACTGGCGGTGCTGATCGGCGGCGGTCTCGCCGCGTTTCTCTCCGGCCGTGTCGGCGGCCTGCCGACACCCGAGCTGTCGACACTGGCGCTGATTGCACCTGACTTCACCGCCAAGGCGATGATTGGCCTGGCGCTACCGCTCTATCTCGTCACCATGGCGTCGCAGAACCTGTCTGGCCTCGCCGTGTTGCGCGCCGCCGGCTACCACCCGGAGCCCGGCCCGCTGATCGGCGTCACCGGCCTGTTTTCTCTGCTGTCGGCGCCGTTCGGCGGCTCGACCACCAATCTGGCGGCAATCTCGGCGGCAATCTGCACCGGGCCGGACGTTCATCCCGACCCCGCCGAGCGCTGGAAGACCGGGCCGTTCTATGCGCTCGCCTATCTCGTCTTCGCGATCTTCGGTGCCTCGCTGGTGGCGATCTTCGCCGTCCTGCCGCAGAGCCTGATCGTGCTGGTGGCCGGGCTTGCGTTGATGGCCTCGCTCGCCAACGCGCTGGCGATCGCGCTCAAGGACGAGGCCCACCGGATGGCCGCCACCGTCACGTTTGTCGTCACCGCCTCGGGGCTGACACTGTTCGGCGTCGGCGCCGCGTTCTGGGGGCTGATTGCCGGCTTGGGCGTGCTTTTCCTCGACATGCTCAAAAAGCGATAATCATTTCAGAAGCTTGTCCGGTTTTGGCGGACCTTGTCTTGAATCGCCGTTTTTGCCTTCCCATTTCGATTCCACGCAGCCGGTCCTGGCTGTCTCCAACCGAAGGAATGGGAGAAAATGAACACATCTGCATTGATCCGCCCGGCCTGGACGCCGGCAACCATCGCGTTGATGGTGATCGGCTTCATGGTGTTCTGGCCGCTCGGCTTCGCCATGCTCGCCTACATCATCTGGGGCGACCGGCTCGACGGCTTCAAGCGTGACGTCAACCGCGCGACCGACGGCATCTTCGCCGGCTGCCGTCGTGGTTCCGACAAGGCCGCGCGCTGGGGCAACGGCTCCGCCCGCACCGGCAACGTCGCTTTCGACGACTGGCGCGAAAAGGAGCTTGAGCGTCTCGCCGAGGAACGTCGCAAGCTCGACGACATGCTGACCGAGTTCGACGACTATGCCCGCGAATTGCGTCGCGCCAAGGATCAGGACGAGTTCGACCGCTTCATGGCGAAGCGCAACAAGTCGACCGCTCCGGCGAAGACCGATCCGAGCACCGGCACGACCTCGACCAAGCGCGGCAAGGACTCGAACCTGCTTGACGACTGAGGCTTTGCGACAAGCCTGATCGTGAAAAAAACGGCGTCGCGCGAGCGGCGCCGTTTCTTTTTTGTTCTAGTCGTTTTTCTCGAATCGCGTATCGTCCCGCCATGACCATCGGATTCTTCCGCAATCTGACGAAGCCCAAGGCCACGCCAGTCGTGGAGCGCGAATATTGCGTCGCCGGCCGCACGCTGCCGCTCAAGATCGTCGAGAGCGCCAGAGCGCGGCGGCTGACGCTGCGCATCGATTCCGGCGGCCAGGGCCTGCGCATCACCGTGCCGCCGGGCCTGCGCCGCGGCGAGGTGGACAGGTTCCTCGAGCGCCACCAGGACTGGCTGGAGCAGCGGCTCGCCAAAGTGCCGACGCGGCCACAGGTGCGGCCGGGCATCAGGATCCCGATCCGGGGCGTGCCGCACCGTATCGTTCATGAGCCGTCAAAGCGCGGTACCGTCACGGTATCGCGCGACGAGCGCGGGCCGCTGCTGATCGTGCATGGCGACCGGATACATCTGCCGCGCCGCATCGCCGATTTTCTCAAGCGCGAGGCCAAGAAGGAGATCGAGAAGCTGGTGGTCAGGCACACCGAGGCGCTCGGCAAGCGCGCCAAGGCGATCCGTTACAAGGACACGTCCAGCCGCTGGGGCTCCTGCACCTCGGAGGGCAATCTCTCCTTCTCCTGGCGCATCATGATGGCGCCGCAGCCCGTGATAAACTACCTCGTGGCGCATGAGGTGGCACATCTCAAGGAGATGAACCACGGCCCGAAATTCTGGAAACTGTGCGAAAAACTCTGCCCCGACACCGACCGCTGCAAGGACTGGCTGAAGCGCAATGGCGGCGCGCTGCAGGCGATTGTGTTCGAGTAGTCAATCGTCGTTGGCGGCATTGAGTTCATCCGGCCGCAGCCCCTCATCGCCGTGATGCGGCCAAGGCAGGAAATTCCGGTCAAACGTATCGCCACCGAAATAGTCCAGCGCCCGATGCGCTTCGGCGCCGTTGAAGGCGGCCTTGTCCATCAGATGCGCGATGACCTGGTGTGCCTGAGCGATCTTCTGCTTCAGTTCGGTAATGGTTGTGTCAGCCATGATCTTCTCCCACCCGGCATGCTGTCTATCCGTCCATCAATAGGTAGCGCCTTTGGCGCTGCCGGCAAACAGCATGCTTTTTCTCGACTCTGTCGCGATTTCGTGCCAATTCCCGCGCCATGGCGCTCGATATAAAAATCTGCGGCTTGAAGACCGACCACGCAATGGCCGCGGCCCTGGCCGGCGGCGCCACCCATGTCGGCTTCATTTTTTTCGCCAAGAGCCCTCGCTATGTCGAGCCGGCGCACGCCTGCCGTCTGCGCGAAGCGGCGCGCGGCAAGGCCTTGGCGGTTGCCGTCACGGTCGACGCCAGTGACGCCTTCCTGGACCAGATCGTCACAGCCATGCAGCCCGATATGTTGCAGCTGCACGGGTCGGAAACACCTGAGCAGGTGGCCGAACTGAAGGTCCGCTATGGGCTGCCGGTGATGAAGGCGCTGCCGCTCAGCGAGGCCGCCGATCTCGACCGGATCGAGCCGTTCATCGGCGTTGCCGACCGCTTCCTGTTCGACGCCAAGCCGCCAAAGGGCTCCGTGCTGCCGGGCGGCAATGGCGTGGCCTTCGACTGGCGCATCCTTGCCGGCCTTGACGCCGGCGTCGATTACATGCTTTCCGGTGGGCTCAACGCCGCCAACATCGGCGATGCCCTTCGGCTTGCCAACCCGCCCGGAATAGACATTTCGTCGGGCGTGGAAAGCGCGCCGGGCGTCAAGGATCCGGCGCTGATCGAACAGTTTTTCCGGGCCGTCCGGGCAGCACGCGACGACCGCGCCGCCTGAAAGTGTTTCCAATGAGAGCATGTCCCGGAAAAGTGGTATCCGGTTTTCCGATGAGGACATGCTCAAAACATAGCAGTTAGGAGATCGGCGATGAACAAGCCGGCGACACCCAATTCCTTTCGCACCGGACCTGACGAGCAAGGCATGTTCGGCATGTTTGGCGGCCGTTTCGTCGCCGAAACCTTGATGCCGCTGATCCTGGACCTCGAAAAGCACTGGACCTTCGCCAAGACCGACCCGGCCTTCAAGGCCGAGGTCGAGCATCTCAACAAGCACTATACCGGCCGGCCCAGTCCGCTCTATTTCGCCGAAAGGCTGACCCAGCATCTCGGCGGCGCGAAAATCTATTTCAAGCGCGACGAGCTCAACCACACCGGCTCACACAAGATCAACAATTGCCTCGGCCAGATTCTGCTGGCCAAGCGCATGGGCAAGACGCGCATCATCGCCGAGACAGGCGCTGGCCAGCACGGCGTTGCGTCGGCGACGGTTGCCGCGCGCTTCGGCTTGCCTTGCGTGGTTTACATGGGTGCGACCGACGTGCAGCGTCAGGCGCCCAACGTTTTCCGCATGAAGCTGCTCGGCGCCGAGGTTGTGCCGGTCACCTCCGGTCACGGCACATTGAAGGATGCCATGAACGAGGCGCTTCGCGATTGGGTGACGAATGTCGATGACACCTACTACATGATTGGCACCGCCGCGGGTCCGCACCCCTATCCCGAAATCGTGCGGGAGCTGCAGTCGGTCATCGGCCGCGAGGCCAGGGAACAGATGCTGGAGGCGGAAGGCCGGCTGCCGGACCTGCTTGTCGCAGCGGTGGGCGGCGGCTCAAACGCAATCGGCCTGTTCCACCCGTTCCTCGACGACACGGATGTGAAGATTGTCGGCGTCGAAGCCGGTGGCAAGGGCCTTGATGGCGAAGAGCACTGTGCCTCGCTTACCGCCGGTTCGCCAGGCGTTCTGCACGGCAACCGTACCTACCTGCTGCAGAACTCCGACGGCCAGATCATGGAAGGCCATTCGATCTCGGCCGGCCTCGACTATCCGGGCATCGGCCCGGAACATTCGTGGCTGAAGGAATCCAACCGTGTCGAATACGTGCCGATCATGGATTCAGAGGCGCTAGAGGCGTTCCAGCTGCTGACCCGGCTGGAGGGCATCATCCCGGCGCTGGAACCGGCGCATGCGCTGGCCGAGGTGATCAAGCGCGCGCCGAAGATGGGCAAGGACCAGATCATCGTCATGAATTTGTGCGGCCGCGGCGACAAGGACATTTTCACTGTGGGCAAAATTCTGGGGATGGAGCTTTAGAATGACCACCCGAATCGATCGCCGCATGGCGAAACTCAAGGCCGAAGGCAGGCCGGCGCTCGTCACCTATTTCATGGCCGGCGACCCGGACTACGAAACCTCGCTGTCGATCATGAAAGCCCTGCCGGGCGCCGGCAGCGATGTTATCGAACTCGGCATGCCGTTTTCCGATCCCATGGCCGATGGACCGGCGATCCAGGCAGCGGGCCTGCGTGCGCTGAAAGCTGGCCAGACCCTTGTGAAGACACTGAAGATGGCGTCGGATTTCCGCACCGGCGACAATGAAACCCCGATCGTGCTGATGGGCTATTACAACCCGATCTACGTCTACGGCGTCGACCGCTTCCTCAGGGATGCGCTGGCCAGCGGCATAGACGGGCTGATCGTCGTCGATCTGCCGCCGGAAATGGACGAGGAACTCTGCATACCGGCGCTCAAGGCTGGCATCAACTTCATCCGGCTGGCGACGCCGACCACGGATGACAAGCGGCTGCCCAAGGTTTTGCAGAACACGTCTGGCTTCGTCTACTACGTGTCAATGACCGGCATCACCGGTGCCGCACTTGCCGACACCGGCAAGGTGGCGGCGGCGGTCAAGCGCATCAAGGGCCATACCAACCTGCCGGTCTGCGTCGGCTTCGGTGTCAAGACCGCCGAACAGGCGCGTGTCATTGGCGCCAATGCCGATGGCGTCGTCGTCGGCACCGCGATCGTCAATGCGGTCGCCAATGTGCTGGGGCCGAAGGGCGAAAAGACCGCCGACCCGGCCGAGGCCGTCGCCACGCTGGTCAGCGGCCTTGCGCAAGGCGTGCGCTCGGCCCGCCTTGCTGCCGCCGAATAGTTCTCCTACCTCAAGTTTGTGCATGTCGCCCAAAACCGGTTCCCATTTTTGGGCGACATGCATTAGCAACTCTTCGTCAGGACAGGAGCCGAAGCGATGAACTGGATCACCAATTACGTTCGCCCGAAGATCAATTCGATGCTCGGCCGGCGCACCGACATGCCCGAGAATCTCTGGATCAAGGATCCCGAGACCGGCGAGATGGTGTTCCACAAGGATCTGGAATCCAACCAGTTCGTCATCCCGTCTTCCGGCCATCACATGAAGATTTCGGCCAAGGAGCGGCTGAAGTACTTCCTCGACGACGGGAAATACGAACAGCTCGAAAACCCGAAGGTGGTGCAGGATCCGCTGAAGTTCCGCGATGAGAAGCGTTACACCGACCGGTTGAAGGACGCCAAGGCCAAGACCGGGCTGGAGGACGCGATCGTCAACGCGCTGGGCACCATCGAAGGCCTGCCGGTGGTGGTGACGGTGCAGGATTTCGCCTTCATGGGGGGCTCGCTCGGCATGGCCGCCGGCGACGCCATCGTACACGCATTCGAGGTCGCCCTGCAGCGCAAGCGGCCGCTGATCCTGTTCGCCGCGTCCGGCGGCGCGCGCATGCAGGAAGGCATCTTGTCCCTCATGCAGCTGCCGCGCACAACGGTCGGCGTCGACCGGCTTAAGGAAGCCGGCCTGCCCTACATCGTCGTGCTGACCAACCCGACCACAGGCGGCGTCACCGCCTCCTATGCCATGCTGGGCGACGTGCATATCGCCGAGCCGGGCGCGCTGATCGGCTTTGCCGGACCGCGTGTCATCGAGCAGACCATCCGCGAGAAACTGCCCGATGGCTTCCAGCG
This sequence comes from Mesorhizobium loti, assembly GCF_013170705.1. Taxonomy (NCBI): domain Bacteria; kingdom Pseudomonadati; phylum Pseudomonadota; class Alphaproteobacteria; order Hyphomicrobiales; family Phyllobacteriaceae; genus Mesorhizobium; species Mesorhizobium loti. Next base: position 475,562 of record NZ_CP033334.1, on the reverse strand, counting down.
CTCCGAATATCTGATGGAGCACGGCATGGTCGACATGGTGGTGTCGCGGCTCGAACTGCGCCAGACCATCGCGCGGCTGTTGAAGATGCTGCTCAAGATGCCGGAGGAGCAAAAGCCGCTCGAGCCGGAAATCCTGCCGCCGGCGATGGTTGCGACCGAAGCCCGGCCGCAAGCCTGAGGACGCGACACTGTGCATGTCGTCCAAAAGTGGCCTCGGTTTTGGGAGGACGACGTGCACAAGACACGACTTGGGCCGCCGCGAACAGCGATTGCGCCATGTCCATGGCGCGCTGTAGCCTTTTGATTGCCATGGCCATTCCGGGTTGATTCTGGTGCTCGGGCCATGCGCCGGGATTTTGTCATGACAACGCTTGCCGCCGACCGCGAAATCGAAGCCCTGATGGCGCTTCACCCGAAAGGTTTCGACCTTTCGCTCGACCGCATCACGCGGCTCCTGGAGCGGCTTGGCAATCCGCAGGACTTGCTGCCGCCGGTCATCCACATCGCCGGCACCAACGGCAAGGGCTCCTGCGCCGCCTTTTCGCGCGCGCTGCTTGAAGCCGCCGGCCGTCTCGTGCATGTCCACACCTCGCCGCATCTGGTGAACTGGGCCGAGCGCTATAGGCTCGCCGCCGAGGGGGGTGGCAAGCTCGTCGACGATGAGACCTTCGCCGAGGCCATTGCCCGCGTCGCCAAGGCCAATGACGGCCAGAAGATCACCGTCTTCGAGATCCTCACCGCCGTCACCTTCATCCTGTTTTCGGAACATCCGGCCGATGCCGCCATCATCGAGGTCGGCCTCGGCGGCCGCTTCGACGCCACCAATGTCGTCGCCAGGCCGGCCGTGTCGGTGATCATGCCTGTGTCGATGGATCATGAGGCCTATCTTGGCGACCGGGTCGAACTGATCGCTGCTGAAAAGGCTGGCATCATGAAGCGCGGCTGCCCCGTGGTGATCGGCGCCCAGGAAAGCGAGACGGCGCTGCAGGTGCTGATCGAGACCGCCGAGCGGCTGGAGTGCCCGACCTTCGTCTATGGCCAGGACTTCCTGGCCTTCGAGGAGAACGGCCGCATGGTCTACCAGGACGAGGATGGCCTGATGGACCTGCCGATGCCGCGGCTGCCAGGGCGCCACCAATTCGCCAATGCGGCGGCTGCGATCGCCGCGGTCAAGGCGGCGGGCTTCGAGGTCAGCCACCGCGCCGCCGAAAAGGCGATGACCAATGTCGCCTGGCCCGGTCGCATGCAGAAGCTGGTGCAGGGCCGTCTGGCGGAGCTGGCGCCGAAGGGTGCCGACATCTGGCTCGACGGTGGCCACAACCCGGGCGCCGGCGTGGTCGTCGCCGAAGCGCTGGCCGAGCAGGAAGAAAAGAACCCGCGCCCGCTGTTCCTCATTTCGGGCATGATCAACACCAAGGACCAGAGCGGCTATTTCCGCGCCTTCAAGGGCTTGGCCCGGCATGTCTATACCGTGCCGGTGAGCATGAGCGATGCCGGCGTGCCCAACGACGAGCTGGCGATCCGCGCCACGGAAGCCGGGCTTTCCGCCGAGCCGGTCAGTTCCGTCGCCAGCGCGCTGATGCTGCTGCGCGACACCTGGGACGGCCCAGCGCCCCGCATCCTGATCGGGGGATCGCTCTATCTGGCTGGTGCAGTACTGGCCGAGAACGGCACACCGCCGACGTGAGGCCGTCCATCGCCCAGAGCAATTCCAGGAAAAGTGTGAAACGGTTTTCCGTCCGGAGTTGCGTTAAAACAATGAGTTAGAGCAGTTTGCCGTTTCCGTGAAACGGTGAAATGCTCTAGTCAATGCGGCCGCTTACTTCAGCTCGATCTCGATGAAAGCATATTCGCCCTCATTGGCGCTGATGACGTCGTGTTCGACGCCCTCCTTGCGGAAATAAGGCACGCCTTTCTTCATCTCGGCGAAGGTTTCACCGTCCTTGGTTTCCAGCTTGAGTTTGCCGTCCATCAGCGGCACCACGACATAGTCGTGCCCATGTCGATGCCAGCCGGTGTTGTCGCCCGGCTGGAAGCGGTACTCGGTGACGATGACACGCTCATTGTCGATGAAGACGGTGGCCTTGGCGGATCCGGTCATGACGTTCTCCCTGCTTCTGTTGCTGCCAACAGAAGACATGGCGTGACCTGATGTGAGGGCCAGAGCAACCCAGCGATGACGCCAACAAAAAGCCCGGCACGATGGCCGGGCTTTTGCTGTCAGGAATTTCAGTTGGATCAGGCGAGGCTGCCGTTGATCCAGTGCGACAGCGCGGTCTTCGGAGCGGCGCCAACCTTCATGTCGGCGACTTCGCCGCCCTTGAAGATCATCAGCGTCGGGATCGAGCGCACGCCGAATTGCGCGGCAAGCTCGGGATTCTCGTCGATGTTGAGCTTGGCGATCTTGACCTTGCTGCCGAGTTCGAGGGCGATGTCCTCAAGCGCCGGCGCGATCATCTTGCACGGGCCGCACCATTCAGCCCAGAAATCCACCACGACCGGCTCCTTGGCGTTGAGCACGTCGGCCTGGAAATTGTTCTTGTCGACCTTGACGGTGGCACCCATGCGGAAAATTCCTTTCGAGAGTTTTTTGTCCCACCAAATGTGGTGGTTGTCGCGCCCTTCTTCAAGCAGGTCTTGTGTCACGCTCCTGTGAGTCGGGCAAGGGCGTCATCCATGGCCTGGGCCGGCAGTTCGATCAGCCTTGGCGCTTCGGTGAACAAAAGGGCCGCCTTCACCTCACGCCCTGGATAAAGCGGCTGCAGCAGGGCACGATAGAGCGCGAGCTGCAGCAGATAGGCCGGCGGGACTTCAGCCAGCGAGGCAGGCGCCGGCCGGTTGGTCTTGTAGTCGACGATCGAAACCGTGTCGGCGGTCACCGCCAAGCGGTCGATCTTGCCGGAAATGGAACGCTTTTTCCCCCTCACGTCCAACTTGCCCATGATCGCCACCTCGGCGCGCGACGAGGGCGCGAACAATTGGCCGAGGCGTGGGTCGTCGAGGATGGCGATGACCGACGCAAGGGCCTTTTCCCGCTCTGACGGCGGCCATGCGGCACCTGTTCGCGCGAGATAACGCTCGGCCGCGCCCTGGCGCTCAGCCTCGGAAATGCCGGGCAACATCTGCAGCAGCTTGTGCAAGGCGAGCCCGCGCAGCACGGCAAAGCCGGGCTCGGCATCGGCGTCCAGCACTGGCGAAGCCCTGTCGATCACCGCTTCCTTGCCTTCGTCGATCAGCGCCGAGGCGCCGGATGGCGACAGCGGCCGCGGCAGGTCCTCGAAGGGTGGCAAGGGCCGGAACAGGGTCGCCGGCAACGGGTCAAAAGCACTGGCCTGCCGCGCCTGTTCACTGGCGCCCGCCGCGACGGGCGGCAGGTTGGTCACGCGGAAACGATGCACAGGGTCGCCCCCGGCGGGATGCGGACGCTGTTCGCTCTCGGGCGCACCGATCAAGGCGCGGCTCACGATCGAATGCCAGGTGCCGGCATTCGGCGCCCGCTTGCCATGGTAACCGCAGACGATCAGCCGGTCCTCGGCACGGGTCATGCCGACATAGAGCAAGCGGCGGTATTCGTCGTCGGCGAGTTCCCGTGCCCGCACCGCCGCGGCCCTGGAGAAGCCGTTGGCGACATCGCTTGCCGAGCGCCAGAGATAGCCCTTGCCGTCCCAGTATGTGCCCGAGCCCATGAAAGGCATCAGGCGCGGCAGATGCTGGTCGCTGAACGGGGCGGAGCCGCCATCGACCAGAAAAACGACCGGCGCCTCCAAGCCCTTGGCCGCGTGCACGGTCATGACGCGGACCTCGTCACGGGTCTGGTCCATCTCGCGCTTGATCTCGGGACCGGCATTCTCCAGCGTCGACAGGAAGGCCTCCAGCCCGGGCAGGCCGGTCCGCTCCTCGGCAAGGCAGAAACTCAGGAATTCGTCGAGAATATCGCCGGCCTCCGGTCCGAGCCGCGCGATCATCCTTTTACGCACGTGGTCACGGGCCAGCAGGCTGGCATAGAATTCGAACACCGGCTTGAAGGCGGCCTCGTCAGCCCAGAGGTCAAGTTGCGCGACAATCTTCGCCAGGCGCTCGTTTTCTCCGGCATGCTGGCGCAGTGACGCGGCCAGCGACAGGCCGGGCGCCCTCTGCGCGGCGAGTGTGAACAGCGTCTCCTCCGGCAAGTCGAAGATCGGGCTGCGCAGCACGGCGGCGAGCGACAGATCGTCCTGCGGCTGGATCAGCAGATGGCCGACCGCGATCAGGTCCTTGACCGCGATATGGCCGGGCAGGCTCAGCCGGTCGGCGCCGGCAACTGGAATGTCGCGGCGTTTCAAGGCGCGGGTCAGTGCATGGACGAAGCTGTCGCGCTTGCGCACCAGAACCAGCACGTCGCCGGGCCGAAGCCGCTTGCCGCGGCCCTCGATGATTTCGCCCTTGCCGATCCAGCCGGCAATGGTGGCCGCCACATTCTCGGCGACGCGCACCGCCGGTGCATGGGCATGGTCGATCGCCTGCGTCCAGTCGTCGGGCTCGTCGACGGCTTCAGTGCCGAGCGACGGCCAGACCTCGACATAGCCTGGCGCATCGGTGCGGATCGCCTTGTGGCTCAGCGGATCGGGATCGTGGCTGATGCCGCGCCGCACGACAGGATCGGCAAAGACGCGGTCGACGGCGGCGAGCACATCGTCGGTCGAGCGGAACGACCAGGTCAGCTTGAGGTCGGCGAACGACGCCTCGGCATCGCGCACCCTGCCGGCGAACAACAGCCGGCTGTCGGCGAAGGAGTCGGGCGCAGCGCCCTGGAAGGAATAGATCGACTGCTTTTCGTCGCCGACGGCAAAGACCGTGCGGTGGACCCTGTCGCGCGCGCCGAGACCGGCAAAAAATTCCTCCGCCAGCCGCTTCACCACCTCCCATTGATCCGGGCTGGTGTCCTGCGCTTCATCGAGCAGGATGTGATCGATGCCTTGGTCGAGCTTGTATTGCACCCATGGGCCGGCATCGGGCCGTGCCAGGAGGTTGACCGTGCGGGTGATCAGATCGTTGAAGTCGAGAAAGCCGCGACTGCGCTTCAGTACCTCGTAGCGGGCGATCAGCCAGTCGGCGATGGTCAGCGCCGCACGAGTGCCTTCCAGCATCCGGAACAGCGCCAGGCGGTCGACGGTTTCGATGATGGCGTTCGCCGCCGAGAGGTAGCGTTCGCCCAGATCCGGCAGGCGGTCGGTCAGAGCCTTCTTGAAGGCCTTTGCCGGATCATAGGGATCGCCATCGGCCTTGAGGAATGCTCTGGCGAGCAATTGCAGGCGGCGAGTGGGATCGCTCTCTGCGAAGGCCTGACGCGCATAGGGCAGGATGTTGTTCAGCACCGACCTGGCGTCTGTGGATTCGGCGGCCTGGGCAAAGCCGGCGAAATAGTCCGGCACGAAGCCCGGCAATGGCCACAGCGATGCGGCCAGGCCCTCGGCGGTCTGGCCGGGGCGGAAATGGAATTCGTCGAACAAAGGTTGGAAACCGTCACGCCCGACCGCATCAAGGAACTCGCGCAAGCCATCGCGCTTGCGCACGATCTCGCCGAGCAACGCATCGAGGCCGGCTTCACCGCCGCGCTCCAGCACAGTGGCGAAGGCCTCGGTCAAATCCGCGTCGCCGGCGGCTGAAATCATTTCGCGGCGCGCAGCGGCGAAAAGCGACGCCTCCATCTGGCTGTCGAGCATCTCGAAATGGGCGGGAATGTTGGCTTCCAGCGGGAACTGGTGGAGGACGGACTCGCAGAAAGCGTGGATGGTCTGGATCTTCAGCCCGCCCGGCGTTTCCAGTGCCTCGGCGAACAGGCGCCGCGCCCGGCGCATGGTGTCGCGATCCGGCCGGCGCCCTTCCAGGGCTTCGATCTTCACGGCCAGCTCGGCATCACCGAGCACGGTCCAGTCCGACAGCGTGGAAAAGACCCGGTTCGACATGTTGGCGGCGGCGGCGCGCGTATAGGTCAGGCACAGGATCTTCGACGGGTCGGTGCCGTTGAGCAGCAACCGGATGACGCGCTGGGCCAGCACATGGGTCTTGCCTGAGCCGGCATTGGCAGACACCCAGGCGGAATTCATGGGATCGGCGGCGCGGGCCTGGCTGGTCGCGGTGTCGCTCGGGATGGGATAGGCCTTCTTCATGCCTCCCCTCCCTCGTCGCCGGCATCGCCGCCGGCCGACCATTCGAGCACGCGGGCAAGGTGGTCGTAGTCGCCGTCGGTCTCGCCTTCGCGAAACGGCAGCGCGCGCGACAGATATCCGGTTTGCGGATCTGCGTAGTGGACCAGCAGCTTTTCCAGCCGTGCCCAGGCCTCTTCGGCAAGATCGGCCGCGGTTCGAGGCTGGCGGTTGTGTTCGAGGATGGACTCCTCGAACACCTCGCCATTCGGCTTCAGCCTGATGAAGGCCAGTTGCGACGGTTCACGCGCGCCCAGATCCTTGAAGGCGCCGCGCCTCAGCAGAGCGCCCTCCAGCGCCAGTTGCGGCGCCAGCAGCGTGTGCGCCTGCGCCTTGGAGGGCGAGGAGCCTGTCTTGTAGTCCAGAATATCGGCCATTCCGCCGGCCAGCAGGTCGACGCGGTCGGCGTAGCCGGACAGCGTCACGCTGGACTGGCCGACGACGGTCTTTCCCGCCCTCTCCTCCGCATGCCGTTGGACCACCGCATCCGCGCGTGTGCGCTCCCATTCGATGATGTTGGCGGCGAGCTTCTCGAAGCGCGGCCACCACACCGCCTCGACATCGGCCGGAAGGACAGCCTCGGCAAAGCAGGCGCGGCCGGCGGCAATGAGGCCGGCAAGCGCCTCGGGCGCGCGCGGATCGGCCACCTCGGACGAGAACAGATGCAGGATGGCATGGAACAGCGTGCCGCGCTCGGCCGCGCCGGGGTCGCGGATCACGGGATCGAGGGGCATCAGGCCGAGGATCCGTCTTGCGTAGACGGCGTAGGGATCCCGGCGCAAGGTCTCGATCTCGGTGACCGAGAAATGCGTCGGGCGCACTGATAGGGGCGGCTTTGGCTGCGGGCGGGGCGCGAAATCCTGCTTTGGTCCGGTATCGAGCGCACGGGCCCAGGCGAGCAGCTCGTCGCCGCGCCCGCGCAGGGTTGCCGCCTGCTCGTTGCCGATGAATGTGAGCAGCCGCTGCAGCCAGCGCGATGGCACGGCGGGTGCGTCGCCCGAACGCGCCGAGCGGGCAAGCAAAACCTTCTTCGCGCCCATGGCCATCTGGAAATCATGCGCGGCAAGGCCGATGCGCCGTTCCGGCGGTTCGAGATCGATGCCGGTCTTCATCAGCCGCGACATGAAGCGGTCGCTCTCAGGCTTGCGCGGCCAGACGCCTTCGTTGAGCCCGCCAATGACCAGCGTGTCGACGTCCTGCAGCCGCGCTTCCAGCGCGCCCCAGATGGCGATGTTCCGGTCGGTGCCTTGCGCCGGCTTGACCGTTTCGGGCGCGATCAGCGCGTCCATCACATCGGGCCATTCGCTCGCCGCGAACGACAGCGGGGCCGAAGCTGCGACCAGCCCGCGCAGCAGTTCGGCAAGCTTTTCGCCGGCGTCACCGGCATAGAGGCCGGCTAGGCCGCCATCCGCGGCGCGGCCGAGGTTTTCCAGGACCACAACGCTGGCTTTGACCAAGGCGGCAAGATCTGCATCCGCCTGGCCGCGAAAGGCCATCAGTGGTGCCAGAGCTTGCTTCAGACCTTCGAGCAAATTCCGCGCGCCTTCGATGGCGCGCACGGTCAGCCGGGAGAACCAGAAGGGCGGCCGGCTGTCATCACCGAGCCCAATGAGGCGGGTTTCGAACAGTTCCGGCAGCGATGCGATGTCGGGGCGGCCGGTGCCACCGCGCAGCGCCACCAGTTCGACCAGTTCCGCCGCATGGCGCACATCGGCGCGTTCGAGACCGAGGCCGAGCAGAGGATGCTTGAGCAACGACAGCAGGCCAATCGGATCGCCAGGCCGGAACACCGCTTCGAGCATCAACCGAAGCAGGCTGGCCGCGGGCGTGTTGGCGAGCGGCGTGCCGCCGGAATCGTCGGCGACAACGCCGAAGCGCTTGAGTTCGACCGAGACTCGCCGCGCCAGCGCGCGGTCGCCGGTGACCAAGGCAGCTCTTTGGCCCGGCTCCTCCACCGACTGCTTCAGGGCGACAGCGATGGCGACGGCTTCGTCGCGTTCGCTGGCTGCTTCAAGCAGGGTCACGCCGGCGAAGGCGCCTGCAATATCGGGAGCCGAAAATCCATTGCGCGTTTCGGCCCATAATTCGGTGGTCTCGGCAGGCCGCAGCGCTTCGCCGACAAGCGCGGCCCGAAGCGCGAGTTGCGGTTCGGCCGCGCTGACTTCCTCGACATCCGAGCGCGGCACGCCGATCTTGCCGATCAGCCTGGCGAGGCCATATTGCGGGTGGCCAAGCACCGCGGGCCGCGCTCCGGGAGCGATCAGCGCCTGGAAGGACGCTTCGTCCAGCGTACGGTCGAGCCCGGGCAGCACGATGGCGCCGCCGGGCAGGCGGGCGATCGCGGCAAGCAGCTCCGCCGTGGCCGGTATCGAGCCGGTGGAGCCGGCGGCGATGACCGGTCCGGACGGCGGATTGCGCCGCAGCCGCGCCGCCTCGGAGCGGATCAGCGCGCTGCGATGCGCGGCCGGGTTGGAGCGGTCGCTCTCGCTGAGGAATTTCGGCCAGGCATCGGTGACGATGCCGAGGAATTCGAGCGTTACCTGCCACCAGCCGGCGAGGTTGCCGGTTACCAGGCCTTCAAGCTTTGCCCAGTCGGTACCTTCCGTCTCGATCTCGTCCATCAGCGCCGCGAGATCGCGCGCCAGCCAGATCGCGTCCGCGGTGGAGGCGGGGATGACGATCTCTTCCGCGAAAAGCTTCGCCACATGCTCCGGCAGCCGGCGTTTCCAGGCGCGTACCAGCGGCGTCAGCAGCAACAGGCGTTCGGTCGCCGAGATCGGCGGCGCGAGATCGATCGCCGCCGATGGCTCGGCATCGAATGCCGCTTCGTCCTCGTCGAACTCGCCGAGCGGGCGGATGACCGGCAGGATCGCTGAACCGCCGCCGCCGCGCGCCGCGAGACTGTCGACGAAGACACCGCGCAAGGCGCGCGCGGCACGACGCGTCGGCACATAGATGGTGACATCGGCCAGAGCGAGCGGATCGCCGTCGAAGCGAAATCCGGGAACCAGTCGACCGGCAAGCAGCGCCTCGGCTAGCGTCGGCAGAAACGGCGCTCCGGGGGGGATAGAGAAAACGCGGCCCGGGCCGCTCATTGCGACTCGGTCAGCGCGCCGGCGACTGCCGCTTCAGCGAGCGGAATGGCATCGGGCGTGCCGACAGTGATCCAGTGGCCGTGCATCGGCATGCCGAACAGGCGACCAGTGGCGATGGCTTTGTCGAAATAGGCGTTGAGCGAGTGCGGTTCGGCGGATGCGGCCGCGAACAGGCGCGGATGGACGATCGCCGCGCCGGCATAGATCAGGCCCGCCGGATCCCCTTTTGAACGCCGCAGGGTGCCATCCGGCGCCACCAGGAAGTCGGTTGAGCCGCAGTGTCCGGTCGCTTGATGGAGATCCGCCAGCATCAGCAGAATATCCATTTTCGCGCCGTCCCATGCAAGGGCGAGGCGGCCGAGATTGAGCGGGCCGTGGTCGATCCAGAACGTGTCGGCGTTGAGGATGTAGAAGGGTTGGTCGCCCAGTTCCTGCAGCGCCTTGACGATGCCGCCTGCCGAGTCGAGCAGCCGGTCGCTCTCGTCGGAAATGATGATGCGGGGCTCATGGCGCGCCGCGACATGGGCAACGATCTGCTCGGGAAGATAGTGGACGTTGACGACGGCCTTGGCGACGCCGGCGGCGGCGAGGCTGTCGAGGCCCCAGTCGAGCAAGGTCTTGCCGGCGACCCTGACCAGCGGCTTGGGGATGGCGTCGGTGATCGGCCGCATGCGCTTGCCAAGCCCGGCGGCGAGTACGATTGCGGTATCCGGTCTTGTCACAGCGTTCGTTCCTCAAGCAGCCCGTGCGTGTCGTAGAAATCCTTCAAGCTGGCGAGCGCCGGATGAGACAGCGCCCGGCGCAGATAGTCACGGATGCGCGGCAGGTGTCTGAGATAATAGGGTTTGCCGTCGCGTTTTTCGAGGCGCACGAAAATGCCGAGGATCTTCGAATTGCGCTGCGCGGCCATGATTGCATAGGCCTCCAGGAAGCTCGCTTCGTTGAAAGCGCCCGCTGCATGTCGCGCCGCAGCATAGGCATCCAGTGTCCGCTTTTCGATTCCGGGCGACAGGGTGACACGGGCATCCATGGCGAGCGAGGCGACGTCATAGGCCGACGGGCCGATAAGCGCGTCCTGGAAGTCCACGATGCCCAGCCGGTCATGCCCGGAGCGGTCGCCGCGCCAGATGATATTGGGCGAATGGAAGTCGCGCAGCATCAGCGTGTATTCGCTTCCCTGGAGCCGATCGAAAAGCGCGTTCCACTGCCTGGCGTAGCCCGTGCGCAAATCTTCGCTGGCCGGGGCACCCGATATCGCCGGCACATACCAGTCGACCAGAAGATCGGCTTCGATCATCATCGCATCGCGGTCGAAAGGGGGCACCTCGTGGAAGCTGCCCGGTCCGGCTTGCAGGCGCCGCGGCCAGGTCCTGCCATGCATCATGGCCAGCAGTTCGGCGGCCGCCGCATAACGCTCGGCCACCGGCTCGCCGTCCTTGCCGAGAAACCCTTCCGAACCGAGATGTTCGAGCAGCAGAAACCCCTGGTCCTGGTCCTCGGCATGGATTTGCGGAACGCTGACGCCGCCGGCCTTCAAGGCGCGGTCGATGGCGACGAAGGCGGAGACCGACCGGGCGGTGTGCGCGATCACGGCATAGGGCTTGCCGTCGCGCACCGGCGGGCCGAGCACCAGCCGCGGCGAGTTCATCAGCACGCGCGGTTCTTGGCCAGCATGCGTCACGATCTCATAGGAACGGGCCGAGGCATCGCCGACGAAATGGCGGCGCCGCGCTGTCCCCCAACCGGCGCCGTCGAGAAAATCGCGCATGGCCAGGGACCGCGCCGCCCGGTCGAAGGCCGCCCCTTGCCCGGACAACCGCGCCAGCCGCCCTTCGCCATGCTGGACGAGTTCGATCGACAGGGCTGTCTTCGGCAGATAGCCCTCCGCCCGTTCGGGCCATTCGACCAGGGCTGCCCCTTGCGCCAGCGCTTCATCGAAGCCGAGTTCGTCGAGCTCGCTCGACGACGACAGGCGGTAGAGGTCGAAATGATGCACCGGAATGCGCGTGTCGTAGCTCTGCACCAAAGTGAAGGTCGGGCTTGGCACGTCGAGCCCGGCATTGTCCGCAAGCGTCCGGATCAGCGCCCGCGCCAGTGTCGACTTGCCGGCGCCAAGATCGCCTTTGAGCGCCAGCACATCGCCGGCACGCAGCGCCAGCGCCAGATCCTCGCCCAGCCGCGCGGTCTGTGTCTCGTCAGGAAGCAAACGCTCCAGCACAAGCCCCGTCATCGAGCGCGCTACTCGGCCGCGGCGCGGATGCCGGGCATGTCGGGGAAGGTGCAGATGACGGTCGTGCCCTTGTCCTTGCCGGTTTCGATGCGAACGCCGCCGCCATGCAGTTCAACGAAGCTCTTGACGATCGACAGGCCGAGGCCGGCGCCGCGCCTGCGGCCGCCGTTGGTACGCGGTTCGAAGCGGCGGAACACCGAATCCAGCACATCCGGCGGCATGCCGGGGCCGTCGTCATGAACCGAGAATTCCACCCCGTCCGCCAACTGGCGGCAGGCCAGCCGGATGCTGCTGGCTTCCGGCGCGTAATTGGCGGCATTGCTGAGCAGATTGTAGAGGATCTGGCGGATGCGGGTTTCATCGCCGTGGAACGTCTTCGGCGCGGCGGTGGCATCGACCTCGAGTCGGATCGAATGCTCCTGCAGCCGGTCGGCAACCAGTTCCGCCGCCGCCGCGATCGTGCGGTCGACATGAACCTCTGAAATGTCGAGCTGCATGATGCCGGCGTCGACGGTCGCGAGGTCCAGTATGTCGTTGACGATGGTCAGCAGGACCGAGGAGGACGAGCTGACATGCTCGACATATTCGCGCTGCTTTTGGTTCAGCGGCCCGGTCGTGGGCAGTGAAAGCAGTTCGGTGAAGCCGATGATGTTGGTCAGCGGCGAGCGCAGCTCGTAGGACACGTGCTGGACGAAGTCGTTCTTGAGCTGATCTGACTTTTCCAGCGCCTCGTTCTTGTCCTTCAGCGCGCGTTCGACACGCACGCTGTCGGTGACGTCGACGAATGTCATCATCACTTGCCCGTTGGGCAGTGGAATCACGGCGTAACGCAGCACGGTGCCGTTGTGGAGCTCGCTCTGGCCATGACGGTCGCGGCGCTCATCGTCGAAGCCGGTGATGGCGGCGACGAAGCCAGGCCAGGGACTGTCGACCGCCTGCCGGTCGCAAAGATCACGGATCGTCGACACGTGCACGTTGGGCTTGGCGGCGTCTGCGCTCAGCCCCCACAGCGTGGCAAAGGCCGGGTTCGACAGCCGCAGCCGGCCATCGGGGCCGAACACCGCCACGCCCTCGGCGAGATTGTCGAGCGTTTCGCCCTGGACCCGCACCGCGGTCCGGTAGCGGCTTTCCAGGTCCATCTTCTCGGTCAGGTTCTCGAACACCCAGGTGACGCCGCCCTTGGGCTGCGGGTTGGCAACGACGCGAATGGTCTTGCCGTCCGGCAGATGCCACCAATGCTCCTGCGATTCGACCGCGCGGTAGGCGCCGAGCAGGCCTTCCTTCCAGCGGCGCCATTCGGGTTGTTCGGCGATCTTGCCTTCGCTGCGCAGCCGGTCGAGCAAAAGCGCATTGTCTGGAGCGCTGTGCAGGAAGCCGCTGTCAAGCCCCCACAGCTTCTGGAACGCCTGGTTGAAGAAGCGCAGCTTCTCGTCGGTGTCGAAGATGGCGACCGCGGTGTTGAGCTGGTCGAGTGTGTCGGCGTGGCTGCGGACCGTCCGCTCATATTCGCCGCGGATGGTCTCGATCGCGCTGGTGTCGCAGGCAAGGCCGGCCGAACCGTCGCCGCCGGCGACGTCGGTCACCGCGAACACGCGGCGGTCGCCTTCGATCACGGTGGAAAGCGACTGCTCGAAGACCGGATGCGATTTGTGTTGGGTGGCAATCGCCTCGCGCGCCTGGCCGCCAAGAAACTCCTTGGCGTCGCGGACGGCGGCTTCCGCGCTTTCGGCTTCGACCGCGTCGGCATAGGCCCGGTTGACCCATTTCAGGCGTCCGTGCTCGTCACGCAGCCATGCCGGCATCTTCAGCGCCTCGAGCAGGCCGATCATGGTGTCATGGTCGGCGGCCAGCCGCTGGTTCTCGATCTTCAGCCGGGCCTGGCTGCGCTGCGTCTCGGAAAGCGAGACGAACCGCACCAATATATGCGCGGCACTCTTGCGGCCGTGCACTTCGAGCGGTGCGCCGGCCTGCGATTCGATGACCAGGTCGAAAGGCCTCGCCTTTTCGCGCAAGCCCGCGATCGCATGTTCCAGTGCCGCCGCCGAGCGCGGCATCAGCCAGCGGCCGAAGGCGAGGAAAGCCGCCCGCTCTTCCGGGGCGCCGCTTTCGACCGGCAATGTGCCGACGAGTTCGGGTTTCTTGTTCTCCGACGCCCAGACGACGACGCGCTGGTCGCGCAGATTGAGCAACGCTTCCGACCGGCGCAATGCAGCGTTGACGTCGGCGACGCGGCTTCTCAGTTCGACATTCTCCGCCGAGGTGCGGGCCCGCTCCCGGATGAGAACGATGGCCGACAGCAGCGCCGCGCCCGTCACGCCGACGAACACCGCGAGCTGCATGACTTCGACCGTGCTGATCGACAGGCCGGCGGTCGCCACGGCGGCGGTCTCGGCATGCGCCACGGCACCGGCCAACGGCCAGGCCAGTGCTGAACCGGCCAGCAACAGTCCCGCGCGGGCACGCCATGAAAGGCGTCGGCCCGGGATGGCCGAGCCTAAGGTCCCCGAATCGTCATGGCCGCCGGAAACGGCCGATCCCGCTCCGTGCGGGTTTTGCCCCGGCATGTCTTGGTCCTCTCCGCCGCCTGAATGCAAGACCGCCCTGAAACGCGCCTCTCTGATCCCCTCTCGGGCCGGAAGCGTCGCGAATCACCTGACAATAAACCCTCGCCGAATCGCCGTGAAGGCTGATCGCGCGCAAAAATAAAGCCGGGCGAAAAGTCAATCGCCCGGCCTCAATATATGGTAGTAAATTTAGCTTTGGTTAATAGCGGTAGTGTTCCGGCTTGAACGGACCCTGCGGCGTGACGCCGATATAGGCGGCCTGCTCACCCGACAGTTCGGTCAGGCGGGCGCCGAGCTTGTCGAGGTGCAGGCGCGCGACCTTCTCGTCGAGATGCTTGGGCAGGACATAGACCTGGTTCTGGTACTGTTCGCCCTTGGTGAACAGCTCGATCTGGGCCAGAACCTGGTTGGTGAAGGAGGCCGACATGACGAAGCTCGGATGGCCGGTGGCATTGCCGAGATTGAGCAGGCGGCCTTCCGACAGAAGGATCATCCGCTTGCCGTCCGGGAAGGTGATCATGTCGACCTGCGGCTTGACGTTGGTCCACTTCAGATTGCGCAGCGACGCGACCTGGATCTCGTTGTCGAAGTGGCCGATATTGCCGACGATCACCATGTCCTTCATCGACCGCATGTGGTCGAGGGTGACGACGTCCTTGTTGCCAGTGGTGGTGATGACGATGTCGGCGGTCGGAGCCGCGTCTTCCAGCGTGACGACTTCAAAGCCGTCCATCGCCGCCTGCAGGGCGCAGATCGGATCGACCTCGGTGACCTTGACGCGGGCGCCGGCACCCTTGAGCGAGGCGGACGAGCCCTTGCCGACGTCGCCATAACCGCAGACGACCGCGACCTTGCCGGCCATCATCGTGTCGGTGCCGCGGCGGATGCCGTCGACCAGCGATTCCTTGCAGCCGTACTTGTTGTCGAACTTCGACTTGGTGACCGAGTCGTTGACGTTGATGGCCGGGAAGGGCAGCAGGCCCTTCTTCTGCAGCTGGTAAAGCCGGTTGACGCCGGTGGTCGTCTCTTCTGTGACGCCGCGGATCGCCGCCTTCTGCTTGGTGAAGAAGCCGGGCGAAGCCTTCAGGCGCTTCTTGACCTGGGCGTAGAAATATTCCTCTTCCTCGCTCTGCGGGTTGGACAGCACGTCCTCCCCGGCCTCGGCGCGGGCGCCGATCAGGATGTACATGGTGGCGTCGCCGCCGTCGTCGAGGATCATGTTGGAAAGGCCGCCGTCCGCCCACTGGAAGATCCGGTCGGTGTAGTCCCAGTACTGTTCGAGGCTCTCGCCCTTGACGGCGAAGACGGGAATGCCGGCTTCGGCGATTGCCGCGGCGGCATGATCCTGGGTCGAGAAGATGTTGCAGGATGCCCAGCGGATATCGGCGCCGAGCGCCTTCAGCGTCTCGATCAGCACCGCGGTCTGGATGGTCATGTGCAGCGAGCCGGTGATGCGCGCGCCCTTCAGCGGCTTCTTGGCGCCGAACTCCTCGCGGCAGGCCATCAGGCCCGGCATTTCGGTTTCGGCGATATCGAGTTCCTTGCGGCCCCAGCCGGCAAGCGAGATGTCGGCGACCACATAATCCTTGCTACCCGTCATGGCAGTGCTCCGATGCGAATTGTTATGCTGCGAATTGGTTGCGGATGCGCCCGCGCCGGCCGGCGCGTCGAAGGGCGCGAATTGCCGGCCTGACTAGCAGATCGATGTCGAAACGACAATGGGATATAAAGAAATCTTTATCCCTGCATGTCTCGCAGCCATGCCCTGGCTATGCAGGGGATCAGCATTCCTCGCCGAAGCGGGAGGCGACAAGCTGCTCCAGCGCGTCCATGACCTCGAGCGCCTCGGGTCCGCTGGCGGTAACGCGGATCGAGTATCCCGGGCTGGCGGCCAGCATCATCAGGCCCATGATCGACGTGCCGCCGACCTTGACGCCGTCCTTCTCGACATGGACCGCGGCATTGAAGCCGCTGGCGAGCTGGACGAATTTCGCCGAGGCGCGTGCATGCAGGCCGCGCTGGTTGACGATCGGAAACTCCCGGACAATCTGGTCTTTTTCCGAGGATAGCGCGTTCATTTGCTGCTCAGAAGCTGGCTGGCGACATTGATGTATTTGCGGCCGGCGGCCTGCGCCTCATCGAGCGCGGCCGCCATGTTGTCGCCCTTGCGGATCGACGACAGCTTGATCAGCATCGGCAGGTTCATGCCGGCGATCACCTCGGTGCGGCCGGACTCCATCACCGAGATGGCAAGGTTCGACGGCGTGCCGCCGAACATGTCGGTCAGCACGATGACGCCGGCTCCGGTATCGACACGGGCGACGGCGTCGACGATGTCGCGGCGACGCTGCTCCATATCGTCGTCGGCACCGATCGCCACGGTTTCGAAATTGTCTTGTGGCCCGACGACATGTTCGACGGCATGTCGGAACTCGGTGGCCAGTTGACCGTGCGTTACAAGCACGAGTCCGATCATTCTTTGGTGGCTCCCGTCATCGCCGCTTCACAGGCGCATTTTATGCTCGCCAGCCATTCCAGGCGGCGGGAGCGCTATCTTGTCGACGCGCGGCCCGTTGACAAGCCCAAAATTGCGCCTGCCCATGCCATTTTGACGCATTGCAGCAAAAAATCCCGGGCGGATCATAGAAAAGGCATGATGGACAGCCGCGCCATCACGGCGGGCAGGGCAGCCTGGACGTTGCGTTCGGCCAGATCGATCCGCGGCACCACGCAGCCGGCGATCTCGTCGCTGGCGTCCTCCTGGAAGCGCGCGATTTCGCCGGCCGGCAGCAGGCGTAGATGCAGGTCGACGACGCAGGCGGGTTCGAATGGCAGCGGCCGAGGACCAAGTCCCGGGACTTCGGCGAGGCCGGCGATGGCAGCGGGTGCGCGGCATACCAGCCGCCCCGCACGCGCCTCGATGAAAAGCTGGTCGTCGCCGACCAGCCGTGAGAACAATCCGCGCTGATGGCAATGGTCGATGAGCGCCAGCGCCAGCGTCGTCTTGCCCGAGCCGGATGCTCCGCTGACCAGAATGCCACGTTCGCCGATCAGCACCGCCGTCGCGTGAATGTTTTCAGGCCGCACGGATCACGTCTTTTGCAACGGACATGATCCCGCTGCCCTTCGGCTCGGGATCATGCTTCGGCCGGCAGCGTCACGACGAAGCGCGCGCCCTTGATCTCGCCGGGCTTGGTGCCGGGAATGTTCTCGGCGGTCAGCGTGCCGCCATGGGCCTCGACGATCTGCCTGGAGATCGACAGGCCAAGGCCCGAATTCTGGCCGAACGCCTCGCCGGCCGGCCGGTCGGTGTAGAAACGCTCGAAGATGCGGTCGATGTTGTCGGCGCGGATGCCGGGGCCGTTGTCGTCGACGGTGAGGATGTTGAACTTTCCGGCGCGCGCCAGCGAAAGGCTGATATGGCCGTGGTCCTCGGGAACGAAGGAGCGCGCATTCTCGATCAAATTGGTGATGACCTGGCCGATACGCAGATCGTGGCCGACGACGAAATAGCCTTTGACGCCCTGCGGCAACTTGGCGACCTTGAGTTCGATCTCGACCGCTTTCTTGTTGCGGGTGGTCTCGCGCGACACGGCCACCAGATCGGTGACGAATTTCTTCAGGTCCACGGTTCCCGCGTCTTCGCGCGCGAGTTCGGCATCGAGGCGGGAGGCGTCGGAAATATCGGTGATGAGCCGGTCCAGCCGCCGGACGTCATGCTGGATGATCTCCATCAGCCGGCTGCGCGAATTGTCGTTCTTGGCCAGCGGCAGGGTTTCAACCGCGCTTCGCAGTGACGTCAGTGGGTTCTTCAATTCATGCGAAACGTCGGCGGCGAAGCTTTCGATCGCTTCGATGCGGGCATAGAGCGCGTTGGTCATGTCGCGCACCGCGACCGACAGATTGCCGATCTCGTCCTGCCGGTCGGAAAAGTCCGGGATCTCCTCGCGGCTCTTGACGCCGCGCCTGACCCGCACGGCCGCCGCCGACAGCCGGCGCAGCGGGTTGGCGATTGTCGAGGCCAAAAGCATCGACAGGATAGCGGTGACGAGCGCCGCGATGCCGAAGACGCGCAGGATCGCCTTGCGCTCGGCGGCGACGATCTTGTCGATGTCGCCGCCCTCGGTCGACAGCATCAGCACGCCGAGAACGGCGCGGAAGCGCTGGATCGGCACCGCCACCGAAACGATCTGCTCGCCCTGTTCCGAGACGCGCACGATGGTCGACGGGCTGCCGGTCAGCGCCTTGACCACCTCCGGGAAGGCCGCGCCATTGCCGCCCGGCTGTTCGTGATAGACCGGCAGGTCGGTGTTGCGGAAGAAGTCGAAGATGAATTTCTGGATGCGCTCGACAAGGTCGGGCTCTTCCTCGTCGACCGGCGGCAGGTCGTAGCGCAGGATCTGGCCGCGCGAATAGAGATGGCGCGAATCAAGCAGCAGATTGGCGTCGCGATCATAGATGCGTGCCCGCGTCCGGGTCGGCGAGATCAATCGCCGCAGCACCGGGGCGACGCGTTCGGGATTGATCGGAAAATCCAGATTGTCGAGCTGGTCGGAGCCCGGCCCCAGGCTTTCGCCGGCCTGCAGCTCAAGCAGCTTTTCCGGGTCGATGCTGATCGAATCGGTCTCGACCGTCGCCGATGCCGCGATCGCGCCGGCGATGATTTCGCCCTGCGTCATCAGACTTTCGACGCGGGCATCGATCAGCCCGTCGCGGAAGGTGTTGAGATAGAGGATACCGGTGACCAGGACGGCCAGGCCGGCAAGGTTGAGAAACAGAATGCGTCGCGTCAGGCTGGAAAAGATGTGATGGCCGAGGAAGCGGCGCATCGGCACGGTGATCTTCGACACGAAGGACGGCATGATGCGCGACGGCCGCCTGGCAGCGCCCGCCGGTCTTGTTCGCTGTGCTTCCACTGCCATCGAATAGCAGGCCCTGCTTAGTCTTCGGTTCGGTGCATGTCGCTATTCCCATACGGGATCACTTTTGGGCGACATGCATCAGCTCAGGCTTCGCGGAACCGGTATCCGACTCCGTAAAGGGTTTCGATCATTTCGAAGTCGTCGTCGACAGCCTTGAACTTCTTGCGCAGCCGCTTGATGTGGCTGTCGATCGTGCGGTCATCGACATAGACCTGCTCATCATAAGCCGAATCCATCAGCGCATCACGACTTTTTACGACACCGGGGCGCTGCGCCAGCGAATGCAGGATCAGGAATTCGGTTACGGTAAGCGTTACCGGTTCACCCTTCCAGGTGCAGGTGTGGCGTTCCTGGTCCATGACGAGCTGGCCGCGTTCGAGCGAGCGGGCCTGCTGGCTGGGCGCCTTTGCCGCGGCCTCGCGGGCGCTGGCACGGCGCAGCACGGCGCGCACCCGCTCGACAAGCAGGCGCTGCGAGAACGGTTTGCGGATGAAATCGTCGGCGCCCATCTTGAGGCCGAACAACTCATCGATCTCGTCGTCCTTGGAGGTCAGGAAGATCACCGGCAGGTCGGACTTCTGGCGCATCCGGCGCAAAAGCTCCATGCCATCCATGCGCGGCATCTTGATGTCGAGGATGGCGAGATTCGGCGGACGCGCCGCCAGGCCTTCCAGCGCGGACGCACCATCCGTGTAGGTCTCGACACGATATCCCTCGGATTCAAGGGCGATCGACACCGACGTCAGAATGTTGCGGTCGTCATCGACAAGCGCGATTGTTGCCATTTCAAGCGGCTCCCTCATGAGCTGTCCCTTCTTTCGTAGAGAAGGGGCTTTTGCAGGACAAATTAGGTACAAAATGTGGCATAGGCCTTGTCCGCTGTCACGCGCGGGGTGCCGCAGGCCACAATCCTACCTCGACATGGATTGGACGAACGAACGCGGCCAATCCTTTGGGCAACCGTGAAACTTTTTGCATATATAAACGATTTAAACAACTTTCAAAATATTTAAATCGATTAATGATTTGATATCATTTGGCTTTTCTGGTTCTGACCATCTCAGCCCGTATAGCGGGCGTGCCGGAAATACGCCGGCAAAGACGCGGCAAATCGAAGAAGGGACACCAATGTCGGAAGTCGGCAAACGCAATCCTGCTTGCGCGATCGATCGTATCGGCCTGAAAACCACCGGCGTGGTGCGCTACAATTGCGGGGCGGCCGCCCTTTATGAGGACTCGATCCGGCGCGGCGAGGCCCGGCTGACCGCGCATGGCGCGCTGGTCGCCGAGACCGGCCAGCACACAGGCCGTTCGCCCAAGGACAAATTCGTCGTCCGCGACGCCGCCACCGAGCCGCATGTCTGGTGGGACAACAACAAGGCGATCTCTCCGGCCCAGTTCGAGACGCTGCTTGCCGATTTCCGCGCCCACGCTGCGGACAAGGATCTTTACGTGCAGGACCTGGTCGGCGGCGCCGACGCGGAGCTGAAGCTTCCCACCAGGGTGATCACCGAATTTGCCTGGCACTCGCTGTTCATCCGCAATCTGCTCATCCGTCCGGATAGCGCCGAACTCGAACAGTTCGTGCCTGAGATGACGATCATCGACCTGCCGTCGTTCCGCGCCGATCCCGCCCGCCACGGCAGCCGCACCGAGACGGTGATCGCCGTCGACCTCAGCCGCAAGATCGTGCTGATCGGCGGCACCTCCTATGCCGGCGAGATGAAGAAGTCGGTGTTCACCATGCTCAACTACCTGTTGCCGCAGAAGGGCGTGATGCCGATGCACTGCTCGGCCAATGAGGGGCCGGCTGGCGACGCCGCCATATTCTTCGGGCTGTCGGGAACCGGCAAGACGACGCTCTCGGCCGACCCGTCGCGCACGCTGATCGGCGACGACGAGCATGGCTGGGGTCCGCATGGCATCTTCAACTTCGAGGGCGGCTGCTACGCCAAGACCATCAAGCTTTCGGCGGAAGCCGAACCGGAGATCTTCGCCACCACGCAGCGCTTCGGCACGGTTCTGGAAAATGTCGTGCTCGACGCCGACGGCGTGCCGGACTTCAATGACGGCCGCCTCACCGAAAACACCCGCTGCGCCTATCCCCTCGACTTCATCCCCAACGCCTCGAAGACCGGGCGCGCCAATCATCCCAGGAACATCATCATGCTGACCGCCGATGCCTTCGGCGTGATGCCGCCGATCGCGCGGCTGACCCCGGCGCAGGCGATGTATCATTTCCTCTCCGGTTACACGGCCAAGGTGGCCGGAACCGAAAAGGGCGTCACCGAGCCCGAGGCGACGTTCTCGACCTGTTTCGGTGCGCCGTTCATGCCGCGCCACCCGTCGGAATACGGCAACCTGCTGCGCGCGCTCATCGCCAGCCATGGCGCCGACTGCTGGCTGGTCAACACTGGCTGGACCGGCGGCGCTTATGGCACCGGCAAGCGCATGCCGATCAAGGCGACGCGCGCTCTGCTGGCCGCCGCGCTCGACGGCTCGCTGAAGACCGGCGCATTCCGTACCGACGCCAATTTCGGCTTCGAGGTGCCGGTGGCCGTGCCTGGCGTTGACAGCAAAATTCTCGATCCGCGCTCGACCTGGGCCGACAAGGCCGCCTATGACCGGCAGGCGGCAAGACTGGTCGGGATGTTCGCGGTCAACTTCGAGAAATTCGAGCCGCATGTCGATGCGACCGTCATGGGTGCGGCGCCCCGCATGCAGGAAGCGGCGGAGTAGTCGTCACGCCGCTCAGCACCATTGAAGGCCCGGTTTCGATCGGGCCTTTTCTTTTCTGGTCCACCGCGCCATGACTGCGGCATGCCGATCGATGACAACATCATCATATCAGACGAAGCCGTGATCCATCCGGGCGACCTGCACGAGGATTTCATCCGCTCGTCCGGTCCCGGCGGCCAGAACGTCAACAAGGTGGCGACGGCCGTGCAACTGCGCTTTGACGCGGCCAACGCGGCCGGCCTCTCGGAGCGCGTGCGCGCACGCACGATCAAGCTTGCCGGCCAGCGCGCCACCAAGGACGGCGTCATCGTCATCGAGGCCGGGCGCTTCCGTACCCAGGAGCAGAATCGCGCCGATGCAAGGGCGAGGCTGACGGCACTGGTGGCCAAGGCCGCCGAGCCGCCGCCGCCGCCGCGCAAGAAGACGCGCCCCTCGAAAGGCGCGGTGGAACGGCGGCTGAAAAGCAAGGCCGGGCGCGGCACGATCAAGAAGCTGCGCGGCCGGGTGGAGAACGATTAAGCACCACACCATCCGCGTGCATAAAATGGCTTTCCATTTGACGCCTCAGATGCAAGGTTTCGCCATTGCCACAGCAAGGGAGACTAAAGATGGGCATGTTCGATTTCGTCAAAAGCGTCGGCAAGAAACTGGGCATCGGCGGCGACGAGGAAGCCGCACCCACTGCCGACACGCTCAAGAAGGAGCTCGATTCGCACAAGCTCGGCACCGATGGCGTGCAGGTCGTCGTCCAGGGTGACACGGCGGTACTAAAAGGCGTGGTCAAGGACCAGTCGATCTTCGAAAAGGCGGTGATTGCCGTCGGCAACACGCTGGGTGTCTCCAAGGTGCAGGCCGACGAATTGCAGGTCGCGCCGGATGCCGGCAAGGCGGCTGCACCGGCCAAGGAACCGACCTTCTACACCGTTCAGAAGGGTGACAACCTCTGGAAGATCGCCGAGAAAAGCTACGGCAAGGGCCAGGGCGCCAAGAATACGGCCATCTTCGAGGCCAACAGGCCGATGCTGACCCACCCGGACAAGATCTATCCAGGTCAGGTGCTGCGCATCCCATGACTTGTTAGCCAGGTCGCGCCGTTTCGATACGGCAAAGTCAAGCGCCGCGCATCCGAAAGGACGCGCGGCGCTTTCGATTTTACCAGTTGCGCTCCGCGGAAACACCTTCGTGAATTCATCGCCCATACCGCATCGACAGCCGCGACGAGATCGGCGGCGGCTTTCGGGTCGCTGTTTTTCCTTGATGGTGGCATCTTGCAGACTCGAACCATCTCAAGGTGCGCTGTTCAATGCTTGTTCTGCCCAAGGGAGTCCGCCACATGCCGGCCTATCTGCCGCGCACTGTTCAGGAGGCGCTTGTCGAGGCGGTGAGAAACATCGTCCAGCAGGCCCCGCTGTACGTGCCGGCCATGCCGCGCACCGGCAAGGAGATGAGCGTGCGCATGACCAATTGCGGCACGCTCGGCTGGGTCACCGACAAGGAGCGGGGCTATCGCTACCAGCCGACGCATCCGTTGACCGGGGAACCATGGCCGCCGATCCCGGAGGGCCTGCTCGACCTTTGGCGGCAGGTGTCGGGCTATCCTGGCCCGCCGGAGGCCTGCCTGATCAATTTCTACATGGCGGACGCGAAGATGGGCCTGCACCAGGACCGCGACGAGGCCGATTTCTCGGCACCCGTCGTCTCCGTCTCACTGGGCGATGATTGCCTGTTCAGGGTCGGTCAGACGACGCGCGAGGGCGCGACCAAGTCGTTCAGGCTGAAAAGCGGTGACGTCGTCGTACTCGGCGGCGAGGGGCGCCTCTGCTTCCACGGCGTCGACCGCATCTATCCCTCGACCTCGGCGTTGCTGAAGAACGGCGGCAGGATCAATCTGACGCTGCGGCGGGTGACGAAGGCCGAGTGAGTGAGCCATGAGCAATTACAGGGAAGGTGTAAAACGGTTTTCCCGGGGAAAGCGCGTGGCGCTTTCCCTTGGGAATGGCGTCAAAACAAAGCGTTAGAGGAGATCGCCGTTTCCGTAAAACGGTGAACTGCTCTAATGGGCGTCCGGGCGCCGTGCATAGACTTCGATATAATCCCCGCTCGCGATTTCCTCGTAGTCGCCCATCAGGGTTTGGAAATCCGCGTTCTGGCGCATCCACACAATCCAGATTGGCGGAAAGTCCCCTGTGAGCGACCATGCCGACTTTTTCTTGTCCATCCGATCCATCAGGATGATATCGGGCTTGTTGTCGCGGATCAGGGAATTCAGGTAGCGGGTGTAATCGTCAAGGTCCCGCCGCGCGATGCGTTCGTCTTCGCCTTGATATGTCCCTCGCATCAGGCCCCAGAGCGCGTAGGTGCCGACCCAATCATGAGCATAGGCCGACAGCCAGCGGCCATTGGTCATTCTTGTCAGCGGATTGCCGACGGAAAGGTCGGAACTGACCTGAACGATCGATGGCGAGGCATAACGGCTCTTGATGGCATCGACCAGGCTTTTCTCGGGCAGTTGGTAGAACTGGTGGTGCGTCACCGAAAGCGCGGCGACCACGGCCAGCGCGGCCGCGGCATGGAGCTTGACGCTGGCGACCTCGGAGGCGGCTTCCGCGTTTGCGAGGCCAGTCGCCACTCGCCACCGGGATGCCACCGCCAGCAGCATCGCGAACACCATCGTGGTCTGGTAGGGATACTGGTGGTTGGGCCAGTATTTCCCAAGGTAAAGCATCGAGATAAAGAAACCGGCTGCACTCGCCATCGCCAGTGCGACGTCGTCTCGCCAGACGGATTTGCGCATCTGGAAAACCGTGAAAACGACAAAGACGATAAAGGTCGGCAACGCGGCCAACATGTTTATGTTGGCCCGCAGGCTGACATAGTAGCGCATCAGCAATTGCAGGAAGGCGCCGAGAAAATCGGGAAACCACAGATACACACTGACGAGATAGGCGGCGCAGACCGTGAAGATGACGACATTTTCAGCAGTCAGGCACGCCATCAGCGAGCGTTTGCGCCAGGCGATGAAGAGGTAAGGCAGGACGATGCCGGTTGCCCAATGTGGTTTGACCAGGAGCAGCACGCTTCCAGCCAGGCCGACCGCCACGGCAAGGCCAAGAGGAACCGGCGCGTCAGGGCGGCGTTCAATCCGCCACATCATCAGCAACAGCATCGGCATGAACAACATCGTACCGACATGTTCGCGCTGGCCGAAAACATTCCCAGGCATGATGAGAAGCAGAACCGCCAGCGCGGGATAGATCCACTGCGTCTTCAGATCGGCGAAGATACGGCTTCGCTCGATGACCACGGCCGACAGCGCCATTGAAACGAAGAAGACCAGATAGATGAAGCACTCGACCGCCGATTCGGCCGAGATGCCAAGCCTGTGGGACAGCCATACCGGGCCGATATACAGGGCGACGGAGAAGGGCGGATTGGTCTCCAGAATGTCGACATAGAGCTTTTGCCCATCAAGGACTTTTTCGCAGATGACGACGAGCCAGCTGACGTCGGTATTGTCGCCCGCCGTCCAGGGCATGAAAAAAGAAAACACCACCACGGCCGCGACAAGCCAGACCGGCGACAAGCTTCCAATCGAAGAGGCAAAGCCGGTGGCGGTGCTGATGTTTCTGACACTTCCCATACTCATCGCACCGCTCCAACAAAGATCATTTTTATGCAGTACGACGAAATCACGGGCGGGTGCACGGATGCACCTGTCTGACGCCGCAAGCTAGCCGGGATTGCCTAAAGTGCAGTTAATCGCGCCGTTCCGGGCTGCGATGTTCGTTGGCACCGCGTCGAGATCTGGATTGTCCGTCCAGGACTCTTGCAACAGGCCGAGCAATGCTTGGCGAGTGCTTTCATTTCAGCCAATAGGCGAGAACGTCGCCGAGATCAGGTGGAAGGGCAGCGCGCCATAGGCCGCGACCGCCACCGCATCGTCCCATTGCCGGAATTGCCGGGAGGGTCGTGCCTCCAGCGTCAAGGCATGCCGTTGCCCATCAAGCGTCACCTTGCCGCGAAAATGCAGCACCCGCTCCCCGCCCGATCGGCTGATGGCCATGGCGCGCAGGCGCGCGACATGGTGGTTATCGGCATTGATCTCCATCTCGATGCGGCGCCGGACCGGTGGAACACTGATCCTGACCGTGATGTCCAGCATCATCTCGCTTACCGTTGGCGGGCAAGGTATGGCCTGTGAGAAGACCGACGGCGTCGTCGTTTCCGGCGGCTCGTTGCGAGCTGGCCTGCCGCGCCACGCCTTGGCTGGCGGCTCCTGGCGCAGCCGGCCGCTCTTGCGCCTCAGCCGCAACTGCTTGGCAAGGCCGCGCGACAGCCATGCCAGCCTGCCGAAATCGGTCCGCGGCTTGGCCTGCAGCACGGCCGACCAGCGCGAGAGGCCGGAGCGGTCGGCCATGTCAAGCACACGCGCCAGCACCCGGTCCGGCGTCGTCACGCCTGTTTCGAGCGTCAGGTAGGAGAGCGCCACCGCCGCGGCAACGGCAAGGCCGCGCCTTGCGACAACATCGAGGAACACGTCCCAGTCGACGTCGCCGCCGCGAATGGCCACGGCGCAATCGACCAGCCAGTCGCTGTGGGTGTGGGCGTCGAGGCCGCCATGCGCGATGGCAAGCGCGATGCGGTCGGCCGGCGACGGCACCAGCACGTCGACGTCGCTGAATTCGGCGCCATCGGCCCGCCGCCAGATGGCCACGTCGTCTTCGTCGCTCCGCTGCGAGCCGTCATAGGCGAGCTGGTGCAGGTCGATGTCGCCAAGATTGCCCTTGAAGAAATTCATCGAGCGCAGCGACGCCAGTCTTGTCCGCAGATATTGCGGGCTGACGCCGGTGGCGATCTGCCAGTCGCCGTCGCGCAGCACGTCGAAGGCCGTCTGAATGTCTCGCGGCCGCACCAATATGTCGATGTCGTGCGCCACCCTGCCGCGCTGTGCCGATGCGTTCAGGGCAATGCGGCTGGCGCCCTTGATCAGCATCACCTGGCATCCCGCATCCGCCATCGCCTTCAGCGCCGGCTCGGCCTCGCGCATGGCCATGCGCGATTTGGTCCACAGCATCTTCTGCAGGCCGACGAGGCGCGGATAAGCGGAATGGCCGGCGAGCTTCCTGCCGAACCTGTCGGAGATCGCGGCCAGCAGCCGGTGCTCGCGGAACGAGACGAGATCGATATCGTTCTCGTCCAGCCAGCGTGCGGCGCAGGCGGCAGCGGCGTCCTCGTCGGCAAGGAGCGCTGCCTTGAGCAATTGGTCGAGCCCACCCGTCGGCCATGACCAGCCATAGTCCGGGAAGCGTCGCTCGATACGGCGGATATGAGCCATCAGCCCGAGCCGGCCTTGTCCCGCGCCCGCCGCAGCATGGCGAGCCGCGCGACCTGGAGATAGCCGCGGTCGCGTGCCGGATCGCGCCCGTAAGACAGGCTGCCAGGCCGGATGCGGCGCCGCGCCAGCACTTCGTCCAGCATGTCGAGGGCAAGGCCCGCTTCGCGTACCCGGGCGATCCAGTCGATCATTTCGCCCCGGCCGCCCGGCGGATCGACGATTGGCCCAACCGTCTCGGCGACCTCTCGGCGGATCATCATGGTGGTGCGCGACCAGCCGGGCACCGCCTCGGCCTCGGGCGCGTCGGGCCGGTCGTTGCGGAAATTCCGCCAGTGACAGAAAACCCCCGATGTCGTGGGAAATCTCTCCAGATGCGCGATCTGCCTCTCCATCTTGTTCGGCAGCCAGAGGTCGTCCGCGTCAAGCGTCGCGATCAACGGCGTCGACAGCGCCGCGATGCCCCTGGTCGTGGCGCTGCCGGGCCCTGAATTTGCCTGGCGCAACAGGTGGATCGGCAACTCTGTTCCGCTGATCGCCGAAGCGAGATCGTCGGTCGAACCATCGTCGACGATCACCACCAGTTCAGGCCGCACCGTCTGCGCCGCGACCGAGAGCAGGGTCTCGGCAATCGTGCCGCTTGCGTTGAAGGCCGGTATGACGACGCCGTAGTTCCGCATGCTACATGAACCGCCAATTGGCGAGTTCTTTGACATCGAAGATGCCTTCGACGCCGCGCAAGGAGGGGTCGGCCTTTCGCCGTCGCATCGATTTGTGGATGGCTCGCATGAACTCCCGAAGGGATGTGTCGGCCTGCTTCGTCATGTTGCCGGGGTGACGTCTGTAATAAAGCGCCACGGTATCCGGCGTGACGAATCTGGGTCCACTTTCAAAGGTGCGCAGCAGATAGTCGGTGTCCTCCGCCTGCTGGAAGGCCTCATCGAAGCCACCCATCCGATCGACGAGCCTGCGCGAGAAAATGCCCGATGACAGATGAATTCCCCGCACCGTCATGAAATGGCTGCCGGGCTCGGGTTCCAGCCTGTCGTCGTCGATGCCGTCGACCAGCATCATGAGCGAATAGGTGAGCTCAAGACCGGGGTCGGCCTGAAAGAACGCAATATCGGCCTTGAATCGCCCGACCGGCGAGACATCGTCCGAATCGAGGAACGACACGAGCTCCGTTTCCGGTTTGAGCAGCTTGAGGCCGGCGTTGCGGGTCTTGGTCACGCCCATGTTCTCCTGCCGAAACAGGCGGATGCAGGGGTTTTCCCCCATCATCGAGCGCACGGCCTCCGCCGAGCCGTCGGTCGAGCCGTCATCGATGACGATGATGTCGAGATCGGCGGCGTCGCGCTGTCGCACCAGCGAGCGCAATGCCGAAACGACATAGCGCTCGCGGTTGTAGACAGGCATGATCACGCTCAACTTCACGAAGCAACTCGCGTCAGAAAATCCGCAATGGTGCCTGCGATCTCCCCGGGATGCGTTCCCAAGGACAGACGGTAGCTTGGCAGCAGGCGGGTGAGATCGCCGAAGAAACGGAAGCCGCTTTCGCGTTCTCCCGGCATTTGCATGATGCCCGACGGTGCCAGCGCTATCATGGCGTCCCGCCGCGACACCGGCACGATCGAACTCGCCTCGCCACCGCCGATATGTGGCACCACCAGCGCAACGATGTCCAGCGCCGGGGGGACCGGCCGGGGCGCTATGTCGACAATGTGAAAAGTGTGCTTGCCCTGCCAGTTCAAGGGGCTCTCGACTCCCAGCCGCTGCTTCAGGCCCAGCCGCGCGAAACCGCGCGCATCCTGCTTCAGCGTCGAAAACAGAGGCCGCGCGGTTACGCCACCGGCGAGATCGATCAGCACATAGTCATCGCCGACGCTGTCGAGCCCGTTGAGCAGACCGGCGGCGACGGTACCGGATTTGCCGGCGCCCCCCGCACCGGCAAGCAGCACGCCCTTGCCATTGGCACCGAGCGTGCCGGCATGGGTCAGCCGCATGCCGCGCGCCGCATATTCCCAATGCAGGAAGGCCCGCAGCGGCGCTGTCGGCTCCCAGGGCGGGAAGGCATCGGCCGACGCCATCAGCTGTACGCCAATGCGGCGCTCAGGATCGTAGACCTGCCAGAAATCCAGATCGTGAAAATAGTGGCCACGCAACCCCTCCCCGGCGAGCCGTTCGGCAAAGCCGTATTCGGTGAAATGCGCGTCGCCCCACCTTGCCGGCTCAGGGATGCCGCCGATGCCGGGATGGGCGATGAAGATGCGGCACGCCGACTGTGCGGTCAGGCCATCATGGGCCTGGACAAAGGCGTGGCCCAGCGCATCCGCGAGCACACCGGGACCGACATGCGCGGTCAGCTCCAGTTGGGGCAGGCGGACCGTCAGCGGGCCCGGATAATGTGCAAAGGCTTCTTCCGCGGCGGTGATGAGATACCGTGCGTAATCCGGCAAGGTTTCGAGCGTGACGCGCGGCATCCAGCGCCTCTATCTCGGACGCAGCCGGCTCGTCAGGATGCCTGCTTGACCGCCGGCCAGCCGAGGGGTTCCTCGACTTCGTGGATGGGATCCACGATGATCAGGTCGGCAAGGTCGTCGTGAATGCTCACATTGAGCGGTTCGTTCGTGGCGGCAAGATCGGCGGATAGTTCGCCCGGCAGCGCTTGCGCAACCTGATCTGAACGCACCAGCAACCCCATTTCGAGCAATTGCGAGATGAAGTGTTCGAGTTCCGCCGCGCCCAGTGTCGAGCCACCGACGGTCAGCCCGATCAGGGCTTCGGTGTTGACCCCGGACGAGAGCGCCTGCCAAACCCTGCTACCGGAATCGGAGAAGCCAAAATACTTGCCATTCGCAAGGTTGAGCACGACGGCCTCGCCATCGAAGGATTCGAAGACGATGTCCCTGCTCGCAACCGCATAGGTGCCGCAATCATGCGTCATTGTTGCCCCCGCTTCACAATTCCCGCCCGCCAGCGGGATCGCTTCCACTGACAACGCCTGTAAACGCTCGGTTCTTTCTTGGCAAGGCAACCGGCGCCGGCAGGGCGCCGACATTTCCGGCGATCAGTTGGAGCGCAAGGCGATCACGCCTCGATTTCGAGAGCCGATAGCGGCTTCGAGCAGCAGGCGAGGATGAAGCCGTCGTCGATCTCGTGATCGAGGATGCCGCCATTGTGGCTCATCTCGACGGCACCGGAGACTTTCTTGACCTTGCAGGTTCCGCACAGGCCGAATTCGCAGGCCGCGGGTATCCGCACGCCAGAGGCACGCGCCGTCTGCAGCACGGTCTGGCCGGCGACGCATTCGGCGTCGACGTCCGAAAACGCGAAGCGGATCGGCGTTGCGGCCTCGACGGGAACGGCCACGCCATCCTGCGACGGCGTTGCGAACGGCGCCGGGATTTCCTCCACCGCGGGTGCGGCAAAGCTCTCCTGATGGTATTTCGTCATGTCGAAGCCGGCGGCTTCCAGCATGCCGCGCACGGCGCGCATGAAAGGGTCCGGACCACAGCAGAAGATTTCGCGTTCACGGAAATCGGGCGCCAGCAATGGCAGCCGGATGGCGTCTATGCGGCCCATATGGCCATACCAGCCCTCGCGGCTTGACCGCTCCTCGATCATGAAGCCCAGCGACAAGCCCGGCATATGACTGCCGAGCAGCTCGAGCTCCTTGCGGAAAATGATCTCTTCGGCGCGACGCGCGCAATTGACGAAGCCGACATCGGTCCATGGCGCGCAGTCGTTCAGCCAGCGCAGCATCGACATCATCGGCGTCACGCCGGAACCGGCCGAGATGAACAGGTATTTGGCCGCCGGATGGCTGTGCAGCGAAAAGTCCCCGCTCGGCCCATAAGCCTTGACGTGCGAACCGGGTGTCAGGTGATCGAACATCCATCGCGTGCCGATGCTGCCGGCCTGCGCCTTGACCGTGACCGAGATCGAGAACGGCCGCGACGGTGAGGAGGACAGCGTATAGGTGCGCATCAGCGGCCCGTCCGGCGCAGGCAACTCCAGCGTCACGAACTGGCCCGGCTTGTAGCGGAACCAGGTCTGGTTGTCCGATCGGAACGTGAAGGTCTTGACGTCAGGCGCCTCGTCGCTGACGCCGATCACTTCCAGCACCTGCAGCCTGTCGTTCCAGGGCGCCATCTGATCGAGATGGCGATAGAGGCCAAGGTCGGTCATCGCATTCATCCCTCAACCTCTCAGGCGACGCTGCGCAGCGCCGGCCGGCCGCCTTCGGCGAGGCGCGGGCCGATGAAGCGGGCGTACCAGTCGACGAACTGGATCACGCCACCCTCATGCAGCTCGGAATAGGGACCGGGCTCATAGGCCGGCGACAGGATGCCAAGGGCGTTTTCCTCGACGATGCGGCGGTCCTGGTCGTTGGTCTCGGTCCACACATGGGTGAGTTCGGCAAGATCGTAATCGACGCCCTCGACCGCGTCCTTGTGGACCAGCCATTTGGTCGTCACGGCGGTTTCGGTCGCACTGATCGGCAGCACGCGGAAGGTGACGGCATGGTCGATCAGGATATGGTTCCATGTCGTCGGATAGTGATAGTGCATCAACGTGCCGATACGGTCGGCCGAGACGCTGTCGGAGAGGTTCTTCTTCACCGCCCGCTTGCCGTTCATCGTGTAGCTGACCGCATCGCGCAGCAGCGGCGCCCGCGTGGCGCGGTATTGCCCCGCCGGGTCGATGCGGAACTTGCTCGGCAGGCCGGCCGCTTCGCATTTGGCCCAGTGCGCCAGCATCTCCGGATCGCTGTCGGCGCCTTGCACGCCGGTCACGGTCGGTGCCTCCGGGAAGGTTTTGCACAGCTCCGGGTGATTGCCCGCGCAGTGATAGCACTCGCGGTTGTTTTCCCAGACGAGCTTCCAATTGCCCTTTTCGACGATGGTGCTCTCGAAGGCGATCTTTGCCTCGCTGAGCCGGTGCGGCTTGAGATAGGGTTCGATCATCGCCCGCATCGGCGCGAAGTCGGCTGGCTCCTTCGCCAGGCAGATGAAGATGTAACCGGCGACGCTTTCGCAGGCGACCGGCTTCAGCCCGAACTGGCTCTTGTCGAAGCCGTCGGCCATCTGGCGGGCAAACAGCAGGCGACCGTCGAGCTCATAGGTCCACTGGTGATAGGGACAGACCAGCTTGGCGGCCGTGCCCTTGTCCGTGTTGCAGACCCTGCTGCCGCGATGGCGGCAGGAATTGTGGAAGGCATTGATCTTGCCCTGCTGATCGCGCACCAGCACGACCGGGTAGTCGCCGATCTGCACGGTGATGAAGCTGCCGGGCTTGGGCAATTCGCAATCATGGCCGATGAAAAGCCAGTCGCGGTACCAGATCAGCTCCATGTCGAGCTTGAAATAGTCCGGGTCGGTGTAGAAGGGCTGCTCCAGCGAGAAACCCTCTCTGCGGCTGTTCAAGAGCCTCAGCATATCGTTACGCGCATCCATGTCCTGTCCTCGTGTTTAAGGACTGACTATGGTGGTGATGGAGGAAGGATCGGATGCAGTCCCGGCGAAGCGCCGGTCATGCACCATCCACCTCTTGACCGCCCACCGCGATCAGTCGAGTTTAGAAATCTCGGGCTGGTTTCCGGGCTCTGGAGTGTCCCTTCGGACGGTCGCGACACCTTCCCAGGCTTTCGCCCAGTGGTCTCCCGTTGCGACTTGAACTCCACCACCGTTGCGGGGGCAGCGCCGGACTTTGACCGGCTTCCCAATTCTCCGCCCCGTCGTCACGAAGCGGCACCTGAGATGGCCATGATCTAATCACGACAGCGAATGCGACATCGGCATGAAAGCGACATTGCATCCATGTGGCGCGACACGCCTGCGCAGCGATCGGATCGGAAACAGCGGGCACGAAACGCGTCTCGGTGACGATGGTGCCGGCTATCGAAAATCGCCCGGAATCGAAGCAGAAAAGGTTAATGGTTTCGAAAAGTGACTATTAGCAAATTCTAAAATCGAACCGAACGGTTCGTTTCTGTTGACGGTGCGTACAGCACGGTGTGAACGCTGAGCCTCCGATACATCAGGTGATCGCGGTGGTGATTTTATCTAATCGATTGATATCAAAAAGAAAAATCTTTGATCCGGAAGGCTTTGGTACAATTTCAAGTGGTGGACTCTTGGTCCACACGGAACAACTTCGTGATTGGAAACGGCCATCAGGCTTTCCCACATCGGGGCTGTCCGAACGACGCGATTTTAATCCCAAGACACGCCGCTAGACGGACGTAAAAATACTGGAGTACCAAAAATGAAAAAGATTGTTCTCACTGCCGCCGCCCTTCTGGCCATTTCCGGCAGCGCCTTCGCTGGTAGCGATCACTATGGTTCGAATGCGCCTGCAGCCACTGCTGCCGTCGACGGTTCGTACACCGCTTCGACCAAGAAGTCGGAACCGGCTGCCCAGGCGCCTGTCACGGGTGCCGATCGCAACCTCTTCGGCAACAACTAACAGTCGATTCCCGCAGGCGGTGGCACTGGCTCGCCGCCTTGGCGGAACTCGAAGAATTCAGGAGACTTGAAATGAAGAAGATGATCCTTGCTGCCGCCGCCGTTCTGGCTATCTCCGGCAGCGCTTTCGCCGGCAGCGACAACTACGGCTCCAACGGCGCCAACCAGCCCGCTGCCACTTCGGCCGACACCTCTTACACCGCGTCGATCAGGAAGTCGGAACCGGCTGCTCAGACGTCTGTCCAGGGTGCCGACCGCAATCTCTTCGGCCACTAACAGCCGATTCTCCAGGGCGGCGGGTTTGCCTGCCGCCCTGCTGAAACTTGAAATTCAGGAGACTTGAAATGAACAAGATCATCATTGCCGCCGCCGCCGTTCTGGCTCTCTCCGGCAGCGCTTTCGCCGGCAGCGACAACTACGGCTCCAATGGCGCCAACCAGCCTGCCGCGACTTCGGTCGACAACTCGCGCACGGGTTCGATCCGCAACGGCGATTCGCCCGTCTACAAGCTGCTCAATTCGTCGGGCGACGTGCAGAAGTCCGCGCCCCAGGGCGCCGACCGGAACCTCTTCGGCCACTAACAGCCAAAGTCGATCCTATAAAGAAAGCGGCGGGCCTTGCCCGCCGCTTTTTTTCTGTCGAGACGGGCTTCTAAGCCGCCTTTGCTTCCGCTTCATGCAGCGCGAAGGATCGCCCATCAGTGTCGAAGATATGCAAGTCCTCGGCATTGGCGGTCAGCCGCAGCGTCGAGCCGCGCTTGACCTCGACATTGCCCGGCAGCTTGGTCACCAGTGGCAGGTCGGCGCGGCCGATATCGACATAGACCAACTGAACCTCGCCGAGCTGCTCGACGTAGTCGACCGTTCCTTCGAACAGATAGTCCGCGCCGGTCGCGATGATCAGGTCCTCCGGCCGCACGCCGAAGCTTACAGCCGCACCCTTCGCCGAGGCCGGCGTCGTGATCGGCACCGTAGCCTTGCGCCCGCCGACATGGCTGACGACGGTCGGGCTGCCTGATTTGTCGATCGTCGCAGGCAGGATGTTCATGGCCGGCGAGCCGATGAACTGGGCGACGAACAGATTGCCGGGCTTCTTGTAGAGATCCATCGGCGTGCCGACCTGCTCTATGTGCCCGTCCTTGAGCACGACGATGCGATCGGCCAGCGTCATCGCTTCGACCTGGTCGTGGGTGACGTAGATCATGGTCGTATTGGGCATCGATTCCTTGAGCTTGGCGATCTCGATGCGCGTGGCGACGCGCAGTGCGGCGTCAAGGTTCGACAGCGGCTCGTCGAACAGGAACACTTTCGGATTGCGCACGATGGCGCGGCCGATGGCGACGCGCTGGCGCTGGCCACCCGACATCGCCTTGGGCAGCCGGTCGAGATATTTGGTCAGCTGCAGGATTTCCGCCGCCTGGCGCACGCGGCGGTCGATCTCGGCCTTGTTCTCCTTGCCGATCTTCATCGAGAACGCCATGTTGTCGTAGACGGTCATGTGCGGATAGAGCGCATAGGACTGGAACACCATGGCGATGCCGCGCTTCGACGGCGGCACGTCGTTGACCACCTCGCCGTCGATCTTGAGCTCACCCGAAGTGATTTCCTCGAGCCCGGCGATCGAGCGCAGCAAGGTCGACTTCCCGCAGCCCGACGGGCCGACGAAGACGATGAACTCGCCCGATTTGATATCGAGGTCGATGCCGTGGAGAATGTTGAGATTGCCGTAGGACTTCTTCACTTGTCTCAAATTGACATCGGCCATTGGTTTCCTCCCAGTGATCTCTCAAAAAGATTCAGTCGATGCGCCCGAACCAGGCGCCGTAACCGCCCAGTTCGATCGAACCGGTGTTCGCCTGCCCGGAAAACCCGTGTCCCGGCAAAGGTTGCAGTGATGGGCCGCCAAGGTCGACCTTGGCTGGTTTGGCGCCGAGGTTGAAGACGCAGACGACCTGCTCATTGCCCGCCCGGCGCGTGAACGCGACAATGTCGCCCTCGCTTTCGATGAAGGTGATATCGCCCTTGGCCAGCGCCGGATGGGCACGGCGGAAGGTGAGGAAGCGCCGGTAGTGTTCGAGCAGCGAACTCTGGTCGCCCTGCTGGACATTGACCGCCTGCGCCAGATGTTTTGCCGGCACCGGCAGCCAGGGCTTTGCCTGGGAGAAGCCGCCGTTCCTGGCGTTGCCATCCCACACCATGGGCGTGCGGCAGCCGTCGCGGCCCTTGAATTCCGGCCAGAAGCGGATGCCATAGGGGTCTTGCAAATCCTCGAAGCGCAATTCGGCCTCGGCGAGCCCGAGCTCCTCGCCCTGGTAGATGCAGACCGAGCCGCGCAGCGACATCAGCAATGCCGAGATGACCTTGAGATAGGCGGTCGGGTCGGCCTCATCCGCAGCCCAACGCGAGGCCGGGCGCATCACGTCATGGTTGGAAAACGCCCAGCACGACCAGCCGTCGCTGGCGACCTTGCCGAAGGCTTCCAGCACCGAACGGACCTTGGGCGGGCTGATCTTTTCCGGCGCCAGGAAGTCGAAGGAATAGCACATGTGCACGCGCTTGCCGCCGGCGGTATAGGCGGCCACGACCTCCAGCCCGCGCTGCGAATCGCCGACTTCGCCGACCGCGGCCGTCGCCGGATATTCATCCAGCAGGGCGCGGAAACGTTCGAGGAAGCCGAGGTTTTCCGGGCGGCTCTTGTCGTAAAGATGGTCCTGGTAGTTGTAGGGATTGACCGCCGGCGCTGTCTGGTCGTTGCGCT
This sequence comes from Mesorhizobium loti, assembly GCF_013170705.1. Lineage (NCBI taxonomy): Bacteria > Pseudomonadati > Pseudomonadota > Alphaproteobacteria > Hyphomicrobiales > Phyllobacteriaceae > Mesorhizobium > Mesorhizobium loti. The sequence continues at coordinate 439,271 of NZ_CP033334.1, read as the reverse complement.
CTTCGGGCGGCAGCGGCGGATTGTTTTCCAGGCCTTGGCTGTGGAAGTAGAAATTGATCGTGTCGAGGCGGAAGCCGTCGACGCCGCGCTCCAGCCAGAAGCGGGTGACGTCGAGCAGCGCGTCCTGGACTTCGCGGTTGTGGAAGTTGAGGTCGGGCTGTTCGGCCAGGAAATTGTGCAGGTAATATTGCTGGCGGCTGGTGTCCCACTGCCACGCCGATCCGCCGAAGATCGACAGCCAGTTGTTGGGTGGCGTGCCGTCCGGCCTGGCGTCCGCCCAGACATACCAGTCCGCCTTCGGATTGGTGCGGCTCGACCGGCTTTCCTTGAACCAGGGATGGTTGTCGGCGGTGTGCGACAGCACTTCGTCGATCATCACCTTGAGGCCCAGCCGATGCGCCTCCGCCGTCAGTGCATCGAAATCGGCCAGCGTGCCGAACATCGGGTCGACGTCGCAATAGTCCGAGACGTCGTAGCCGAAATCCTTCATCGGCGATTTGAAGAAGGGCGAGATCCAGATCGCGTCCGCGCCGAGCGCGGCGATATAGGGCAGCCGCCCGATAATGCCCTTGAGATCGCCGATCCCGTCGCCGTTCGAATCCTGGTAGCTGCGCGGATAGATCTGGTAGATCACGGCCCCTCGCCACCAGTCGCGATCGACGGCAAGGTCAGGCTTCGAGCTGGCCTTCAAAGCGGATTGCATGGTTTCAGCCTCCTTTCACCGAGCCGGCAAGCAGCCCGCGGACGAAATAGCGCTGCAGCGAGAAGAAGACGATCAGCGGCACGATGATGGTGATGAAGGCCGATGTCGTCAGGATTTCCCAGTTGCCGCCGCGAGAGCCGAGCAGCGCGTTGAGCTTGGCTGTCAACACGATCTGGTCGGGTGCCGTACCGAGGAAAACCATCGCCACCAGCAGATCGTTCCATACCCACAGGAATTGGAAGATGGCGAAGGAGGCCAGCACCGGGAAGGACAGCGGCAGCACGATCTTGACGAAGATCTCGAAATCGCTGGCACCGTCGATGCGGGCCGATTCCATGATCTCGCGCGGCAGGCCGGCAATATAGCTGCGCAGCAGATAGATGGCGAAGGGCAGGCCGAAGCCGGTATGCGCCAGCCAGATGCCGAGATAGGTTTTCGACGGCACGCCGAAGAAAGCGCCGACCCCGTTGTAGAGTTTCAACAGCGGAATCAGGGACATCTGCAGCGGCACCACCAGGAGGCCGATGATGACCGCGATCAGCAGCGCACGGCCAGGAAAACGCATCCAGGCCAGCGCGTAGGCGGCAAAGGCGGCGATCAGGATCGGAATGACGGTCGCCGGGATGGTGACGGTCAGCGAATTCATGAACGAGCGGCCGATGCCTTCCGAAAACAGCACGGTGTGGTAGTTGTCGGTGGTGAATTTGGGCGGTGCCGACGAGGCATAGTAGACACGCTGGCCGCGATCGCCTTCGAACGCCTTGGGCGAGGTCATGACGAAGCTGCCGTCGGCATTGACCTGCAAGGTCACGCCGTCACCCAGGTCCGCCGATGTGCCGGCCGGATACTGTGTCGGTGCCGCCGCCTTGACGCCGAAAGCGCTGATGCTGCGCCTGGCGCCGTCGCCGAAAATGTTGCCCTCGAGGACGAACTTGCCGTCCTTCTGGGTCTGCGCGGAGGCGGCGGGCAGACGCCCGGCTTCGGTCTGGCTGGAACTGGCGAACGAATTCCACCAGCCCGAGGCAACGATCTGGTCCTTGTCGCGCAGCGAGGAGACCAGGATGCCGAGTGTCGGAATGGTCCAGATCGCCACGAAGACCAGCACCGCTATATGGACGCCGAAACGGCTGGCGAAGGAATTTCCGGTCGCGACGGCCATTTCAGTGCCCTCCCGTCTCTTTGTTCGCCTGGCGGATGTTCCAGACCATGATCGGGATGACCGCGATCATGATGATGATGGCGATTGTCGCGCCACGGCCGAAATCGCCGCCGCCGCGGAACATCCAGTCGAACATCAGATTGGCCAGCACCTGGCTGTTCCACTGGCCGTTGGTCATGGTCAGCACGATGTCGAACACCTTGAGCACCAGGATGGTGATGGTGGTCCAGACAACAGCGATCGTGCCCCAGATCTGCGGCACCATGATCTTCCAGAAGATCTGGAACGGGTTGGCGCCGTCGATGACGGCGGCTTCCAGCGTCTCCTCCGGGATGCCGCGCAGCGCCGAGGACAGGATGACCATGGCAAACCCGGTCTGAATCCAGATCAGGATGATCATCAGGAAGAAATTGTTCCAGAACGGCAGCGATATCCACACCTGCGGCTGGCCGCCGAAATGCTGGATGATGGCGTTGAGCAGGCCGATCTGCACCTGGCCCTCGCCGCGATATTCGTAAATGAACTTCCAGATCACGCTGGCGCCGACGAAGGAGATGGCCAGCGGCAGGAAGATCAGGCTCTTGGCAATCGTGCCCCACCAGATCTTGTCTGTGAGCACGGCAATGATCAGCCCGAGGAAGGTGCAGGCGGCGGGCACCACCGCCAGCCACAGGATGTTGTTCAGGATTGAGTTTCGCAGATCCTGATCGCGAAGCGCCCACTCGTAGTTGGCGAAGCCGACGAAGTTCTCGCCGCCGCGGTCGCGGAAGGAGAGCCACAGTGTCGCGATCACGGGGTAGATCAGGTAGATGGTGAGAATGATCAGCGCCGGGCCGACGAACAGCCATGGCCGTATCAGGCCCTGCCGGCGCAGATTGTTGACGGCGGCCGTGCCGGAAACTCCGCGCGAGGGGAAGGTCAAGTCGAGCAGTTTGTTGGCGCCCCAGAAATAAGCGACACAGCCGCCGACGCCGATGATGATGACAAATATGGCCGAGAAAATCTGAGCCGCCATGGTCCCTCTCCCTGCGCATGATCGGCCAGGCAGTGCTGGCGATCGGATGCACCGATTTCGTTATTCGCAACAATCGAACGCGAAAGGCTTCCGGCAAGTGCTGCCGGTGAATCCGGGCCGGAGGCCCGGATTCGGTATGAGGATCAGGAAAGTCTGGATTGCACCCGAACCCGGGCTGGCTACTCGCCCGGGCTGGTCACTTGATCGCGTCCCAGCTCTTCTGGATGTCGGCGGCCACGTCCTGGGCGGATTTGCCTCCGACCAGATCGATCATGCCGGTCCAGAATGAGCCGGCGCCGATCTTGCCGGGCATCAGGTCGGAACCGTCGAAGCGAACCGTCGTCGCTCCGACCAGGATCTCGCCCTGCTTTTTCAGCGCATCGCTGCCATAGGCGTCCTTGTTGGCACCCTTGAAGGGCGTGACGAAGCTCTTCTGCGCCATCCACAATTCATGCGCGAGCGGCATTTCGAGGAACTTGATGAACTCGCGCGATGCCTTGGAATCCTTGGTGATCATGACCAATGTTCCGGCCACTTCCAGCGGCGTACCAAGCTCCGGCTTGGAGGCGTAAGGCGGATAGTTGAAGAAATCCGCATCCTGGCCGAGCTTTACACCCTCCGGGAAGAAGGAGGGGATGAACGATGCCTGATGGTGCATGTAGCACTTCGGCGGCACGGTGAAGAGGCCCTTCGGACTGTCGCGGAAGTCTGTCGCGGCCACTGCCTTGGCGCCGCCATCCACCATCTTGTCGTCGGTGGCGATCTTGCCGAAGATGTCGATGGCGTTGACCACCGCCGGATCGGTGAACGGGATCTCGTTCTTGACCCACTTGTCGTAGACCTCCGGCGGTTGCGTCCTGAGCATGATGTCCTCGACCCAGTCGGTCGCCGGCCATCCGGTCGCGCCGCCAGAGCCCAGCCCTATGCACCAGGGCTTGCCGCCGTCGGCTATGATCTTCTTTTCGAGCTCGGCCAGTTCCTCTTGCGTCTTCGGAACCTTGTAGCCGGCTTCGTTGAAATTGTCGGGCGAGTACCAGACCAGCCCCTTCACGTCGATCTTGTAGGGAAAGGCATAGAAGCCCGGCTTGCCGTCCTTGCCATTATACGTGCCGAGCTTGGCCCAGGAGTCGCCGGCGGCGTAGTTCTCCTTGATCCAGGCGGCGACGTCATCGCCCAGCGGGGTCAGGACGCCCTTGGAAGCAAGATCCTGGATCAGGCCCGGCTGTGGCAGGATGGCGATGTTTGGCGGACTGCCGGCTTGGGTGTCGATGACGATCTGCTGCTCATAGTTCTCGGAAGAGGAGTACTTCACCTCGGCGCCGGTCGCTTCGGCGAAATAATCGAGCACCGAACGGGCAAGCGCCTCGTCCTCGCCGCGCCACGGCCCGAAGATGGTCAGGGTCTCGCCCTTGAGATCGACTTTCTTCAGGTCTTCGTAATTTGCCCAATTGAAACGCTTGTCCTCGCCCGGCTTGAACTTCAGTTCGGCATGCGCGGGCGCGTTCAGGGCGAGCGTGGCAAACGCAGCACCCAGCAAAAGCATTTTCTTCATCGGTATTCCCTCCCAGTGGGTCACACACACCGGACGGAACCTCCATTCCGCCCGCCGACGCCGCAGGACTGTGACTCAGTCGCAAGGGAACCGCAACCTTTCGAAGAGTCTTCCAAAGCGCTTTGGCTTTTCTGATCTCGCCACTGAATCGACTGGAAGTCAAGAGGTTCGGTTAGCTAATCGATTTAATTTCGTTGATTCTGACATCAGAAATTGCACCGCAGCATGCTTTTTGGCAGCGCAACAGCAATTTTCTGTTTCAAACCGGTCCCGACCCCGCTTATGGTTGTGTCGATGCCCTCGCGCCTTTGTGGCACTTGGGTCGATTCAATTTAAAAGCGCTTTGAGGGAATGGAGGCCGTTGTGAACCTCAAGCAGCTCGCGCATATGCTGGCGCTTTCGCAGACCACGGTAAGCCGGGCGCTGAATGGCTACCCGGAGGTCAACGAGGAAACGCGCAGGCGCGTGATGGACGCCGCCAAGCGCCATGGCTACCGCCCCAATCCGAGCGCGCGCCGGCTGGCGACCGGCAAGTCCGGCATGATCGGCTATGTCCTGCCGACAGGTGCGGCCGTCGACATCGATCCGCATTTCGTCGAATTCCTGTCCGGCCTCGGCGATTATGCCCGCTCGCATGAGCTTGACCTTGTGCTGTCGCCGGCCGATGCCGACGACCAGGAAACCACTTATCGGCGCATCGTCGCCAACCGGCAGGTCGACGCCGTCTATATTTCGTCGCCCAGGCCGCGGGACAGCCGGGTGGCGCTGGTCAGCACGCTCGGCATTCCCTACCTGGTCCACGGCCGCAGCGAAGGCTTCGATTTCGACTATCCCTATCTCGACATCGACAATGAGGGCGCCTTCCACGAGGCGGCGCGATTGCTGGTCCAGCTCGGCCATCGGCGGCTGGCGCTGATCAATGGCGACGACCGCGAGACCTTTGCCATCCATCGCGAGCGCGGCGTGCGCCGGGCGCTCGCCGCGAGCGGGCTGACCCTCGGCGAGCGCCACGTCTGCTCGGTGGCCATGACCGAAGAAAACGGCTATCGCGCCACCAGGCGATTGCTTGAGGCGAGCGACGCGCCGACGGCGATCGCTTGCTCAAGCCTGATCATGGCGCTAGGCGTCGTGCGCGCGGTGCGCGACCTCGGCCTCACCATTCCCGGCGATGTGTCGCTGATCGCCCATGACGATGTCTTCCCCTGGCTGAAGCCGGAAAACTTTTCCGTACCGTTATCGACGACGCGCTCATCCATCCGTCTCGCCGGCGAGCGCGTCGCCGAGCGGCTGGCGGCACGGATATCGGGCCTGGAAGAAGGCGCCCGCGGCGAGGTCTGGCCGGTCGATCTGGTGGTGCGGGGCTCGGTCGCCGGTGCGCCGGCGTAGGAGATAGACCCAATCGCCCCGTGAGGCCGGCCCCTTGCGGACATCGCCGGACGATCGATTGCCGTGCCGTGGGACAATGGTCTGCCTGCGTCTGCTCTTGATTTGGCTTTTGGGGGGTGGCAACCAGTAAGCCAGAGCATCGATCATTCCTCCCAGGATGCGCCACTTGCCCCTATTCCCGTTTTCCGAAGCGGATCCAATCCGACATGCCGGTCCACCGCCGAAGACTTCGGAGGTGGTCATCGTTGGCGGCGGTATCATTGGCGTGACGACCGCTCTTTTCCTTGCGCAGCGCAACATTCCGGTGACGCTCCTGGAAAAGGGACGCGTTGCGGCCGAGCAGTCCTCCCGAAATTGGGGCTGGATTCGAAAGCAGGGGCGGGACGCGGATGAACTGCCGATTGTTATCGAGGCGTCTCGCCTATGGCGGCAGCTGGCCGAGGAATGCGGCGAGGACATCGGTCTGAAGCAGACAGGTGTGACCTACCTGGCAAGCTCGGACAAGAAAATGGCCGGCTTCGAAGAATTCATGAAGATCGCCGCGATCCATGAACTCGACACCCGCCTCCTGGACGCGGACGAAACCGCAAAACTCATCAAGGGCATGTCGCGCAGGTTCAAGGGCGCGATGACGACGCCCTCCGACATGCGTGCGGAGCCTTGGTTGGCGGTGCCCGCGCTTGCCCGGCTTGCCGCCCGAAAAGGCGCCAGGATCGTAGAGAATTGCGCGGTGCGGACCCTCGAAATCTCAGCCGGCAGGATCAAGGGAGTGTGGACCGAAGCGGGGTACATCGAGACCTCCAGCGTGCTGGTCGCGGGCGGCGCCTGGTCATCCCTGCTCCTGGCAAGACACGGCGTGTCCGTCCCTCAGCTCAGCGTCAGGGTAACCGTGGCCGCGACGGAACCCCTGCCCGAAATCTATTCCGGTGCGGCAGCCGACGATCACATCGCGTTCAGGCGCAGACAGGATGGCGGATACACGCTCGCCCCGGGAGGCAGTAATTTGCTTTACGTCGGGCCCGACGCGTTCCGGCACGCCACCAAGTATCTTCCAGCCCTCATGGCCAACCCGTTCGGGACGCGTTACTTTCCGTTCGCTCCGTCAGGCTACCCCGACAGCTGGTCGACGCCGCGCGACTGGGCACCGGATTCCCGGAGCCCCTTCGAAAGGATGCGGGTGCTCAACCCAGCCGCCGAACGCTCCGGTCTCCGTTCGGTAGAACACAATTTCAAACACCTTTTTCCACAGTTCGAAACGGTTCGCCTGAAGGCCGGCTGGGGAGGCATGATCGACGCCATGCCCGATGTCGTCCCCGTCGTGGATCACGTGGAGGCGGTCGGCGGTCTTTTCGTCGCGACCGGCATGAGTGGTCACGGGTTCGGTATCGGGCCAGGAATCGGGCGCGTCGTTTCCGACATGATGCAGGGAAACGAGACTGGGCATGACCTCAGCCGCTTCCGGCTGTCGCGCTTCCATGATGGAAGCGCCGTTCGATTGGGTCCGGCGCTATAGCGGATCGCGCCAAGCGTGGTCCATCGCCATGCCGGCGGCGACCGCATTCCACCCATCCCGGCCGTTGCGGATAGCCAGTGCGGGTCGCCCAGCCTTATTCCTTCGCCGCTTCGGCCGCCTGGATGTCCAGCAGTCCGTAGCCGAAATCGTTGTCGCGTCCCTTGGGGCCGAGATCCTTCGCTGTCGCCGCCAGTGCTTTCTCGATGTCGTCGGCCGAGCGGCCGGGCGCGGCATGGAGGAGATTGGCGATGGCGCCGCTCACGATCGCCGCCGCGAACGATGTGCCGGTGACGACATCGGAGCCGGCACCGCTTGGCGCCACCATTTCGACGCCGGGCGCCGAAATGAAGACGTAGGCGCCGCGATTGGCCTGCGGCATCAGAGCGTCCCTGGCGTCGGTCGCGGTCACCGCGATGACGCCGTCGAAGGCGGCCGGATAGCCATAGGGCGCCTTCGGCCCGTTATTGCCGGCGGCGGCGACCAGCACCATGCCGAGTGCCCGTGCATTGCGGCAGGCGGCGCCGAGCAGGTCGTTCTTCGGCCCGACGAAGCTCATATTGATGATGCTGACATTCTGCTCGGCCGCCCAGTCGAGTGCCGACAGGATGACGTCCATGGTCGACTTGCCGCCTTCGAAGGCACGGGCGTGGTAGATCCTGGCGCCCGGCGCCATGCCTTCGAGCGCGCCGACGCCGGCGATCAGGCCGTCGATCGAAGTACCATGGTCGCGCTTCTCGACCGGCACGTCGGGCATGGCGTCGAACTGCGCGGCGATCACGCCGGCCAGCGCCGGATTGGTGTCGTCGATGCCGGTGTCGATGACGGCAACACGAACGTTTTCGCCGCTGGCCTGTTTGGCATCGAGCGCGATGCGGTCGAAGGCATAGTTGACGATGCCGGCGGCCTGCTGCAGCGAGTAGATATGGTTGGGCTCGCGGCGCTGCGTGCGGTTGTCGGCGGCAAGCTGCGCCAGCACGACACCGACAGGGCGGCCGTCTGGAATGCCGAAACGCACCAGCGTGGTGCCGAGCAGCCGCGACTGGCGCTGCGAACGAACCTGAAGGCCGAACGAGGCGGCGATCTGCTGCACGGCGCCGGCATCGCCGTCGACGGTCACCAGCACCTCGTCGGGGACGAAATCGCCCGCCACCGCGCGCGGCGGCTGAACGGCGATGAGATCGGTGGGCGAGACGATCGCGGCCGAGATTCCCGGTTGCGCATCGGCGGGGGCGGCCGACGGCGTACCCGGATCCTGGCGCGGTGCGGGTGTCGGCACGGGCACCGGAGTTTCGGCGGGATTGGGAAAGAGGTCGACGATCAGCGCCGGAAGAAAGACGGCGCCGGGTCGCGTCGCCCCCGAACCGTCCTTTTCGTTGTCCTTGGCGCAGTCGGCTCCTGCCGCGTTGGTGCCGTTGCGGCAGTCGATCCTTGTCTGGTCGCCGGTGCTGTTGTTGGTCTGTGCCGATGCAGGCACGGCGGCGATTGTCATCGCCGCCGCTAGGATCACCGCAAATCGAACGACCGCCTCAGCCGCCATCAACCGGTTTCCTTCCCTCGATCACAGTCTCGGTGAACGGCTGGGCAGCAATAAGGCCGAGCTGCTTGGTGTAGTCGGCTGCGTTGGCCGCGGGAATGCCGAGCCGGAACACGCCATCGGCGGTCGGTCCGCCAATGACCTTCAACCCGCTGCTGCCGAGAAAGCCCGAAATATCGGACATCCTCGCATCCGGTTTGAACTTGACCAGCGCGAACGGCATTTTCGCCAGGTCATCTTCGGCGCCGGCGATCTCGAAATCCTTGCCCTTGCCGCCGGGCTGCACCAGGGACTGCACCGCAATCAGGGCCAGCAAGACGGCGGCCGTGGCCCAGGCGACACCGACCGGCACCGCTATGAACCGCCCCCAGGCCTGCGCCAGCCAGGAGGAGCCTGCCGGTGCCCGTGCCGGTCCCGCTTCGGCATCGAGTGCCCTGGCGAAGCGGCTGAGCGCATCGGCCGGCGGACGGATCGCCTCATTGGCGGCCGATATGCCGGAGAATTCGGCCTCGGCCTCGCCAAGGGCTGCCATTGCCGCCGGATCCGTCGCCAGCCATTCTTCGACGGCTTCCAGCTCCGAGCCTTCCAGCGAGCCGTTCAGATAGAACGGCAGCAGCGTTTCCATTTCGTCGCGGCGCGACATTTTCTCAGCGGCGCTCATGGCCACCCCCTGTCGTAACCGGCGGCCTTGAGGGCCTCTCCGAGTTTCCTGCGGGCGTAGAACATCCGGGTCTTGACGGTCGCGACCGGGATGCCGAGCACCTCGCCGATATCGGTCACCGATTGTCCGTGATAATAGGCAAGGTCGATCACCGTGCGGTGCTCTTCGGGCAAGGCATCGACAAAGCGGCGCAAGGCGGCGGCCTTGTCCTCCTTCATCGTGACGACCTCCGGCGTGTCGGCGCCGTCGGGCACCGCGGCGGCGGCCTCGTCGTCGATCCAGTCTTCCTTCTTCTTGCGCAGCAAGGACAGCGCCTTGAACCGGGCGATGCCGAGCAGCCATGTCGAGACTTCGGAGCGCCCCTCGAAGCCTGGCGCCTGGCGCCACAATTCGAGGAAGACTTCGTTCGCGATATCGTCAGCCATCATTTCCGATCCCGTCTGGCGCGCCACGAAGCGGTAGACCCGCGCATGGTGGCGCATGAACAGGAGCCGCACGGCGGCACGGTCGCCCTTCGCGACCCGGTCGACAAGCGCGCGATCGGTATCCGTCGCTGCCGTCATGGCCGGTCGAGCCGCCTGGCTCCTGCCTGCTCTGTCGCTGATCGGCCCAAAAAGGTTCATCCTCCGCCAAGGAATTCGCGGAGGCTAACCGAACTATGGGGATGTTGCCAGAGCATCCCTTCTCTCCCGTCACTATACGGGGAGTTGAGGAGTGGCCCGCTCAGCGGGCGAAAAGCCAACTGCTTGGCTTTTCGAACGACGAACGCCGGCAGGCGGATGAGGGCGGCGCCGACGTCCCCTTCACATTACCCCAAAAAGGGCTTCGCCTTCATCGTCGCCGGCACCGGCACGCCCAGCCGGCTCAGCACGGTCGGCGCCAGCTGCAGCTGATCGAGCAGCGTGTCGCCCTCGGGGCCCTTCGCCGGACCGAAATAATACAGCGCGAAATCCTGCATTTCGTCGTCATGGCCGCCATGGTGGCCACGGTCGGTCTGGCCGTGGTCGGCGGTGACCATGACCTCGTAACCGGCTTCGATCCAGCCAGGCAGGAAGGCTGCCAGCATGCCGTCCATCGCATAGACGGCATGGTCCATCTCGTGGCAGTCGTGGCCGAAGCGATGGCCCATCGAGTCCAGCGTGCATGTGTGCAGGATGCCGTAGTCGATGCCGTGGCGTTTCGTCAGCATGGTCAGCGTCGCGAACAGGTCGACGTCGCTCGGCGTCATCTGGTTTCGGGCATTATAGCCGGTCATGGTATGGAACCGGCCATGCGTGATCGGACCACCCAGCTCGTCATATTCCATGTCCTCGATCAGGTCGAACGGATAGGACCGGAAGAATTCCGACCAGTAGGAATGCGTCACCGCGCCGGTCTTGCCGCCGGCCTTGCTGACTTCCGAGAAGATGTCGGGCTGCGCGACCCGGAAGCGGTTCTCGTTGGAAAGAATGCCATGCACCTGCGGCGACACGCCGGTGTGGATGGAAGCATAGCAGCAGGCCGAGGTCGACGGCAGCACCGAGCGCATCTTCCAGACCCGTGCCTCGCCCGATTGCACCCAGCCCTCGAGATTGCCCATCAGCCGGCGCCAGTTCCTGTAGGGAACACCATCGAGGATGATCAGCAGAAGTTTGGATTTGAGCGCCATGGGCAGCTCCATCAGGTTTGGTAGTTGAAATGGGAACGCCGTGTGCCGTTTCGGGCACACGGCGTTCTTACACGTGAATCGGAAAGGCAGGGTTCAGCTAGGCGTTGAGCCAGCACTCGCCAAGCGCGTAGCCATCCATCATTTCGCCGATAGGGCTCTTGGCAAAGCCGCTGATCTTGTTGCTGGCGGCGGCATCGATGAACTGGTTGAAGAACGGGACGATCAGGCCGCCTTCGTCGCGCATCAGCACCGCCATGTCGTGGTAGATCGCCTTGCGCTTGGCCTGGTCGAGTTCACCGCGCGCCGCAAACAGCATCTTGTCGAATTCCGGCCGCTTGAAGCGGGTGTCGTTCCAGTCGGCGGTCGAAACGTAACCGGTGGAATACATCTGGTCCTGCGTGGCGCGCCCACCCCAGTAGGAGAGCGAGAAGGGCTGCTTGTTCCAGACCTCCGACCAGTAGCCGTCGCCCGGCTCGCGCTTGATCTCGATCTTGATGCCGGCCTTGGCGGCGCTCTGCTGGTAGAGCTGGGCCGCGTCAACGGCGCCGGGGAAGGCGACGTCGGAGGTGCGCAGCAGGATGGAGCCGCTGTGGCCCGACTTCTTGTAGAGCGCCGCCGCCTTTTCCGGATCGAACTTGCGCTGCTCGATGTCGGTGGAAAACAGCGGGTAGGCTTCATTGATCGGAAAGTCATTGCCGACCGAGCCGTAGCCGCGCAGGATCTTTTCCAGCAATTCATCACGGTCCATGGCGAGCTTGAGCGCCATGCGAAGGTCATTGTTGTCGAACGGCGCCGTATCGCAGAACATGTTGAACGGATAGTAGCCCTTGCCCGACACGTTCTCGATGGTGACGCCCGGGATGCGCTTGACCAGGTCGACGACCTTTGGCTCGACGCGGTTGATCATGTGCACCTGGCCGCCCTGCAGCGCGGCCAGCCGCGCCGTGGCGTCATTGATGACGACGATCTCGATCTGGTCGGCATGGCCCAGCTTGTCGCCTTGCCAGTAGTTGGCGAAGCGCTCGCCGCCATGGCGCACGCCTGGCTGGTTGACGGTGACCTTGTAGGGGCCGGCGCTGATGCCGGCATTCGGATTGTCCTTGCCGCCATTCGGCTGGATGACGAGATGGTAGTCGGCCATGAGGTAGGGGAAGTCGGCGTCCGCATCGCCGAGCGTGACGATGACTTCCTTGCCGCTCGCCTTGACGCCCTTGATGTTCTTGAGGATGCCGAGCGCGCCGGACTTGGACTTCTCGTCGGCATGGCGCTCGATCGTGGCGGCGATGTCTTCCGCGGCCACCGTCTTGCCATTGTGGAACTCGATGCCGTCACGCACCTTGATCGTCCAGGTCTTGGCGTCCTTGGAAGCGCCGATCTCCTCGGCAATCATGTTGGTCAGGCTGTTGTCCGGCATCAGCCGGACCAGATATTCGCCCCACTGCTTGCCGAAGCTGTAGGTGACCTGGCTGAGGTTCAGCGCGGGATCGAGGCTGTTGGTCGATTCACCGCCCTGCAGGCCGGCCTTGAGGATGCCGCCCTTGACCGGCGTCTGTGCGAAGGCTTTCCCGGCCAGCGTCGTTGCCAGCGCCGCCGACACACCCAGCGCCGCGGTGCGGCCAAGGAAGTCGCGACGTGATATCCGGCCCTGGCCGGCGAGCTCAGCGAGATGGTCGAGTTCAGTCTTCATGTCCTACCCCTTGTTGAAAATAAAGTCACACCGGCGGCGCCCGTCCGGAAGGACGTGTGGCGCCCTAGTGTTGCATGCTGATGACGATGGTCGCTCCCCGGCCAGTCGCTTCAGCCTATCCCTTTGTTTGTTTAGCGCAATCCCGGGCGGAAAACCCGCTCGCCCTCCTGAATTCTCAGTTCCCCGCGCTGGCCATGCGCCGCCCCTTGATGGCCTTTTCCAGCCAGCCGATCTCCATTTCCGGAACCGACGACAAGAGAAGGTCCGTATAGGCATCGAAAGGCGGCGTGAGAACCTTGCTCTTCGAGCCGTAGCGCACCACTTCGCCGCGATACATCACCGCAATCGAATCGGCGATCGACTTCACCGTCGCCAGGTCGTGGGTGATGAAGAGATAGGCGACCTTTTCGTGCTGCTGCAGGTTCAGCAGCAGCTTCAATATGCCGTGCGCCACCAGCGGATCGAGCGCCGATGTCACTTCGTCACAGATGATCAGCTTCGGCTTGGCGGCAAGCGAACGCGCGATGCACACGCGCTGCTTCTGGCCGCCCGAAAGCTCGGCCGGATAGCGGTCGAGGAAACCCTTGCCCATCTCGATCTCGTCGAGCAGTTCGGCAACGCGCTTGTCGCGTTCGCGGCCGCGCATGCCGAAATAGAATTCGAGCGGGCGGCCGATGATGGTGCCGACGGTCTGGCGCGGGTTCATCGCCACGTCGGCCATCTGGTAGATCATCTGCAACTGGCGCAGGTCCTCCTTCGGCCGGTCGGCAAGCCGGTTGGCCAGCGGCCGCCCATCGAAGGTGACGTTGCCTTGCTCGGGCGGCAAAAGTCCGGTGATGGCGCGCGCCAGCGTTGACTTGCCGGAGCCGGATTCGCCGACCACGGCCAGCGTCTGGCCGGGGTAGATATCGACCGAGACGTTCTTCAGCACCTTGACCTGGCCGCCGCCATAGGCGGCGGTGACGTTTTTCACCGACAGGAACGGTGTCGCGCCCGGCTTCTGTTCGGCATGTTCGATCTCATGCACCGAGACCAGCGCGTTGGTGTATTCCTGGCGCGGCTCCTTGATGATCTGCCTTGTACCGCCCCATTCGACCAGCCGGCCGTGGCGCAGCACCATGATTTCGTCGGAGACCTGGGCGACGACGGCAAGGTCGTGGGTGATGTAGAGCGCCGCCACATGGGTGTCGCGGATGGCGTCCTTGATCGCCGACAGAACGTCGATCTGCGTCGTCACGTCCAGCGCCGTCGTCGGCTCGTCGAAGACGATCAGGTCCGGTTCCGAGCACAGCGCCATTGCCGTCATCACGCGCTGCAGCTGGCCGCCCGAGACCTGGTGTGGAAAGCGTTCGCCGATGGTTTCGGGGTTTGGCAGGCTGAGCTTCTTGAACAGTGCCACAGCGCGCTTTTCCGCCTCGGCGCGTGTCGCCGTGCCGTGCAGCAGCGTGGCTTCCACCACCTGGTCCATCAGCCGGTGCGCTGGATTGAAGGCGGCCGCCGCCGATTGCGCCACGTAGCAGACCTCTCGGCCGCGCAGCTTGCGGAAGCCTTCCTTGCCGCCCTTCAGGATGTCGCGGCCATTTAGGATCACCTCGCCGCCGGTGATGCGCACGCCGCCGCGGCCATAGCCCATGGAAGACAGACCGATGGTCGACTTGCCAGCGCCGGACTCGCCGATCAGGCCCAGCACCTTGCCCTTTTCCAGCGTCAGCGAGACATCGTGCACCAGCACGATGTTCTTTGGCGCCTCGCCGGGCGGGTACACCGTGGCCTCGATGCGCAGGTTCCTGATATCGAGCAGCACGCCTGGCTTGGGTTGTCCGGGTTTCGCTTTGCTGTCGGCCATCACCCGCGTCCTCCCTTCAGGCTTGTCGTGCGGTTGAGGATCCAGTCGGCGACAAGGTTGACCGAGATGGCGAGCGCCGCGATCGCCCCCGCCGGAATGAGCGCGGCGGCAATGCCGAAGACGATGCCGTCCTTGTTCTCCTTGACCATGCCACCCCAGTCGGCGTCCGGCGGCTGCACGCCAAGGCCGAGGAAGGACAGCGTCGACAGGAACAGCACCGCGTAGATGAAGCGCAGGCCGAGTTCCGAAACCAGCGGCGACAGCGCATTGGGCAGGATTTCGCGGAAGATGATCCAGGCACTGCCTTCGCCGCGCAGCTTTGCCGCCTCGACATAGTCCATGACGTTGATGTCGACGGCGACCGCGCGCGACAGGCGGTAGACGCGTGTCGAGTCGAGGATGCCCATGACCAGGATAAGCGTCACCAGGTTCGTCGGCAGCACGGAGAGCACGACCAGGCCCATGATCAGTGTCGGGATCGACATCAGGAGATCGACGAGGCGCGACAGGATCGTGTCGAACCAGCCACCGAACACCGCCGCCGAGAAACCGAGTATGGCGCCGAGCGAGAAGGACAGCGCTGTGGCCAGCACGGCGATGAACAAGGTGATGCGGGCGCCGTAGATCATGCGCGACAAGAGATCGCGGCCGAGATTGTCGGTGCCCAGCCAATGCGTTGCCGACATCGGCTCCCAGACGTCGCCGACGATCTCGGCATTGCCGTGCGGGGCGATCAACGGTGCGAAGACCGCCGCCAGCACGAACAGGGCGGTCAGCACCAGGCCGATCAGGGCGGGGATGGGGATGCGTTTTATATCGAGCATGCCCGCCCCCTCACTTTGGATGTCTGAGACGCGGATTGGCGACGATCGCCGCTATGTCCGCGATGATGTTGAGGCTGATGTAGACGGCGGCGAAGATCAGGCCGACCGCCTGCACCACCGGCACGTCGCGCTTGGTGACGTGGTCGACCAGATACTGCCCCATGCCGGGATAGACGAAGATCACCTCGACCACGACCACGCCGACGATAAGATAGGCGAGATTGAGCATGACGACGTTAATGATCGGCGCGATCGCGTTCGGGAAGGCGTGCTTGCGGATGACCGCGAAGGCCGAAAGGCCCTTGAGCTCAGCCGTCTCGACATAGGCCGACTGCATGACATTGAGGATCGCCGCGCGGGTCATGCGCATCATATGGGCGAGCACCACCAGGGTGAGCGCCGTCGCCGGAAGCGCGATGGCCTGCATCCGCTCGCCGAACGGCATGCCGTCATAAACGGTCGATATGGCCGGGAAGATCTGCCATTTCACGGCGAAGAAATAGACCAGGAGGTAGCCGATGAAGAATTCGGGGAAGGAGGTGGAGGCGAGCGCCAGCCCGGAGATCAGCTTGTCGACCCAGCCATTGCGGAAGCGCACGGCGATCAGACCGAGGATGATCGCCAGCGGCACCGCCACGACCGCCGCCCAGAAGGCGAGGAACAGCGTGTTCCACAGCCGCCCCTTGATCGACGTGGCGATATCCTGGCCGCTCGACATGGCCGTGCCGAGGTCGCCGGTCAGCACGCCGCCGAGCCAATGGAAATACCTGACATAGGCCGGATCGTTCAGCCCGAGCTGCTCGCGCAGATTGGCGAGCGACTCCGGTGTCGCCGATTGTCCCAGAATGGCTTGTGCGACGTCGCCGGGCAGGATCTGGGTGCCGGCGAAGATAAGGACCGATATGGCCAACAGAAGGAGGATGCCCAGCGCAATGCGCTGGGCGATTAGTTTCAGGATGGGTGAAGACATCTCTGCAAAGCCGGACTCAGGCCTGCAGCCAGCACTTCGCCAAGGCGTAGCCGTTCATCAGTTCCTGGTGCGGATCATCCACCCAGCCATCGACCTTGGCGCCGGTGGCGTCGATGAACTGGTTGAACATCGGCAGGATCAGGCCGCCTTCGTCGCGCACCATCACAGCCATGTCGTGGTACATCTGCTTGCGCTTGGCCTCGTCCAGTTCGGCGCGCGCCGCCAGCACCATCTTGTCGAAGTCCGGCCGCATGAAACGCGTGTCGTTCCAGTCGGCGGTCGACAGATAGGCGGTCGAGTACATCTGGTCCTGCGTCGAACGCCCGCCCCAGTAGGAAGCGCAGAAAGGCTGCTTGTTCCAGACCTCGTTCCAGTAGCCGTCGCCGGGCTCGCGCTTGAGCTCGATCTTGATGCCGGCCTTGGCCGCGCTCTGCTGGAAGAGCTGGGAAGCATCGACCGCGCCGGGGAAGGCAACGTCCGAGGTCCGCAGCAGCACGGTGCCGTCATGGCCCGACTTCTTGTAGTGGAACTTGGCCTTGTCCGGATCGTACTTGCGCTGCTCGATCTCGGTGAACAGCGGGTAGGCGGCGTTGATCGGGAAGTCGTTGCCGAGCGAACCATAGCCGCGCAGCACCTTGGTCAGCATCTCCTCGCGATCGATAGCGAGCTTCAGCGCCATTCTGAGGTCGTTGTTGTCGAACGGCGCCGTATTGCAATGCATGATGAAGACATAGTGACCCGGACCCGCATGGTTGCGGATGGTCACCCCCGGCACGCGCTTGATCAGGTCGACGATCTTCGGCTCGACGCGGTTGATCATGTTGACCTGGCCGCCCTGCAGGGCGGCCGTGCGCGCCGTGGCGTCGTTGATGACGATGACTTCGATCTGGTCGGCATGGCCCATCTTGTCGCCCTGCCAGTAGTTGGCGAAACGCTCGCCGCCGTGGCGCACACCGGGCTCGTTGGTCTTGACCACGTACGGGCCGGCCGAGATGCCGGCATCGGGCTTGTCCTTGCCGCCATTGGGCTGGACGATCAGGTGATAGTCGCTGAGCAGGTAGGGCAGGTCGGCATTGGCCTCTTTCAGGGTCAGCACCACTTCCTTGCCGCTAGCCTTGATGGTCTCGATGCCCTTCATGTAGCCGAGCGCGCCGGATTTCGACTTCTCGTCGGAATGGCGCTCAAGCGTGGCCGCCACGTCCTCGGCGGTCACGGTCTTGCCGTTGTGGAACTCGACGCCGTCGCGGATCTTCAGCGTCCAGACCTTCGCGTCCTTGGATGAGCCGATGTCCTCGGCGATGCGGTTCTCGAGCTTGCCGTCCGGGGACAGCTCGACGATCATTTCACCCCAGCACTTGCCGAAGGCGAACGGCACCTGCGTCATCATCAGCGCCGGATCGAGGCTGTTGGTGGATTCACCGCCGACCAGGCCGGCTTTCAGCGTGCCGCCCTTGACCGGGCCTGCCGCGCGCGCCGCACTTGAAAGAAGCGAGTTGGCGAAAGGTGCCGCGATGCCGAGTGCCGCCGCCCTGCCGAGAAAGTCACGACGGCTCAGCTTGCCTGCTGCGACACGCCGGCTAAGGAATTCCAGTTCGTTTGACATATTGAGTTCCTCACTCTGTTGGTTCGACTCTGCGGTCGATTTTTTGTTTTTAATTCTCCCTGAATAATGAGGGTAAGCCAATGCCGTAAGCAAGACCGAATGCGACATGCCGTGGCGTAAATCGTACGTCGCATTTGGACCAACGGCTTGGGATCTCAAACGAGCGCGCGTGGAATTTTCTCCTCGAAATTGCGCTCGAACACGATTTTTTCACCCTCATAGGCTTCGATTCTGGCGCTGAGGATGAAGTTTTCCGCGTCCGACCGCATCTCTGCCCATGTCTCGGTGCGGACCGACCATTCATTCCGCGACAGGGTCTGGGTCCAATGGGTTTTTCCCGAGGCGGACAGCGGATCGTCTGGATGGATCGCCCAGGTCTCGCGGGCGATGCTGCCGTTGACCAGGCCATGGTCGAGATCGCGCACCTCGCCAAAATCATCAGATATGGAAAGCGTGACGATCCCCGTCTTTTCGTCGCGATCGACATGGCGTTCGGAACTGGCGGGCCGGACCATTTCCGTGGCCCAGGGCGTAGCGCCTTCCGGCTCGGCGAACGTCGTTTCGTCGCCCGTCGCCAGCGGGCGCAGCGGCAGGGCCAGCGTCGCCGCCGACAAGGCGAGCTGTACCGGCTGTGGCGAGGGCCAGATGACAGGCCAGTAGGCGTTCGACACCGCGATGCGCAGCCGGTGGCCCGCCGGCACGCGATAGGCGCATTGATCGAGCACGACGCGCGCCGACGCGGTTTCGCCCGGCACCAGCGCCCGCGGAAATTCGTGCGACGCCCGGTGCGTCAGGTTGAGCACGCCGTAGGAGATCAGTTCCGAAGCGCCATCGGGATGCACGTCGCACAGCCGGATCGCGATGTTGGCCTGTGGGCGGTCGGAAGAGAACGTGACCTCGACTACCGGCGCGCCGACGATGTCGATCGGCTCCGTGAGCAGTGGCTGATCAAAAAAGACCGACAGCGCATCGTCGGGGCGCTGGTCGCCCGGCAATTCGGGTCCGAAGGTGAACGGAAAATATTCACCGCCGGCGAGACCACAATTCTGCGGCGAGGCGACGATGGCAGGTCGGCTTCCCTTGGGGAGCAGATCGATCGTCTGGCTCTTGATTGTGGGCGAGGGCCATTCTGTCTCTGCCACCCAGCGGCCTGGCCGCTCCGGGTGCCAACGTGCCGGGCGCACGCTGTCCATCACATAGGCGCGGTAGGCGGGATCGTTCTCGACGCCGGTCTCGGCGCCCTTCAGCCAATGGTCCCACCAGCGCAGGGCTTCCTGCAAAAAGCCGATGGCCGGGCGGGGGCCGGCATAATGCGGATATTTGTGGATCCACGGGCCGACGATGCCCTTTACCGGCGCCTCGATGTTGGTCACCAGGTGCGAGATCGTGTTGCGGTAGCCGTCATGCCAGCCGCCGATCGACAGTACGGCGGCATGAATGGCGGAAAAATCCTCGCAGATCGAGCCGCGTTTCCAATAGGCGTCGCGGTGCTGGTGCTTCAGCCACAGCGGTGCGAGGAACGACTGGTTCTCCAGACGGGTCAGCCACAGGTCCCGCCATCTGTTGTCGCCGGCAATCAGCGGGTCCGGCGGCCGCGACGAAAAGGACAGCATCGTCGAGGCCCAGCCGAAATTCTCGATCAGCAGGCAACCGCCCTTGTAGTGGATGTCGTCGGCATAGCGGTCGACGGTCGAACACAGGCTGATCACCGCCTTCAGCGCAGGCGGCTGCTTGGCCGCCACCTGCAGGCAGTTGAAGCCGCCCCAGGAGATGCCCATCATGCCGACATTGCCGTTGCACCAGGGCTGAGCTGCCGCCCAGGCGATGACGTCGCATGCGTCCTGCAACTCCTGCTCGGAATATTCGTCGTCCATCAGCCCTTCGGAATCTCCATTGCCGCGCATATCGACGCGGATCGAAGCGTAGCCGTGGCCGGCAAAATAGGGATGCGTCAGCTGATCGCGAAAGATGGTACCGTCGCGCTTGCGGTAGGGCAGATGCTCGAGGATGGCAGGCACCGGATCGTCGCCGGCATCTTCCGGCATCCACACCCGCGCCGACAGCCGGCAGCCATCCGGCATGACGATGCCCATGTCAGGAAATTCGACGACTTTGCGGGGGAATTCGGTAATGGTTTTCATGCTGCGCATAACGCCCCGCGGCACGGCAACTTTCAATCGCCATTCGCGACTGGAGCAGCGAAATATGCGACCTGTGCTGCTACCGCTTCATTCTCTCAATTCAGCGGAATATCGTTCTCGGCCTTGCTCGCTTGGTACGCTTCGGACAGTTCGTCGTAGCGTGCCGAGATGGTGCCGATGCGCGTTTCCAGCCGTTGGCGTTCGGCCTCGGGCAGCGCGCGCACAAGCCTGCGGATCGAAAAACTCTTCCAGTAGGCATTCTCGGCATTGTAGCCGCCGGGGTCGAGGGTGAAGACCTCTTTCAGGATTTTCAGATCGTGCGGGATGGCGAAACTGTCGCGCGAATCCTCGTGGCTGAAGAGGTAGTAGAAATTGTCGAAGCCGGTCCAGGTGATCGCCGAAAGGCAGAGCGAGCAGGGTTCATGCGTGGCGATGAACAGCGCGTCCTTGGTATCGACACGCTCGGCCCTGGGCATTTCATAAAACCGCTTCAGGCAATGCACCTCGCCGTGCCAGAGCGGGTTTTCGATCTCGTTGTTGGTCTCGGCCAGCACCAGCGAGCGGTCGTCCTTGCGCAGGATCGCCGCGCCGAACAGCTTGTTGCCGTGCGCGACGCCTTCCGCCGTCTTTGGAACGATGTCGTGCTCGATGACGTCGAGCAGGCGGTCGATCAGTGAAATGTCGGTCATGACGGGTCTCCTGCTGCATGTCGGCCAAAAGTGCCCGCGGTTTTGGGTGGCGACATGCACAAAGATCAAGGGAGATGGATCTCGTAAGCGTGCGAGAAATGGAACTCTTCGAGGTTGGAGCCGTCGCCGCCACGGTCGACGATCAGGAAATCCTGAGCCTCGCCAAGCGGCGTCAGCACGCCGTGCCAGAGGTTGCGGGAATAGTTGACGCCTTGTCCCGGCGTGGTGATGAAGGCATGCGGTTCGCCCGGCCCCTCCTTGCCGTCATGGCAGACGACGACCAGGAACGGGCGCGGCGACAGCGGAATGAAGGCCTGGCTGCCGAAGGGGTGGCGCTCGACCATGGTCAGTTTGAGCGGTATTTCGTAAGGCGTGCCGCGCACCATGGAGATCAGCACCCGCGCGTTCGGTCCCGTCGCCTCGGCGGTCGCCAGATCATGGTAGCGCTCGGCCTTGCCGCCATTGATCGGGTAATGGTTGTCGCCGCCCATGTCGATGACATCGCCAAAGGGGGCAAAGGCCTCGCGGGTCAGCGGCCGCGCGACGATATGAGCCGGGATGGAGCGGGTCACCGCGAGTGGCCGCCGATGCCAGCCCCGCCGAGCTTGGCGTGCCGGTTGACGTCCTTGTAGAGCAGATAGCGGAATTTGCCGGGGCCGCCAGCATAGCAGGCCTGCGGGCAGAAGGCGCGCAGCCACATATAGTCGCCGGCCTCGACCTCGACCCAGTCCTGGTTGAGGCGATAGACCGCCTTGCCTTCCAGCACATAGAGCCCGTGCTCCATCACATGCGTCTCGGCGAAGGGAATGACGGCGCCGGGCTCGAGCGTAACGATGGTCATGTGCATGTCGTGGCGCAAATCGGCCGGATCGACGAACCGTGTCGTGGCCCAGCGGCCTTCGGTGCCAGGCATCGGCGAAGGCGCGATATCCTGCTCGTTGGTGAAGAAGGCTTCAGGCATATCGAGGCCGTCGACCGCTTCGTAAGCCTTGCGAATCCAGTGGAAACGGACGGCGGCCGTGCTTTCGTTGCGAACTGTCCAGCCGCTTGACGGCGGCAGGAAGGCGAAGCCGCCTGGCCGCAAGACATGCTTCCTGCCGGCAAGCATGACCGTCAATTCGCCTTCGACCACGAACAGGGCACCCTCGGCGCCGGCATCGGGCTCCGGCCGCTCGCTGCCGCCGCCGGGCGCGACCTCGACGATGTATTGCGAGAACGTCTCGGCGAAGCCGGACAGCGGCCGAGACAGGATCCAGACGCGGGTCTTGTCCCAGAACGGCAAGGCGCTGGTGACGATATCCTGCATCACGCCCTTGGGGATGACGGCGTAGGCCTCCGTGAAGACGGCACGGCCTGTCAGCAGTTCGGATTGACCGGAATGGCCGCCATGCGGCGCGTAGTAGGTTCGGTCGGGCATCCTGATCGTATCCATGGTTTCAAACCTATTGCGGTAGCATGTCCCTGAGGCGGAGCAGCGCGATGCGCTCGACCTGTTTGCAGGCGGTTTCGAATTCGACGCCGCGGCTGTTGCCTATGCGCGCCTCGAATTCCGCCAGGATTTCCTCCTTGGTCTTGCCCTTCACCGCGATGATGAAGGGGAAGCCGAAGGTGGTGACGTAGGCTGCGTTGAGCTTGGAGAACAGTTCGCGTTCCTTGTCCGTCAGCGCGTCGAGGCCGGCCGAGGCTTGTTCCCGGGTCGATTCCGCCGTCAGCCGCTTGGCCTTGGCCAGCTTGCCGGCTAGGTCTGGGTGGGCGTTGAGCACACCGAGCCGCTCGGTTTCGCTGGCGGCACGGAAGACGCGGCAAAGCGCATTGTGCAGGCCGCCTGCCGTGTCGTGCGCCGGACCCAGTTCCAGTTCGTAGGCCCGTTCGGCAATCCACGGCGAATGCTCGAACACACCGCCGAACGTGTGGACGAATGTCTCGAATTCCATCTTCGACGGTCTTAGCGCCGCCGGCTTGTAAGGATGGTTCTCTTGCCAGTGGCGGGCGATGTCGATGCGCCGCGCCAGCCAGACCTTGTCGTGAGACTTCACATAGTCGACGAAGCGCTTCAGCGCCGCGACCCGGCCCGGGCGCCCGACGAGCCGGCAATGCAGGCCGATATTCATCATGCGCGGCCGTCCGGCCTTGCCCTCGGCATAGAGCGTGTCGAAACTGTCCTTGAGATAGGCGAAGAACTGATCGCCCGAATTGAAGCCCTGTGGCGTGGCGAAGCGCATGTCGTTGGCGTCGAGCGTATAGGGGATGATGAGCTGCGTGCCGCCTGCATGCTCGAACCAGTAAGGCAGTTCGTCATCATAGGTGTCGGAGACATAGTCGAAGCCGCCTTCCTCGGCGACCAGACGCACCGTGTTGACCGAGGTGCGGCCCGTATACCAGCCGGTCGGGCGCTGGCCTGTCACTTCGTAATGCAGCTTGATCGCCGCTTCGAGGTCGCCGCGCTCATCCGCGGCGCTGTGGTCGCGGTAATCGATCCATCTCAGCCCATGCGAAGCGATCTCCCAGCCGGCGTCCTGCATGGCCGTGACCTGGTCGGGCGAGCGTGCCAGCGCGGTGGCGACGCCGTAGCAGGTCACAGGCACTTGCTGCTCGCTGAACAGGCGAAGCAGCCGCCAGAAGCCGGCCCGCGCGCCATATTCATAGATCGATTCCATGTTCCAGTGGCGCTGGCCCACCCAGGGTGCGGCGCCGACGATTTCCGACAGGAAGGCTTCCGATGCCTTGTCGCCGTGGAGCACGCAGTTTTCGCCGCCCTCTTCGTAGTTGACCACGAACTGTACGGCGACATGCGCACCGCCTGGCCATTTCGGATCCGGCGGATTGGCTCCGTAGCCACGCATGTCTCTTTCGTAACGCATCGTCCCTCCCGCCGGGCATCGCCCGAAGTATGATCAGGATATCGAAAGGGTGCTTCTCGCATTCCCCCGAAAATTTTTGAAAGTGTTTTTGTCGCACTCCGCTCGACCGGGACTTATGCATCGCCTTTAATTGGCGCACAATTCATCACTGTTGTTCTGATGTACCTGGATGGGAGGCGGCCAATGGCTGAAACGTCGAAAGCCGATGGCGGGCGCCTGACGACCCATGTGCTGGACACGGCGACCGGCAAGCCGGCGGCCGGACTGTCGATCGCACTCTATCGTCTCGACGGTTCGGCCAGGAAACATCTGAAGACTGTCGCAACCAATGCCGATGGCCGTTGCGACGCGCCGCTGCTGGTAGGCGCTGAGTTCCGCACCGGCGAATACGAACTGGTGTTCGCGGCTGGCGACTATCTGCGCGGCCAGGGCACAAAGCTGCCCGAGCCCGCTTTCCTGGATAGCGTGCCGATCCGCTTCGGCATGGCGGAGGCGGTGCACTATCACGTACCCTTGCTGATCTCACCCTACGGCTATTCGACCTACAGGGGGAGCTGAGGCATGGCCAAGGTCACCGTCCGAAACGAAATCCGCTTCATCCTCAATGGCAGCGATGTCGTGCTGACGTCGGTGGCTCCCGACGCGACCCTGCTCGATTGGTTGCGCCTCGACCGTTCGCTGCGCGGCACCAAGGAAGGCTGTGCCGAGGGCGATTGTGGCGCCTGCACGGTGCTTGTCGGCAAGCTCTCCGCCGGCGGGCTGGTTTATGAAAGCGTCAATGCCTGCATCCGCTTCCTTGGCTCGCTCGTCGGCACCCATGTCGTGACGGTCGAGCATCTGCGCGGCGAGCCAGGCAAGCTGCATCCCGTCCAGCAGGCGATTGTCGATTTCCACGGTTCGCAATGCGGCTTCTGCACGCCGGGCTTCGTCATGTCGCTCTATGGCCTGTGGATGAAGTCTCCAGACCCGTCGAACGCGGCCATCGAAAAGGCCTTGCAAGGCAATCTTTGCCGCTGCACCGGCTATGAGGCGATCATGCGCGCGGCGCACGCCATCTCCAGCTACGGCAAGGCGGCAAAGGATCCGCTGGCGGTGGAGCGCAAAGCGATCACGGCGAGGCTGGAAGCCATGCATGACGGCGCCCGTGTCGAGATCGGGTCGGGCAAGAAGCGTCTCATCGTGCCGGCCAATGTCGACGACTTCGCCGCCTTGCTGGACAAGGAACCCGGCGCTACGGTCGTTGCCGGCTCCACGGATGTCGGCCTGTGGGTGACAAAGCACATGCGCGACATCTCGCCGGTGATCTTCATCGGCAATCTGGACGGGCTGCGCACCATCTCCGAGGACAAGGGCGTCATATCGATCGGCGCCGGCGTCACCTATTCTGAAGCCTTCTCGACGCTGGCCAAACGCATCCCGGCGCTGGGGCCGCTGTTCGATCGCATCGGTGGCGAACAGGTGCGCAACATGGGCACGATCGGCGGCAACATCGCCAACGGCTCGCCGATCGGCGATACGCCGCCGCCCTTGATCGCGCTTGGCGCGCGCCTGACCCTGCGCAAGGGCAAGAAGCGGCGCACGATCCCGCTGGAAACCTTCTTCATTGCCTATGGCAAGCAGGACCGGCAGCCGGGCGAGTTCGTTGAGTCGGTACACGTTCCCGTGCCGGCCAAGGACACGAAGTTCGCGGTGCACAAGATCACCAAGCGCCGCGACGAGGATATCACCGCGGCCCTCGGCGCCTTTTTCCTGACCCTGGCCAGGGACGGCACGGTCGCCGACCTGCGCATCGCCTATGGCGGCATGGCGGCGACGCCAAAACGGGCGTCCTTCGTTGAACAGGCACTCCTCGGCAAGCCCTGGACCGAAGCGACGGTCGAGACGGCGATGGCTGAGTACGCCAGGGATTTCAGCCCGCTCACCGACATGCGGGCGTCAGCCGAATACCGGGCTCTGGCCGCGAAAAACCTGTTGTTGCGCTTCTTCGTCGAAACCACCGGCACCAGGGCACCATTCCAGGTGTCACGCAACGAGGCTGCCTGATGAACAAGCACGCCACGTCAAATCTCAAGGCCGAGAAGATCACCGGCGGCGTTGCCACCGATCAGCGGCATGACTCCGCCCACAAGCATGTCAGCGGCACCGCCGTCTATATCGACGACATGCCGGAACCGGCGGGTACGCTGCATGGCTGCCTCGGACTCTCGGCCGCCGCGCATGCCACCATCACCAGCATGGACCTTTCGGCGGTGCGCGCCGCTTCGGGAGTCGTCGATGTGCTGACGGCAAAGGATGTGCCGGGCGAGAATGACATTTCGCCGACCGGTCGGCACGATGAGCCGGTGCTCGCTGACGGCAAGGTCGAATTCTTCGGCCAGCCGATCTTCTGCGTTATCGCCGAAACCCGCGAACAGGCACGCCGCGCCACCAGGCTGGCCAAGGTAGAGTACAAGGAATTACCTTTCGTCACCGACATCGGCGAACTCGATCCGAGGAAGGACAAGCTCGTCACGCCGCCGCTTACCTTGAGGCGCGGCGATGCCGCCGCTGCGATCAAGGCGGCGCCGCGCCGGCTGAAGGGAAAGATGCGCGTCGGCGGCCAGGAGCATTTCTATCTCGAGGGCCATATCGCCATGGCCATTCCCGGCGAGGACCAAGACGTCACCATCTATTCCTCGACCCAGCATCCGAGCGAAGTCCAGCACATGGTGAGCCATGCGCTCGGCGTGCCCAGCAATGCCATCACCGTGGAGATCCGCCGCATGGGCGGCGGGTTCGGCGGCAAGGAAACGCAAGGCAACCAGTTTGCCGCGCTCGCCGCCATCGCGGCCAAAAGACACCATCGCGCCGTCAAGATCCGGCCCGACCGCGACGACGACATGATCGCCACCGGCAAGCGCCACGATTTCCTCGTCGACTACGAAGTCGGCTTCGACGACGAGGGCAACATTCTCGGCGTTGATTTCATGTTCGCCGCGCGTTGCGGCTTCTCGTCGGATCTGTCGGGCCCGGTGACGGATCGCGCGCTGTTTCATTGCGACAACACCTATTTCTGGCCGGCCGTGCATGCCCAGTCGGCGCCGCTCTACACCAACACCGTGTCGAACACTGCCTTCCGGGGCTTCGGTGGCCCGCAAGGCATGGTCGGTGCCGAACGCGTCATCGACGAGGTTGCCTTCGCGGTCGGCAAGGATCCGCTCGAGATCCGCAAGAAGAATTTCTATGGCACCAGCGACCGCAACATCACGCCCTACCACCAGACGGTCGAGGACAACATCATCCAGCGTATCGTCGCCGAACTTGAGGAAAGCGCCAGCTATGCGCGACGGCGGCGCGAGATATCGGCCTTCAATGCCAACAGCCGTTTCATCAAGCGCGGCCTGGCGCTCACGCCGGTCAAGTTCGGCATTTCCTTCACGGCCACGCACTACAATCAGGCCGGGGCGCTGGTGCATGTCTATAACGACGGCTCGGTGCATTTGAACCATGGCGGCACCGAGATGGGGCAAGGCCTCTACGTCAAGGTGGCACAAGTGGTGGCGGAAGAATTCCAGGTCGACCTCGACCAGGTGAAGATCACCGCGACCACCACCGGCAAGGTGCCGAACACCTCGGCCACGGCGGCGTCATCCGGCACCGACCTCAACGGCATGGCGGCACAGAACGGCGCTCGCCAGATCAAGGATCGGCTGACCGATTTCGCCGCTGAAAAATACCAGGTGCCGCGTGATCAGGTGCTGTTCCTCCCCAACCGGGTGCGCATCGGCAACCAGGAGATCGCATTCGCCGATCTCGTCAAGCAGGCCTACATGGCCCGCATCCAGCTCTCGGCGGCGGGCTTCTACAAGACGCCGAAAATCCACTGGAACCGCGACAAGGGACAGGGCCGTCCCTTCTACTATTTCGCCTATGGCGCCTCCTGCTCGGAAGTCTCGGTCGACACGCTGACTGGAGAATATGTGGTCGAACGCACCGATATCCTGCACGAGACCGGCCGTTCGCTGAACCGCGCCATCGATCTCGGCCAGGTCGAGGGCGGCTTCATCCAGGGCATGGGCTGGCTGACGACCGAGGAATTGTGGTGGGATGACAAGGGTCGGCTGCGCACCCACGCGCCGTCGACCTACAAGATCCCGCTCGCCTCCGACCGGCCGAAGATCTTCAACGTCACTTTGGCCGACTGGCCGGAGGCGAGCGAGCCGACGATCCACCGGTCCAAGGCGGTTGGCGAGCCGCCCTTCCCGCTCGGCATGTCGGTGCTGCATGCGCTGTCGGATGCGGTGGCCAGTGTGGCCGACCACAAGATCTGCCCGCGCCTCGATGCGCCGGCAACACCGGAACGCGTGCTGATGGCGATCGAGCGGCTGAAAGGAGAGGCGAACGCCTGAATTCGGCAAACGTGCAATTCAGGCCGAAAAACCCTATGTTTCCCGCACGGGAATGCGAACGATGAATTCGAAAGTGCAAAGCCTGAAAGACTTCCTTGCCGGCCAAGATCGCCTCGCTTTGGTCGAAGTGGCCGGCACCAAAGGCTCGACGCCGCGTGAGAAGGGCGCCTTCATGCTCGTCTCGCCATCTGCGACATCAGGCACGATCGGCGGCGGCCAGCTCGAATATATGGCGATCGACAGGGCCAGGCAGATGGTGGCGTCTTCACCTCGCCGCAAGCGGCAGGGCAAGGAAGCCCGCATCGAGGTCGATGAAGTCTGCGCCACGCTCGACGTGCCGCTCGGGCCGGAGATCGGCCAATGCTGTGGCGGGCGCGTCGAAGTCCTGATTCGGCTGATCGACAACGCAATCGAACAGAGGCTGATTGCCGACGCTGAAGCCGAGGAAGCGCATCTGCCGCATGTCTACATCTTCGGCGGCGGCCATGTCGGCCAGGCGCTGGCGTCGACGATCGCACTCCTTCCCGTGCACGGCGTCGTCATCGAGACACGGGCCGAGGCGCTGGAAGGCATGCCGGAGACCGTCGAGACGCGGCTGACGCCGATGCCCGAGGCCGAGGTGCGAAACGCCCCCGCCGGCACGGCTTTCGCGATCCTCACCCATGACCACGCGCTGGATTTCCTGATCGTCGCCGAGGCGCTGAAACGGAACGACGCTGCCTATGTCGGCATGATCGGCTCGAAGACCAAGAAAGCGACGTTCAAGAACTGGTTCCTGAAGTCGGCTGAAGGCAGTGAAGCCGAATTCTCCCGCCTCGTCTCGCCGATCGGCGGCGACGCCGTCAAGGACAAGCGCCCGCCAGTCATCGCGGCACTTGCCGCCGCCGAGATCATGACGGCGCTGGTGGTTCACAACGCGCCGTCAAATGCCAACCGTCAGCAGGACAAGGTCATGGCCGGTTAGCCAAAAAGCTGCTCGTTGGCCTGCCTGTTTTCAATCGCGGGAAAAATGCATTTGCGGTATCCACCCGGCGTTCCTGCATGAGGTGAGAATACATGGACGTCCTGAAAATCGCGGCCTTCTCGGATGGCGACACCGGCGGCAATCCCGCCGGGGTGCTGATAGGCGACGTCTTGCCCGAAGCCGGCGAGATGCAGCGTCTGGCGGCGGAGGTCGGGTTCTCGGAAACCGCCTTTGCCGCACCGGACGGCGAGAGCTGGCGGGTGCGCTACTTCTCGCCGGAAACCGAGGTTCCCTTCTGCGGGCACGCCACAATTGCCTTGGGAGCCGCCTTCGTCCGGCAATTTGGCGATGGAACGTTCCCGCTGACCCTCAACCAGGCCAGCATCACCGTCGAAGGTTTCCGAGATGGCGTGAACGTCGCCGCCGCGTTGCAGTCGCCGCCGACACGCAGCAGGCCGGCACCGCCAGAGCTGATCGCCGAGGCGCTGGCGCTGTTCGGCTATGCCGCGACCGATCTCGATCCGGCGATTCCGCCGGCGCTGATCCATGGCGGCGCGGACCACCTTGTGCTGACCCTCAAGTCGCGCGAGGCACTGGCCGCCATGCGCTACGATCTGAAAGCCGGCCAGGCCTTGATGCGGCGCGAAGGGCTGGTGACGATCCTGCTTGCCTATGCCGAAACGCCACGGCTTTTCCACACGCGCAATCCCTTTGCCTCCGGCGGCGTCTATGAGGATCCGGCGACGGGAGCCTCGACGGCTGCCTTTGCCGGCTACCTCCGCGACATCGGCTGGCCGCATGGCGGCGCGATCGATGTCGTGCAAGGCGAGGACATGGGCATGCGCTCGCGCCTGCGCGCCGATATCTCGCCCGAGACAGGCAGCTCGATCAGGGTTTCGGGCACGGCCCGCATGATGGACGAAGCATAGAAGCCGCCGGCTCAGGCCGGCCGTTTCAAGCCCAGATGGTCGCGCAGCGTCCGGCCTTCATAGTCCCGGCGGAACAGACCGCGCCGCTGCAGTTCCGGTACCACCAGCGTGGCGAAGGCATCGAGCTCGCCCGGGAAATAAGACGGCATCACGTTGAAGCCGTCGGCGGCACCACCCTCGAACCGCGCCTGCAACTCGTCGGCGACCTGCGTCGCTGTGCCGACAATGCGCCAATGGCCGCGCGCGCCGGCGAAATGGCGGGCAAGCTGGCGGATGGAGAGGCCGTCACGGCGCGATTGCTCGACGACCAGTGCCTGCCGGCTCTTCATGCCCTCGCTCTCCGGCAGTTCGGGCAGCGGTCCGTCGATCGGATAGCGTCCGAGATCGGAGATGCTGAGATAGCTGGAGAGCAGTGCCACGCCGACATCGTCGGGAATGAGCTCCTGCAATTCCTCGTGCTTCTCGCGGGCTTCGGCCTCGGTTTGCGCCACCACGGGCGAGACGCCGGGCATGATCTTGATGTCGTCGGGTTCGCGTCCGTAGGTCACCATGCGTCCCTTGAGATCATCGTAGAAGGCCTTGGCTTCCTCGAAGGTCTGCGCCGCCGTGAACACCACGTCGGCGGTACGGGCGGCAAGATCGCGGCCGACATCCGAGGCGCCGGCCTGGACCATGACCGGCGCGCCCTGAGGCGAACGCGGCAGGTCGAGTGGGTCGCGCACCGAAAAGCTGTGGCCATCATGGCCGGAAGCCTTGCCGTGCCAAAGGCCGGTGACGACCTCGGCGAATTCGCGCGCTCGTTCATAACGATCGGCATGGGGCTTGAGACCTGTCGCGCCGAAATTTGCGGCTTCGATCGGACTTGCCGAAGTGACGAGGTTCCAGCCGGCGCGGCCGCCGCTCAGATGGTCGAGCGACAGAAACGTCCGCGCCAGGCCGTAGGGCTCATTGTAGCTCGTCGAGGCGGTGGAGACGAGGCCGATGCGGCTGGTCTGGACAGCCAGCGCCGACAGCAGGCTGATCGGCTCGAAGCCGATCGAGCGCGACGTCTGGCTGGCGATGCCGATATTAGCCTCGCGCAGCCCGGCTGCGTCCTCGCAGAAGATCATATCGAACTTGGCCGCTTCCGCCGTGCGCGCCAGCTGGATGTAATGGCCGATGTCGATGCCGGCCGTGACATGGGACTTCGGATGGCGCCATGCGGCGATGTGGTGGCCTGTTGCCCACAGGAACGCGCCGAGCTTCATCTGCGCCGTCATTGCTCACCTCCGCCGGCCAATCCGAGATGCGAGCGTAACGTTGTCCCGCGATAGGTGTCTCGAAAAAGGCCGCGGCGCCGCAACTCCGGCGCGACACGGTTGATGAAATCGTCGAATACCGAAAGCTGTGACAACTGGATGATGAATCCGTCGCAGCTTTTTGCACGAAATTGGGTTTCCAGCCTATCGGCCACGGTGGCCGAGCTGTCATCGGGGGCGAGCGAGATATTCGTCAGCACCTTCACAGCGTCCGGATCGCGCCCAGCCGCCGTGGCGCGACGCTTCAGATCGTCATGGCGTACTTTCGCGCTCTCGACCGACCCGCTGTCCAGCAAGATGACATCGGCGGTGCGGGCCGCAATATCCAGGTCAGGCTCCGACAGACCGGAGAACACCAGCACCGGCGTATCCTGCGGCGAACGCGCGACGTTCAGCGGCCCGCGCACGGAGAAGAACTCACCCTTGTGGTCGAGCAGGTGCATTTTCCCGGGATCGTGGAAGCGTCCGCCGGTCTTGTCGAACAGCAGCGCATCCGCGTCCCAGCCCTGCCACAGGCCTTGGACGATGCCGATATATTCCTCGCCGCGGCGGCGAAAGTCGGTGTCGGAAAATCCTTCCGGCCGGCTGAAATTGGCGGCCTCGCGAGGGCTCCGCGCCATCGTCGCGTTCCAGCCGGCGCGGCCATGGCTGATAATGTCGAGCGAAGCGAAACGGCGTGCCAGATTGTAGGGCTGGTGGGCGACTGTCGAGGCCGCCGCGACCAGCCCGATCCGGCTCGTCACCGTTGCCAGCGCGGCGAGTAAAGTCGTTGCTTCGAAGGGCATCGGATTGTTCACTGTACCGCTGTCGGAAGCCGGGGCGCAATCGGCAAGCAGCACCATGTCGAGCACGGCCGCTTCGGCTTGCTGCACAAACCGGACAAGGCGGCGGAATTCCGGTTCACCCGTCAGGTCGGAAGTCCCCGGCAGCAGCGAAACGGCAAGATGCATTGTGGCGCCGTTGTCCATCGATGGTTCCTGCGAGACGAAATGGAGCCGGGACTATGTTCGCCGCCCGCAGCGATGGCAACCGCCGGCGCTGGTCCAACTGCCGCTCACTTGCCGGCCAGCAAGTGGGTTCCAGTCAGCCATCATTTGCCGGCAAGAATGTCGTTGATCAGCCGCTGGCAGCGCTCGGCCATGAAATCCAGCAGCAGCCGCACTTTCGGGTCCTGCAGCTTCTTGTGTGGATAGACCGCGGCGAACTGTACCGGCGTCGGTGGCGTATTGGCCAGGATCACCTTCAGCCGCCGGTCGCGGATGAACGGTTCGACCTCGAAGCGCGGCTTGTTGATGATGCCGCGCCCCGACAGCGCCCACCCGGTCAGCACGTCGCCGTCATCCGTGTCGTAAGGTCCGTGCACCTCGAATTTCTGGGGCCCGGCGGGCGTTTGCAAGGTCCAGACATATTCGCGCGCGCCGGAATAGCGCAGCATAAGGCAGTCGTGCTTTCGTCCGATCAGTTCCTGCGGCTCCACGGGCTCGCCGCGCGCTTCCAGATATTTCGGCGCCGCCACCAGCACGCGCTCGCATTCCATGATGCCGCGCATCCGAAGGCTGGAATCCTCGATGATGCCAAGCCGGAAGGCGACATCGATGCCTTCCTTCATGATGTCGACATTGTGGTCCGACAGCCTCAGCCGCACCTCGATATCGGGATATTTATCGTGGAAATCGGGAATGCCAGAGGCGACGAGCCGCCGGCCGAGGCCAAGCGGCGCGGTCACGCGGATTGTGCCGCGCGGCTGGCCGGAAAGGGCCGAGACGGCGGCCTCGGCCTCGGTGATAGCCTCCAGCACCTGCTTGGCGCCGGCATAAAACACCGTGCCATGCTCGGTCGGCATCAATTGCCGCGTCGTGCGGTTGAACAGCCGCACCCCCAGATGCTTCTCCAACTCCTTGATGCGGTTGGAGGCGACCGCCGGCGAAATGCGCATGTCGCGGCCCGCCGCCGACAGATTGCCGAGTTCGACGACGCGGACGAAGACGGCGATGTTGTCGAGATAGGCCATGCGGAGCACCTTCGCCGGTTTGCAGCGATCAGCCTAGCGCATGACCCCGAAAAATCGGAATCGATTTTCGGAAAGGATCATGCGCCAGATCAAAGTGCTACAGCGTCCTTTGCGCGTCCAAGAGGACGCGCGGCGCTGTAGTATTTTCCATTTTTTTTTGAAAGTCATCGTACACCTCGCCTCTTTCCGTTTGCGCGCCACACCGTAAAGTCACCCAATCGGCAGGGACGACTTCAATGATGGATTTCGCGATTTTCTGGGACTGGCTGAGCTTCGCCGTGCGGTGGCTGCATGTCATCACCGGCATCGCCTGGATCGGCTCGTCTTTCTATTTCGTCGCGCTCGATCTCGGCCTGCGGCAGCGTCCCGGCATGCCTGTAGGCGCCTTCGGCGAGGAATGGCAGGTGCATGGCGGCGGCTTCTACCACATCCAGAAATATCTGGTGGCGCCGGCCGAGATGCCCGAGCATCTGACGTGGTTCAAATGGGAATCCTACGCCACCTGGCTGTCCGGTTTCGCCATGCTGTGCGTGGTCTACTATGCCGGGGCCGATCTGTTCCTGATCGATCCCAATGTGCTGCCGATGTCGGTGCCGGTCGGCATCCTTTTGTCCATGGCCACGATCGGCGTCGGCTGGGTGGTCTATGATCTTTTGTGCCGCTCACCGCTTGGCAAAAGCGACACCGGCCTGATGCTGGTGCTCTACTGCGTGCTGGTGTTCATCGCCTGGGGGCTCACCCACCTGTTCACCGGGCGCGCCGCCTTCCTGCATCTGGGCGCCATCACCGCCACGATCATGTCGGCCAATGTCTTCATGGTCATCATTCCCAACCAGAAGATCGTCGTTGCCGACCTCATCGCCGGCCGCAAGCCCGATCCGAAATACGGCAAGATCGCCAAGCAGCGTTCGCTTCACAACAATTATCTGACGCTGCCCGTCCTGTTCCTGATGCTGTCGAACCACTATCCGCTGGCATTCGGCACGCAGTTCAATTGGGTCATCGCCTCGCTGGTGTTCATCATCGGCGTGCTGATCCGGCATTATTTCAACACCGTGCACAAGCGTGCCGGCAATCCGCACTGGACGTGGCTGGGCGCCCTTGTCCTGTTCATCATCATCATCTGGCTGTCGACCGTGCCGAAGGTGTTGACCGGCGAACCGAAGGCGTCCGCTTCGGCGGAAGTCTATATCGCCTCGGCGCATTTCCCGGCCGTGCGCGACACCGTGCTCGGCCGCTGCTCGATGTGCCATGCTCAGGAACCGGTCTATGAAGGCATCTATCACGCGCCCAAGGGCGTGATGCTTGATACCGACGCCAACATAGCCAACCACGCCCGCGAGATCTATCTGCAGGCCGGCCGCAGCCACGCCATGCCGCCCGCCAATGTCTCGCAGATATCAGACAAGGAACGGGCGTTGCTGGTGGCCTGGTTCGAAGGCGCAGGGAAATAGGCATGACCTCGACACTTCTGCGCGGCCGCACGCTGTCCTTCGTGCGCTGGCCGCGGACCATCGATGACCATTCGGCCTGGCGTTACGAGGAAGATGGCGGGCTTTTGATCCGTGACGGCAGGATCGTTGCCGCGGGGGCCTACGTGGATGTCGAAAAACAGGCCGGTGAGGGGGTCAAAAAAATCGACCACCGGCCGCACCTTTTGTTGCCGGGCTTCATCGACACGCATGTGCATTTCCCACAGATGCAGATCATCGCGTCCTATGGCGCCGAACTGCTCGACTGGCTGAACACTTACACCTTCCCGGAAGAGACGAAATTCGCCAACGCCCAGCATGGCCGTCGCATAGCGCGCCTGTTCCTCGACGAAATGGTCCGCTACGGCACGACGACGGTGGTCGCCTATTGTTCGGTGCACAAGGCCTCGGCGGAAGCCTTCTTCGCCGAGTCGCATGACCTCAACATGCTCAACATCGCAGGCAAGGTGATGATGGACCGCAATGCACCCGACGGTGTGCTCGACACGCCGCAATCCGGCTATGACGACACCAAGGCGCTGATCGCGGAATGGCACGGAAAGGGGCGCCAGCACTATGCCATCACGCCGCGCTTCGCGATCACCTCCTCGCCGGAGCAGATGGAGATGGCCGGAACGCTCTGCCGCGAGCATCCCGACTTGCACATGCAGACGCACCTGTCCGAAAACCACGCCGAGATCGCCTTCACCCAGGAACTCTACCCCTGGTCGCGCGACTACACCGATGTCTACGAGCACTACGGGCTGCTGGGCAAAAAAAGCCTGTTCGGCCACTGCATCCATCTGTCGGAGCGTGAGGCGGACGCGCTTTCGGACAGTGGCTCGGTGGCGGTGTTCTGCCCGACCTCGAACCTGTTCCTCGGTTCCGGCCTGTTCGATTATCAGCGCTACCGCACGCGCGACAAAGCCCTCCGGATCGCCGCCGCGACCGATGTCGGCGGCGGCACCAACTACTCCATGCTGCGCACCATGGACGAAGGCTACAAGGTGATCGCCCTGCACGGCGAGAAGCTCAACCCGTTCCAGTCCTTCTGGCAGATCACGCGCGGCAATGCCGAGGCACTGTCGATGGCCGACAGGATCGGCACGCTGGACGAAGGCACCGACGCCGACATCGTCGTGCTCGACGCCAAGGCGACGCCGGCGATGCGGCTCAGGATGGAAACGGCGCAGACGCTGGCGCAGGAACTGTTTCTGCTGCAGACGCTGGGCGACGACCGCGCCGTGCGCGAGGTCTATATCGCAGGGCGGGCGGCCAAGAGCGATCTGGCGAATTAGAGCGCCAAGTGCGTTCATTACTTGACCCCGCGGCAGCCATCGGTCAAAGCGTGCGGCGAAGTTGACAGGGGAACGACATGGCCGTTGCTGACGACATCGCACTGATCAAGCGACAGGAAGAGACCCTGGTCTTTCCCGCCTTCGACGAGGCCGTCGCCTTCAAGATCGGCTCGGCCATCCGCGATCGTGCAATCGCTGAAAACCTACCCATCATCGTCGAAATCAGGCTGTGGGACCGGCCGCTCTTCTATGCCGCGATGCCAGGTTCGAACGCTTCCAATCCTGACTGGGCGCGGCGCAAGATCAATGTCGTCAGGCGTTTCCTCAGAAGCACCTATCGAATGGTGTTGGAACAGCAGCGCCCCGACCGCACCTTCAAGGTCGGCGAGGGCCTCGACATCTCGGACTATGTGCTCGCTGGCGGCGGCTTTCCGATCACCGTCAAGGGCGCCGGCGTCATTGGCGTGATTGCGGTGTCCGGTCTGCCGGAGCGCGAGGATCACGGCGTTGTGGTCGATGCGCTGTGCGACCATCTCGGTATCGACAAGCGTGGGCTTGCATTGCCTTCGGAATCCGAATGACCGTGTTCGATCCCAAGGCCTTTCTCACTTCCATCTTCGAAGCCGCGGTCGCCGCCGCCGATCCGGAGCGGACCATTCGGGACCATCTGCCGGCGAAGCCCAAAGGCCGCACCATCGTCATCGGCGCTGGCAAGGGCTCGGCGCAGATGGCGGCGGCCTTTGAGAAAGTCTGGGATGGCCCGATCGAAGGGCTGGTCGTTACCCGCTACGGCTACGGCGCCAAATGCGAGCGCATCGAGATCATCGAGGCGGCGCATCCGGTGCCGGACGCCGCCGGCCTCGAAGCCTCGCGGCGCCTGCTTGCAAAGGTCCAGGGGCTGACCGCGGACGATCTGGTCGTGGCGCTGATTTCCGGCGGCGGCTCGGCGCTGCTGCCGTCACCGGCCGGGGGCCTGACGCTGGCCGACGAGATCGCCGTCAACGAGGCGCTGCTCGCCTCCGGGGCGCCGATCGCGGCGATGAACACCATCCGCAAGCATGTCTCGACCATCAAGGGCGGCCGGCTGGCCGCCGCCGCAGGGCCGGCCAAGGTGGTGTCGCTGGTTGTCTCCGACATTCCTGGCGACAATCCGGCCCTTGTCGCCTCCGGGCCGACCGTGCCGGATACCGGCGGCCGTCAAGACGCGCTGGCGTCGATATCGGCCTATGGCATTAACCTGCCGGCCTCGGTGATGGCGCATATCAAATCGCCGGCGGCCGATGCGCCGGATCCCGGCGATAGGCGCTTTTCACGCAATGAGGTTCACTTGATCGCCTCGGCTGGCGTGTCGCTGGACGCGGCGGCAGTGGAAGCGAAGCGTCAAGGCGTCGAAGCCGTCATCCTCTCCGATGCCATCGAGGGCGAAGCGCGTGAGGTTGGTGGAGTCCATGCCGCGATCGCGCGCGAAGTCGCGACGCGCGACCGGCCTTTCCGGAAGCCGGTGCTGATCCTGTCCGGCGGCGAAACCACGGTGACACTGCGCGCCAAGGGAAAGGGCGGACGCAATTCCGAATTCCTGCTCGCCTTCGCCATCGGCATCAACGGCGTGGAGGGCATTCACGCCCTGGCAGCCGACACCGACGGTATCGACGGCTCTGAAAACAATGCCGGGGCCTTCGCCGACGGCTCGACCGTGTCGCGCATGCGCGCGACCGGTGTCGACGCCAAGGCGATGCTGGCCGGCAACAATGCCTGGACGGCGTTCAATGCGGTTGGCGACCTGTTCGTGCCTGGGCCGACCGGCACGAACGTGAATGATTTGAGGGCGATTCTGATCCGGTAAATCGACTGCGACAAACGAAGCTTACAGTGTTGGATTGACGACGACCGTTGGCGATTGGCCGAAGCTTTTCAACTTCGTCATCCTAGTCTAGGGCGAAGCAGCCGCGCAGCAGCGTCGCGGAGACCCTGGGATCCATTCCATAACCTTGGTCGTGGGTGCAACGCAGCAGAATTCTGCACCGCAGCGGCGCCTTGAAGTCGCGGCATGGATCCCGGGGTCTGCGCCGCGTCGCTTCGCTCCTTGCTTCGCCCCAGGATGACGATGGAGGGAGACGTTTCGGCTAACCTCCAACGATATGTGACGCTCCAGCGCAAGCACTATCCGACTTGCCTGCTGCGCCAAGTTCCGCACGAAACACCGGTTCAGGCGGCCATCAGCCGCTTCACCTGCCTCATATCGGCCAAAAACCGGTCCCTCTCCGCCTCCTTCTCCGCTGGTTCATGGATGCGCAGGATGAAGGACGGGTGGATGGTGATGAAGACCCGCAAGCCGTCCTCGCGTTCGATGACCTGGCCGCGCATTTTTGTCACCGGGATCGCCTTGCCGAGCAATGACAGTGCAGCCGTTGCGCCGAGCGCCACGGCAAGCTCCGGCTTGATCAGCGCGAATTCCCTGTCGATCCACCAGCGGCAAGCCTGCACCTCGCCGGCATTCGGCTTGGAATGGATGCGGCGCTTGCCACGTGGCTCGAATTTGAAATGTTTCACCGCATTGGTGACGTAGACTTTCTGGCGATCGACGCCCGCATCGTCCAATATCGAATCGAACACCTTGCCGGCCGGCCCGACGAAAGGTTTGCCGGCGAGGTCCTCCTGGTCGCCGGGCTGTTCGCCGACGAAGATGACCTTGGCCTTATCAGGCCCCTCGCCGAACACGGTCTGCGTGGCGTCGCGCCAGAGCGGGCAGCGGCGGCAGCCTTTCGCGGCCTCGCGCAACCCTGAAATGCTGCTGGCGTCGTCATCTTCCGGCGTCTGCGTTGGTTCACGCTTCGGCCAATGCTTTGCCTGCACCTTGGCGTGATGCGGCGCGGGCGTCGTCGGCATTCTGGCAATCATCTCCTTGGCGGCCTTGTCCGCTCCTGCGATCAGGTCTGGAATGAGCGAGGCCTCGGGAAGGTTCCGCCAATATTTCTTCGGCATCTCCTTCTGCATGGCTTTCACCTTCAGCCGTGCCGGATTGAAGATGTTCTCGAAATAGGTGCGCCACAGCGCCTCGGTATCGTCCTGAGGCGGGGCATCGGCCTTGGCGGCGCCCGGCCCGATCGCCAGCCTTTTGCCATCCCAGTCTGCCGAGGCGTGGGGCGTCAGGATCGTCCAGCGCATGCCGGTGAAGCGCCTGACGAAGAAATCCGCGTTGCGCTCGACGATGAAATGATCGGGCTCGAACCAGGCGACGTAGCGCTCCTCGTCGCCGTCGCCGATCTTCCGGAAGCGGACGAAGGCATGCATCTTGTGGCTGTCGCGCCGCACAGCCTTTTCCATGGCTTCGAGCCGCCTGGTATCGGGATCCGATGCGATCGACAGCAGCTTCGGCTCCGTGCGCAATCGCCAAAGCATCCGGTAAAGAAGGGCGAACCGGCCGGGATCGGAATGGCAGAAGGCGGTTTCGGCACGCGCGATGAAGTCGCGTGGCACGACCAGCTGGGTACCCGCAGGAACGGTCGGCAAGTCTGTCTGGCCCTGTTCCGAGTTGGATACGACATGCCAGCTGATGTCTTCGGGCCGGACCTCGTTCAACGCCAGCCGCCGTGTCGCGTCGCGCCAGCCGGCAAAATCAGTCTCGCTGTCGAGCCGCACACTATACCGGGCCAGGTTGAACTCGGCCGGCCGCATGGTCAAAACAGCGCCAGTTGTTCGCAAGGTTGCACGATCTTGCCGCGCAAGCCCAGCTTGTCGGTGAGCGCTCCGGGTGACCAGCCCTCGGCGATGATGAACGGCCTGAGCTTGGCGATCGACTGGCAAATCCGCCCGACATCCTCGAGCCGCATGCGCCGGTGGCGCCGGGTTTCCAGGATTTTCGCCACCACCTTGGTGCCGAGACCGGGGACCCGCAGCAGCGCTTCGCGGTCGGCGCGGTTGATGTCGACTGGGAACCGCCCCCGGTTGCGCAGTGCCCAGGCGAGCTTTGGATCGATGGTGAGATCGAGCATGCCGTCGCTGGAGCCGGCCAGGATTTCCGGTTGTGAGAAGCCGTAGAACCGCATCAGCCAGTCGGCCTGGTAAAGCCGATGCTCACGCATCAATGGGGGCTTCTGCAAGGGCAGGGACGACGATGAATCCGGGATCGGACTGAAGGCCGAATAATAGACGCGCCGCAGATGATAACTGCCATAGAGCCGGGCGCTGGTATGCAATATGCCGTCGTCGGACGTCTTGTCGGCGCCGACGATCATCTGCGTCGACTGGCCCCCGGGAGCAAAGCGTTCGCGCTTTTTGGTCCGAAGTGTCGGCTCGGCTTTCTCCTCCATCTTCTGGCGCAACTTCGCCATGGAAAGGCGGATCGTTTCCGGCTTCTTTTCCGGTGCCAGCCTCTTCACGCCCTCGTCGGTCGGCAGCTCCACATTGATCGACAGCCGGTCGGCATAGAGGCCGGCCTTCTCGACCAGTTCCGCCGAGCTCTCCGGAATCGTTTTCAGATGGATATAGCCTGAAAATTTCTCTTCCAGCCGCAGCCGCCGCGCCACCTCCACCATCTCGCCCATGGTCTCATCGGGCGAGCGGATGACGCCTGACGACAGGAACAGGCCCTCGATATAGTTGCGCCGGTAGAAATCCATGGTGAGCGTCACCACTTCGTCGATGCTGAAGCGGGCGCGCCGTACATTCGAGGACGAACGGTTGATGCAATAGCTGCAATCGTAGATGCAGAAATTGGTGAGCAGGATTTTCAAGAGTGAAATGCAGCGCCCGTCCGGCGCGTAGGAATGGCAGATACCCATCCCCTCCGTGGAGCCGATGCCGCCGGACGTCAGCGAATCCTTTTTCGCCGAGCCGGAAGAGGCGCAGGAAGCGTCATATTTGGCGGCGTCGGACAGGATCGCAAGTTTTTCACGAACAGGGAGTGCGCTCATGTGTTCATGATATGTTCTGCAGAGGCAGTAGGCTACCTCATTTGATGCAGGCGGCGAAAAAGTGATCGCCGCTCGATCCTCAGCCATCAGACCTCGTGCAGGTAGAGATGATAGTCCAGTTCGCTGACCGTGCGCGCCACGCGCAGATATTCGGATTGCTTGATTGCAACGAAGGTGCGGTGCAGGTCCTCGCCGAGCGCGCCTTTCAGGAAGCTGGAGGCCTTGGCCGCTTCGATCGCCGCGCGCCAGTCCGCCGGCATCGTCGTGCGGGTGACGGCCGCCTCATAGCCGTTTCCAGTCGTTTCGGGACCGGGATCGAGTCCTTCGTCGATACCTTTGATGATGCCTGCGAGTACGGTCGCGGCGATCAGGTAAGGATTGGCGTCGACGCCGGACGGCCGGTGCTCGATGCGCCGGTTCCTGGCGTCGCCAGCCGGCACGCGCAGCGCCACCGAGCGGTTGTTGACGCCCCAGGTCGGCGCCACCGGCGCGTAGGATTGCGAGACGAAACGCCGCCAGGAATTGGCGTGCGGCGCAAACACCAGCATCGATTCGGCCATCGTCTGGATGAGGCCGCCGAGCCCCTGCAGGAGGGGTAGCGACCAGCTCTCGCCTCCGGCCTCGGCAAACACGTTTCGGCCGGCCTTGTCCTGCAGCGAGACATGGAAATGCATGCCCGAGCCGGCATATTTCTCGATCGGCTTGGCCATGAAACAGGCGGTGACGCCATGGCGGCGCGCTTGCGCCCGCACCAGCCGCTTCAGCATGACCAGATCGTCGGCCGCCCGCATCACGTCCTTGCGGTAGTTCAGCGTCAATTCGTATTGGCCGGGCGCATATTCGGAAATAACCGTCTCGGCCGGAATGCCCTGCGCCTTGGCCGCGGCATAGATGTCCGAGAACAGCGGCTCCATGCCGTGCAGATGGTCGACGGAATAGACTTCCGTCTTGCCAGAGACGCGGCCGTCGAGCACGGCACGCGCCGGCTGTACCTTGCCGTCGGCATCGCGCTCGTTGGCCAGGAGAAAAAATTCGAGTTCGAAGGCACCGGCCGGATAAAGGCCCTTGGCCGCGAGGATATCGACCTGTCGTGCCAGCGCCAGCCGCGGATCCGAAGACATTGGTTGGCCATCGAGGTGGTACATCGCCATAAGCACCTGGCCGCGCGGCGGGCTGGTTCCATAAAGCGGAACCAGCGTGCCGGGGATCGGCCAGGCCCTGAGATCGCCGTCGCCGGTGGTCCAGATCAGCCCGGTTTCGTGCACATCCTCGCCGGTGATGTCGAGCCCGAGGATCGAGATCGGCATGTGCCGGCCGCCCTCGAAAATGCTTTTGAGCTCATGCCGGCGCACGATCTTGCCACGGCCGACGCCATTGGCGTCGGTCAGCACGATATCGAAGGCTTCGATCTCGGGATGGGCGTCGAGAAAGGCTTGCGCCTCGGTGGGCGAGGAGCCCGAAGGCGAGGTCACGATGGCATTGTCCATGGCCGCTTGTCTCATGCCGCAAGCTTTGCCGCAACCGTGCCGAAGGCGGTGATCAGCCGGTTCACCTGGGCGCCTGACGTCGCCGGCGAGATCAGCATCATGTTGTGGAAGGGCGCGATCAGCACGCCGCGATTGACCAGCGCTACATGGATGGCGGCTTCCAGTTCCGGCGCGTGCGCGCCTTCCGCCTCCGCGCCGTTGCGCAACGGGCCGGGTGCGCAGATGAACTCGACGCGGGCGCCGACACGGGCCACATGCCAGGGCAGGCGGTAGCGGTCGATCACCCCGGTCAGCCCGGCATCCAGGCGCCGGGCGAGATGATCCATGCGGTCATAATTCTCCGGCGTCATCACCTCCTCGAGCGTGGCGCGCATGGTGGCGAATTGCAGCGGGTTGGCCGACAGTGTCGTGCCCATGCCGGAATAGCCTGGTTCTTTCGTCCGGTTGTAGTCGGCGTAGCGGGAAGCGACCTCCTCGCTCATGCCCCACACACTTGCCGGCACACCGCCGGCGATGGGCTTGCCCAGCACGAAAAAGTCGGGGTCGAGCCCGTATTTCCTGGTGTAGCCGCCGGGACCGGTCGAGATGGTGTGCGTCTCATCGATCAACAGCAGCGTGCCGGTTTCGCGCGTCAGCCTGCGCAGCGCGTCATGGAAGCCGGGATCGGCCAGCACCATGCAGGAATTGGTCAGCACCGGCTCGGCGATGACGCAGGCGACGTCCCGGTCCTTGAGCGCTGTCTCCAGCGCGGCGACATCATTGAACTCGATGACCTTGGCCGTGCGGGTCAGGTCGCGGAACTCGCCCGCGAGGCCAGGCCGGTTGACGGGCTTGCCGTCGATCAGCCGCACCATCGTCTCGTCGACCGAGCCGTGGTAGCAGCCGTTGAAGACCAGGATTTTTTCCCGGCCAGTCACAGCGCGGGCAACGCGCAGCGCGAAGCGGTTGGCGTCGGTCGCGGTGGTCGCGATCTGCCAGAACGGCAGGCCGAAGCGCTGTTGCAGCAACGGCCCTATGGCAAGCGCGTCTTCCGAAGGCAGCATGTAGGTCAGGCCGCGTCCGGCCTGGCGGCGGATGGCGCGCGCCACCGGCGGCGGCGAATGGCCGAACATCGAACCGGTATCGCCAAGGCAGAAATCGTCCAGCCTGTTGCCGTCTATGTCGGTGATGGTGGCACCCCTGGCACTGTCGACCAGGATCGGAAACGGCGTCGGCCAGTCGTTCATCCAATGCATCGGCACGCCGCCGAAGAAACCC
Source organism: Mesorhizobium loti (assembly GCF_013170705.1). NCBI lineage: Bacteria > Pseudomonadati > Pseudomonadota > Alphaproteobacteria > Hyphomicrobiales > Phyllobacteriaceae > Mesorhizobium > Mesorhizobium loti. The sequence goes on along the minus strand of NZ_CP033334.1, from coordinate 395,462 downwards.
GGCAGGCCGTTGCCGACCTTGGCTTGCGATTTCGGCCGCGCCGCGCGGAAGGCCGCGCCCTCGGTTTCGCGCAATTGCGCGATGCGATCCCGGCTGATGCCACCGATGGACGTCGTTGAACTGTCGCTGCTGTGCATGGAAACCCCTCTGGCCAATTCCTCTTGGCCAATCTCCAACCCTCTTAGCCAATCCTCATCCGCAACCGCAATTGGCCGCGTGTCTGTTCTGCATTGGCTCAGCGTCTGGCAGTGCTGCTTGACCGTGCTGTCGAAGTCAGCGCCAATGTGAGCGGGAATTGGCATGGGGGCCAAGGATGCGGACGATCATCTGTGTGGCAATGCTTCTGGCGTCGGCCGTCCCGTCCCTCGCCTCGGGCGGCATCTGGTGCAACGTCGACGATCCGGCGGTGACAATCGACGTCGGCGCCGGCGTCACCAGGGGCATGGGCGGCCCGACCTTCAATTTTCGCGGCGATCTCGAAATCAAGGCGAGGCCGCTTGGCGATCATCTGCGCAAGACTGCGTTCGAGGATTCCAACCTGACCCAGTACTGGCTGGACGACAAGGAGCTGCGTCTGAACATCTACCACGAGCACGAGGTGGCGGACACCTTCGATTCAGTCGAACTGACGATCCTGACCAAGGCCAGCGACGAAGGCATCTATGACGGGCAGTACACGCTTGCCGTCTATGACAGCACCGCCGACAAGGACAAGGATGGCAAGACCACGGAGTTGACCGGCAAGGTTTCCTGCGGCGCCGAGTGACCGCCGATGTGAACTATGCCGTGATGTCGATGACGCCGCAGTCGCCAGCGGCACTGCCGAAGGCGATGCGCCGTTCTTCCCTGTCCCACATCATCGAGGTGATGGCGCCCTTGCCTTGCCGGCGCAACAAAACTTCCTTGGCATCGGCGAAACGGGCGGCGATCACCATGCCGTCGTCATAACCGATCGCCACGACATCCTGGGTCGGATGGCAGGCGACGCAGGTCACCATCGTATTGCCGCGTGTGCCGAGTTCCAGCGGCGCCTTGCCCATCGGCCCGTCCTTGCCGGAAAACGGCCAGACGATCGCCGCCGGTGCTCCGGAACTCGCAAGCCATTTGCCTTTGATGCTCCATGACAGGCTTTTGACCTTGCCGGGATAGCCGGTCATGCGCATGTGCTTGCCGTCGGCCAGCTTCCAGCCATGCAGGGCATTCTCCTGCATCGTTGTGACGAGGAAGGCGCCATCGGGCGAGAAGGTGATGCCGGTGTGGGCGCCGGCCCATTCGAGCTCAACCGGCTTGCCCTCGGCGGCCGGAAAATGCAGCGTCGCGCCATTGTAGCGGGCGACACCGAAGCGCATGCCCTTGGGCGAAAACGCCAGACCCTCGACCGAACGCGGATGGGCGAATTCCCTGGTCTTGCCATCGGCGAAGCGCACGAAGGCGGTCTTGCCCGTGGCATAGGCGATGGCGCCCTGCGGCCCGGCGGCGACGCTGGTGATCCACTTTTTTCCGGCGCTGGCCAATTCCCCGACATTGCCGCCCGCGGCAACGGAAAACACCTTGCCGTCCTCGCCGCCGGTGATCAGCCGATCGTTCGCCGCATCGTGGAAGGTGGCGAGCAACCCGTCATTGGCCTGCGTCGTCTTGTGGCCGTTGTCGAGCCGATGGATGGCGCCATCGGCGAGCGCGAAATGCGGCACGTCGCCAAGGAAGACGGCGGCGAGGCAATGGCCTTCGAGATCGAGGGGGGCGACTGTGGGCATGACTATCTTTGTTTCAATGAAAGTGCAGAGGGCGGCTTACTCGACGTTTGCACGTCCGGCAACCATGAGGTCGCGAAGTCGGAACAATAGGCTCTCTCCAATCGCCAATGATGGCGCTGCCCCTCATTGTCCTGCCGGACATTTCTCCCCGTATAGTGACGGGGAGAAAGACGCTGTCGCGGGTGGTTTCGCCAATCCCCAACGCTGGAGAATAGGTGCCGGCAGGCGGATGAGGGGCGGCGCCGGCCGTTGGAGGATACCAGCATTGGCGTCGAACTGTTGCTACCGGTTATTCGGCAACGCTTTGATCGCCCTAAGCAGCTTCGCTAATGCCCTGTCCTCGTGTCAATGAGTTTCGACATCCCTGCCCTTGGCCAATGCTCAAGCCGCCTGGCAGGCATCAAAGCTCTTCTTCAGCCGCTCGGCGTCCAGTTCGCGGCCGATGAAGACCAGCCGGCTCTCATGCTTCTCGCCATCCTTCCAGGCGCGCTGGTGGTCGCCTTCGATGATCATGTGCACGCCCTGGATGACATAGCGCTCGTCATCGCCCTTGAGCGCGATGATGCCTTTCAGCCGCAGGATGTTCGGACCTTCCATCTGGGTGATCTTCTCGATCCATGGGAAGAATTTCTTCGGGTCCATCTCGCCGCCGCGCAACGACACCGACTGCACCGTCACGTCATGGATGTCGGAAGGGTGCGCGTGGTCATGGTGATGATGGTCGTGCCCGTCATGGTCATGATGATCGTGGTCATGGTCGTGGTCATGATGGTGGTCGTCATGCGCCTCGAGGAAATGCGGATCGTTTTCCAGCGCCCGGGACAGGTCGAAGGCGCCGCGGTCGAGCACTTCCGACAAGGCGACGCCGGCGCGCGTTGTGCGGTGGATCCTGGCCGCCGGGTTGATGGCGCGGATCGTCGCCTCGACCTTGGCGAGTTCTTCCGGGGTGACAAGGTCGGTCTTGTTGAGCACGACGACGTCAGCAAAGGCGATCTGGTCCTCGGCCTCCTTGGAATCCTTGAGCCTGAGCGGCAGATGCTTGGCGTCGACCAGGGCCACCACGGCGTCGAGCTTGGTCTTGGAGCGCACGTCGTCGTCCATGAAGAAGGTCTGTGCCACCGGCACCGGATCGGCGAGACCCGTGGTCTCGACCACGATGGCGTCGAAGCGGCCGGGGCGGCGCATCAGGCCTTCAACGACGCGGATCAGGTCGCCACGCACCGTGCAGCAGACACAGCCATTGTTCATCTCGTAGATTTCCTCGTCGGATTCCACGATCAGGTCGTTGTCGATGCCGATTTCGCCGAATTCATTGACGATGACGGCGTAGCGCCTGCCATGGTTCTCCGACAGGATGCGGTTGAGCAGCGTCGTCTTGCCGGCACCGAGATAGCCGGTGAGAACGGTTACGGGGATCTGTGTCTGTGCGTCGCTCATGACTTGCCTCGAAGTGACCGGGCCTTGAAAATCCAGGCCGTGAAAAGGGATTGTCGGTCCCATATAGGGTGTGTTCCGGGCTTTTGCACGGGGCAAACCAATGGGCCAAAGCGGCCGGCCGGGAGTATCCATGTGGTTATTGTTGGGGGAAAGCTCCGCGCTCGGCGATGCTGAAAGCCAGGAACGACAAAGGAGGCGTCTTGGCAGGTGCTGTCAATGTAACGTCGTGCCTGGGACGCGGCCGCTGTGAATCCGGTATTTCGGAAACTCGTTTGTCATCTAACTGAAATAAACATCTGGCATCACCACGGCGGACACCGCAATGCTTGCCGGCAAAGCTGTTTGGAGCGCCGGAATCTTTTTGATCGTCGATTGCCAACCGGCCGGCTGCGTCTATGCTCCACGCACCGGTACGGCCGAAGAGGGATGACCATGGCCAAGGCGGACAAGACTGCAACAATGAGCCGGCTGCATTCGGCGGCGAGGCTGGCAAGAACCGCGTTGGCTGCCCGGCTTCTGGCGCACGGCTTCTATGCCGGCCAGGACCAGATCATGCTGGCGCTCGACCGCGAGGATGGCCAGACGCCGGGTAATCTTGCCGGTCGCCTTGGCGTGCGCCCGCCGACCATCACCAAGACCATCAACCGGCTGCAGGCGCAGGGTTTTCTGGAAAAACGCGCATCGGAAGCCGATGCCCGCCAGGCGCACATCTTTCTCACCGACACCGGCCGAGAAACCATCCGCGCCATCGAGAAGTCGGTGAAGAAGACTGAAAAGCAGGCGCTGAAGGGCCTCGACAAGAAGGATCAGAAGGCGCTGTTCAAGCTGCTTGCCCGCATCGAGGCCAACCTCTCCAACGAGGAATTGGTGCTGATCGACGACGACGCCGAGTCGGACGACTGATCGCAACGGTCAGGCCGCCGCCGGGGCAGAGTCCCGGCTCAGCGAGGACCAGCGTCCCGGCGTCATGCCGAACGCCTTCTTGAATTGCCTGTTGAAGTGGCTCTGGTCGGTGAAGCCGGCCTCGACGGCAATCTGCGCCAAGGGTTCGCCGGCAATGATCATCCGCCGCGCGCGCTGAAGCCGGCGCATCACCAGGAAACGATGCGGGCTGGTCGAGAAAGCGGCGCGGAAATGCCGCGACAGGGCATAGCGGTCCAGCCCGGTGATGGCTTCCAGTTCGCCGGAACGCACGGGGCGCGTGACGTTCTCCGTGAGATAGTCCCGCGCCAGTGCGGCGGCCCGCCAGGCCGTCCTGGCCATCGGCTTCGCCGGCTGGCCGGCATGCCGCGCCAGGCTCTGCATCAATTGCGTCAGGAAGTCGTCGACAAACAGCTCGTCGAGTTCCTGTTGCAGCGGCCCCAGTGCCGAGAGCAACGTTGCGCAGAAGGCGTCGTCGCTCACGACGGCCTCCCCGAGGAAGGGCAGGGACGCGCCGCCAAGGCAATCCAGCATCAGCGACGGCTCGAGATAGAGCATCCTGTAGCGCAGCCCGTCCTCGGTGCCGGCGCCGCCATCATGCATTTCGTCGGGATGCAGCACGATGATCTGGCCGGGCAGGCTTTGCCGCGCCGCGCCGCGATAGCGAAAGGTCTGCACACCCTGCAGCGTCACCCCGATCGCGTAGGTGTCATGGCGATGCAGGTCGAAGGCACTGCCGTGGAACCGCGCCTCGATCCGCTCCATCCCCGCGGGGTCGGAAGCGGAAATGATGCAGTTCTCAGCCGCATCGGCGCACAAACGTCCAAGACCCTCGAAGGCTTGGCGGTCTAGTTCCAACGCATCGTCTCCTTCAGCCTCGCGGTGGGGGCTCAACCTCGAATGGTCCATTTTCTCATGTTCGATACGAAATTTGCAATCGTCCTGCGGGAAGACCTGCCCGTCTGGCAGAAACTCAACGTCACCGCCTTCCTGGCCAGCGGCATCGTCGCGCAGTTTCCCGACATCATCGGCGAGCCCTATCGCGACCGCGCCGGCAATCTCTACAACCCCCTGTCGATACAGCCGGTCATCGTGCTGTCGGCCGACCAGGCGACGATAAGCGCGATCCAACGGCGCGCGCTGGAACGCGGCGCGACGACGTCGCTCTATGTCGAGGAGATGTTCTCGACCGGATTCGATGCCGCCAACCGCGCCGTCTTCGCCGAGTTCGCGCCCGAGGACGCCAAGGTGGTCGGCGTCGCGCTGCGCGCCGACAAGAAGCTCGTCGACAAGATCACCAAGGGCGCCCGCATGCACGCATAGCAGGGGAAGGCTGAACTGAGCCTGCCGGCTTCTGTTGTTGTGCCAGCCGGTTTTGGCGCGGCGGCGGGCGACAATTGGCTTGCCGGCAAGCCACAATTCCCGCAAAGGTGGGTTCCAGCCCAGCTTTTCCCCGGCCTGCAAGTGAGTGCTTCCCAGAGATATGTCGAAAGCGCGACGCCGCCGGTGGCGATCCTGTGCATGCTTGCCACCTATGTCTTCTTCACCTTCCTCGACACCTCAAGCAAATATCTCGTCCTGGCCGGCGTTTCCGCGCTGATCGTCGCCTGGGTGCGCTTTGCCGTGCATGTCGTGCTGGTCGGCGCACTGCTGCGCGGCTGGCGGCAACCCATGCGGTTTCGTCCGGTCAACCTGCCGGCGCATGTGCTGCGCGGCGTGTTCCTGTTCGGCTCGACCATGTGCAACATCCTGGCGCTCCGCTCCCTGCAACTGGCCGAGACGACGTCGATCTATTTCTTCGGGCCAATGGTGATCACCGCACTTGCCGGCCCGCTGCTTGGCGAATGGGCAGGCTGGCGGCGCTGGCTGGCCATCCTCGCCGCCTTCGCCGGAGTTCTGATCATCACAAGGCCGGGTGTCGGCGTCTTCGGTATCGGGCATCTCTTCGCGCTCGGCTCGATGCTGTCGAACAGCTTCTATGTCATCATGACGCGCCGCATGTCGGCGACCGAGACGTCGGAAAGCCTGATCCTGTTCTCGGCGCTGGCGCCGGCGGTGCTGCTTTTGCCCATGCTGCCGTTCTCATTCTCGCTGCCGCATGATGGCTGGCATTGGTTCGTCCTGCTCATGCTTGGCGTGTTCGGCGGCGTCGGGCACTGGCTGCTGGTGCAGGCCTATCGGCTGGCGACGACCACGGCGCTCGCCCCCTATCCCTACTCGCAGATGGTGTGGATGATCATTTCCGGCTGGATCGTCTTCAAGCAGTTTCCCGACCGCTGGACGCTGGTCGGCGCGGCCATCATCGTTGCCAGCGGCCTCTACATCGTCCATCGCGAGCACCGGCTCCGGCTGCGGAGCCGCGCGGCCTCCGATGTCGAGGCGGAAGCGCTGGCAAAAAAACTTTGATTTGCTCCCGATCGGTGGCATAACGCCGCCTTTAAACAGTTTAGGTCGCAATTCGGGTCGTTCGGGGAGCGCAAGGCGCTGGCACAAAAAATCAAGCTTTCGACGATCGCCGATGCACTCGGCGTGTCCACGGCCACCGTGTCCCTGGCGCTGCGCGACAGCCCGCTGGTTGCCGGCTCAACGCGCGACCGCATCAAGGAACATGCGCGCGCCATCGGTTATATCTACAACCGCCGCGCCGCCAGCCTGCGCACCTCGCGCTCGGGCATTGTCGGTGTCGTCGTGCACGACATCATGAACCCGTTCTTCGCCGAGATATTGCGCTCGATCGAAAGCGAACTCGACCGCAGCCGGCAGACCTTCATCCTGTCCAATCACTACGACCAGCTCGAGAAGCAGCGCACCTTCATCGATACGCTGCTGCAGCTTGGCGCCGACGGCGTCATCATGTCGCCGGCCATCGGCACGCCTGCTTCCGACATCCTGATGGCCGAGGAGAACGGCCTGCCGGCGGTGCTGATCGCGCGCACCGTCGAGGGCGCCGACGTGCCGGTCTTTCGCGGCGACGACGCCTATGGCACCGGGCTTGCCACCAACCATCTGATCTCGCTCGGCCACAAGCGCATCGCCATGATCGGCGGCACCGACCAGACCTCGACCGGCCGCGACCGCTACCAGGGCTATGTCAATGCCATGGAAGCGGCCGGGCTCGAGGTCAGGCCGTCCTGGCGCATCGCCGGCCCGCGCACCAAGCAGGCCGGCTTCGAGGCGGCCGGACAATTCCTGGCGCTGAAGGACAGGCCGACCGCCGCCTGCTGCTGGAACGATCTCGTCGCTATCGGCCTGATGAACGGCATCGCCCGTGCCGGTCTGGTGCCGGGCATCGACATCTCCGTCACCGGCTATGACGATCTGGAGGAGGCTGCGATCGCCACGCCGGCGCTGACCACCGTCTGGAACGGCCAGCGCGAGGTCGGTCGTCGCGCCGCCAGCGCGCTGCTCGACAAGCTCAACGGACAGACGGTGCGGCCCTCGCAGGAATTGATCAAGCCGGAGCTGCATGTGCGCCAGTCGACCGGCAGACCGGTGGAGCGGACATGACCAGGGCCGACCAACTGCAGGCCGTTGCCATCCTGGTACCGGCGGACTTCAGCGACCATGCCGTCCGACGTATCGACCGTACCTTCAAACAGGTGAGGATCGAGCGCGCCGATCCGGCGCTGGTCACCGAGGAGATGCGCCGAACGGTGCGTGGCATTGCCTCCTTTGCCGGCATCAGCGCGGCGATGATGGACGCGCTGCCCAATCTCGAGCTCATCGCTTCCTTCGGCGTCGGCTATGACTCGGTAGATGTCGCCCATGCGGCGGCCAAGAACATCATGGTCACCAACACGCCCGACGTCCTGACCGAGGAGGTCGCCGACACCGCGATCGGGCTGCTGATCAACACGATCCGTGACCTGCCGCGCGCGGAAAACTGGCTGCGTGATGGCAGTTGGGTTCGCAAGGGCAACTATCCGCTGAGCCGGCTGACCTTGCGCGCGCGCCGCGTCGGCATTTTCGGCATGGGCCGCATCGGACGGGCCATAGCCCGGCGGCTGGAGGCGTTCGGACTGCCGGTCGCCTACCACAACCGGCTTCGTGTCGAAGGCCTTTCCTACCAATACCACCCGACTCTGAAAGGCCTTGCCGAAGCGGTCGACACGCTGATTTCGGTGGCGCCCGGCGGTGCTTCGACGCAGAAGGCGGTCAATGCCGAGATCCTGTCGGCGCTTGGCGCCAACGGTGTCTTCGTCAACATCGGCCGCGGCAGCACGGTCGATGAGGCTGCACTGGCGGCGGCCCTTGCCGACGGCACCATTGCTGCAGCCGGGCTCGATGTCTTCGCCGACGAACCGAACGTGCCCAAGGCGCTGCTCGACGCCCCCAACACCTCTCTTTTGCCGCATGTCGGCTCGGCCTCGGAGCACACGCGCCGCGCCATGGCCGATCTGTGCGTCGACAATCTGGTTTCCTGGTTCACCGAACGCCGGGCGCTGACACCGGTGCCGGAGACGGCGCATGTCAAGGATCGCGGCTGAGTGGCAGTTTGCCACACTTATTAACGACAGCTTAACCCTTTGAATTCATTGTTTATCCCGTACGCAAGAATGGATGAATGATGATGAAAGCGCTTTCCGTCTTGATCGCTGCCGCCGCGCTGTTTGGCGGCGTTCAGATGTTTCAAGGCGGCGGTGAAAGCGTTGCCGAAGAAGCCGTGCCATCCAACACCTACAAACTGGTCGCCAATGGCGACGAGGGGGCCTGCGCGGTGACGCGCGGAGCCGCGATTTCGGATGGGCTGTCGTTGTTGACGGTGGCTCCAAATTGCCGCCGGCTCTTGCCGGGCATCGAGCGGGCGAAATTCTGGCGCGACCAGAACGACGGCACGGTCGCCTTCAGCGCTAACGGCATCGATCCGATTGTCGCTTTCAGCGTTGCCGATGGGGACGGCTACGAATCCTACGCGCCCACGCTGCCGCTGCTGTCATTGGCGGTCGACGGTCACTAGCCGGCCAAGGCGTGGTCTTTTTGCAACTTCAGATAGGAAAACATCCATGGGATACCCGGCCGTATTGCGCCGGAACCGAAGCAGTTTAGACTACAACACAGCTTCGGGGTGCTCCTATGAAATCGATTCTGCTCGCTTCAGCCATTCTTGCCGCCCTTCCGGGCAGCGCTTTTGCCGCGGATGCGCTGTCCTCCGGTCCGGCAGTCTATGAATGGAGCGGCCCCTATGTCGGCGTCCAACTGGGCTATGGCTGGGGCGATGTCGATAGCCACGATTCCCAGATAGGCAACGGCTTTTCGGACTGGGCTGACTCGTGGAGCTCCAACGGCGTGCTCGGCGGTATCCATCTTGGCTACAACCAGGCTTACGGTTCGTTCGTTCTTGGCGCTGAAGGCGACATCGAAGCCTCGGGAATGAGTGGCTCCGTCGATTCCGAATTTGCCGGCAATATCAAGACCAAGATCGACGTCCAAGGTTCTTTGCGGGCACGCCTTGGCTATGCGATGGGGCCGGCCCTGTTGTACGCGACTGGCGGTCTCGCGGTTGCTCACTTCAAGACCAAGTACGACGATGGTGGAACGACTGACGACTCGTCCAATACCAAAGCTGGGTGGACCGTGGGCGCCGGTCTCGAATATGCATTCACGCAGAACTGGACGACGCGCGTCGAATATCGCTACAGCGATTTCGGCAAATTCACCGACAATCCAGCGACCGACAGCGGCTTCCTGTACCCCACCGAGGTGAAGACTCAAGCTGTCCGCGTCGGCTTCAGCTACAAGTTCTGATATCGATTGAAGGCGGCGACATTGTCGCCGCCTTTTCTACTCCGCCGCGGCCCGTGCGCCAGCCTTTGCCGCCGCATGCAGGCGCACCGCATCACCGAAAGCGCGGAAGATCTTGGCCGAGTTGCTGTCCGATTTGACCCAGTATTCGGGGTGCCACTGGACGCCGACGGCGAAGGCGCGGGCTCCCTTGACCGAAACCGCTTCGACCGTGCCGTCGGTGGCGACTGCCTCGATCTCAAGCCTCGACCCCAACCGGTCGATCGCTTGCCGGTGCAACGAATTGACCTTGATGTCTCCGGCACCGAACACGCCGGCCAGGCAGCTGCCAGGCTTGATCGAAATGGTCTGGTGCATGGCGAAGCGCTCGTCTTGTTTGTCGCTCGCGGGAGCGCGATGGTCGAGCGAACCCTCGCGCTCCTGGATCTCGGTGCCCAGCGTGCCGCCGAGCGCGACGTTCAGCTCCTGGATGCCACGGCAAATTGCGAGCAGCGGCACTCCCCGCTCGATGGCCCGGCGGATCAGCGGCAGCGTGGTGGCGTCGCGCGCCGGATCATAAGGGCCGTTGGCTTCGCTGGCATCGCCACCGTAGAGCGAGGGGTGCACGTTGGATTTCGAGCCGGTGACCATGACGCCGTCGACGGAGGACAAAAGCTCGTCGAAGTCGAGCCTGTCGCCGAACGATGGCACCAGCAGCGGGAACACGCCCGCACCGGTGATTGCTGCTTCGAGATATTGCTGAGGGGCGGCATGCCAGGTGTAGTTGTCGAACTGACGGACGTCGGTCGATATGGCGACGAGCGGCTGCTGCATTTTGGCTCTGGTTTCCATCTGGCAAGGTAGGTCCTGGCTTCAAAATAGGCGATCCGCTGTGGTTTTTCCATGGCAAGTTTCGGCGTGTCGCATGGGCCACCAAATCCCTTGTTAGACTATAGTTGCAGGGTCGCACGGCTTGGTTACCAAATCAGGCCGCCGTGCTGGACTAGGCTTCTTGCCCGTGTATTGTTTCGGCCAACCGATATGGGAAGCCGAGGATTTCCCGAATGTCGGTCTGTTGATCCAAAAGGGAGGAACTGCATGGATCGTCGTTCGTTCATTCGCAAGGCCGGCGTGACCGGTCTCGGCGCCGCGGCGGCGGCAACGCTTGCCGCTCCGGCAATAGCCCAGTCCAATCCCAAGGTTACATGGCGGCTGGCATCGTCCTTCCCGAAATCGCTCGACACCATCTATGGCGGCGCCGAGGTCTTCTCCAAGATGCTGTCGGAAGCCACGGACGGCAATTTCCAGATCCAGGTCTTTGCCGCCGGCGAGCTCGTGCCCGGCCTGCAGGCCGCCGACGCCACCACGGCCGGCACCGTCGAAGCCTGCCACACGGTGGCATATTATTACTGGGGCAAGGACCCGACATGGGCGCTTGGTGCGGCGGTTCCCTTTTCACTCAACGCGCGCGGCATGAATGCCTGGCATTATCATGGCGGCGGCATTGACCTGTTCAACGAGTTTCTCGCCACGCAAGGTCTTTTCGGGCTGCCGGGCGGCAACACCGGCGTGCAGATGGGCGGTTGGTTCCGCAAGGAGATCAACACGGTCGCCGACCTCTCCGGCCTCAAGATGCGCATTGGCGGCTTTGCCGGCAAGGTGGTGCAGAAACTCGGCGTCGTGCCGCAGCAGATCGCTGGCGGCGACATCTACCCGGCGCTGGAAAAAGGCACCATCGACGCCGCCGAATGGGTCGGCCCCTATGACGACGAGAAGCTCGGCTTCTACAAGGTCGCGCCCTACTACTACTATCCCGGCTGGTGGGAAGGTGGTCCGACCGTCCACCTGATGTTCAACAAGGCGAAATACGAAGAGCTTTCGCCGACCTACAAATCGCTGTTGCACACCGCCGCGCAGGCCACGGATGCCGACATGCTGCAGAAATACGACTATGTGAACCCCGCGGCGGTGAAGCGGTTGGTGGCCGGCGGCGCGAAACTGCGTCCGTTCAGCCAGGAAATCATGGCGGCCTGCTTCGAAAAGGCGAACGAGGTCTATGCCGAGATGGAGGCCTCGAACGCGCCGTTCAAGAAGATCTGGGAATCGATCAAGGGCTTCCGCAAGGAGCACTATCTCTGGGCACAGGTGGCCGAGTACAATTACGACACCTTCATGATGGTCCAGCAGCGCAACGGCAAGCTGTAGAACTATCCGGAAAGACCTCGGGCTCGCGCCAGCTAATGGCTGAAGCCTGCGCCGCCCCTCAACCGCCTGCCGGCACCTTCTCCCCGTTTAGTGACGGGGAGAAGGTGGCTGCCGCACCCTTGGCGCATCTTCCTGCAACGTTGGCAACTGGCGAAACCGGCGACGGAGGCGTCCTTCTCCCCGTCGCTATACGGGGAGAAGTGCCCGGCAGGGCGATGAGGGGCAGCGCTAACACTCGTAATTGACAATTTGCGAAGGCAATCGCTTCAGCCGAGGCCTGGCACCACCAGCACCTTGACCTCGCCCGGCGCCGGCGGATTGGCGATCACGTCAGCCGCCTCTTCGAGCGGCACCTGCCTGGAGATCAGCCGCTCGATCTCGATCGCGCCCGACGCGATCAGCTCGGCGGCGCGGCGGTGCGTGTAGGGGTTGAGGAAGGATCCAACCACCTTCAATTCCCTGAACAGCAGGTCGAAGGGCTCGAACTCGGCCTTCATGCCTTGCGGCGTCACGCCGACGACGACGACCGTGCCGCCGGCCCTTGCCAGCCGCATCGATTGCTCGACGGTCTCGCGCACGCCCGCGCATTCCAACACCACGTCGGCGCCGCCCGGCATCAGGCCCGCCGGTCCGGAAATGGCATCGATGACATCTTCGGCGGTGGGGTCGACCGTCGCCGTCGCACCGAGTTCCTCGGCAAGCGCGCGCCGCGAGGCCTGTCTGGTCGACAGGATGATGGTCGTGGCGCCGGCCAGCCTTGCCAATTGCACGGTGAGCAGCCCGATGACGCCGCCGCCCAGCACGATCACCGAACTGCCGGGCTTGATCGCGGCAAGATCGATGCCATGCAGGCAGCAGCCGAGCGGCTCGCAGAATGCGCCATGCGTTGGAGGCAAGTCGGCGGGCAGGATGAAGGCCTGCTTCTGCGGCAGAACGACATACTCGGCAAAGCCGCCATCGCGATGGATGCCGATGGCATTGAGATTGCGGCAGAGATTGACCCGGCCGGCATGGCAATGCGGACATCTCCCGCAGGCGATGTTGGGATCGCCGGTGACGCGGTCGCCGACGGCAAAGCCGGAGACGCCGTTGCCGACCGCCTCGATGATGCCCGAAAATTCATGCCCGGGCGTCACCGGTGGCCGGCAGGGGAATTCGCCATGGAAGAGGTGGCGGTCGGTGCCGCAGACGCCGCAGGCTTCGATCCGCACCAGAAGCTCGTCCGGGCCAGGGACAGGTTTGACGACCTCGCGCAGCGCGATGATGCCCACGGCCTCCAGCCGCACCGCTTTCATGGCATCGTCCCTCTCAATTGAAGCTCGGCGGTTGCGAGAGGTCTGGCGCCGGTGTCGCCGGCTTGGCCGGCGGCGCATCGCCGAAGCTCGGCGGTTGCGACAGGTCTGGCGTGGCGGGCGCGGTCGGTGCGCTGCCGCCACTGGCGGGCGCGCCACCATCCTGCGGGGCGCCGAGCGGCGACAGGCCGGGTACTTCCGGCACCTTGTAGTCGATCGTGCCGGGATCGATCGCCGTGCCCTTGTAGCGCATCACCATTTGCGGGAAGGCGATGGTCAGTCCGATCATCACCACCTGGATCAGGACGAAGGGCACCGCCCCCCAATAGATCTGGCCGGTGGTGACCGGCGCGATCTGCTTGCCGGTGATGCGGTCGAGATAGGGCACGCGCGCGGCGACCGAGCGCAGGTAGAACAGCGCGAAGCCGAAGGGCGGGTGCATGAAGCTGGTCTGCATGTTGACGCCGAGCAGCACGCCGAACCAGATCAGGTCGATGCCGAGCTTGTCGGCGGCGGGCGCCAAGAGCGGCACGATGATGAAGGCCAGTTCGAAGAAGTCGAGGAAGAAGGCCAGGAAGAAGACGAGGATGTTGACGCCGATCAGGAAGCCGACTTCGCCGCCCGGCAGCGAGGTCAGGAGATGCTCGACCCAGATCTGGCCGTTGACGCCGTAGAAGGTCAGCGAGAAGACGCGGGCGCCGATCAGGATGAACAGCACGAAAGACGACAGCCGCGTCGTCGAGGCCAGTGCCTGCTTGATCACGTCCAGCGACAGCCGGCCCTTTGCCGCGGCCATCGCCAGCGCGCCGACCGCGCCCATGGCGCCGCCTTCGGTCGGCGTGGCGATGCCGAGGAAGATGGTGCCCAGAACAAGGAAGATCAGCGCCAGCGGCGGGATCAGCACGACGACGACCTGCTGCGCCAGCCGCGACATCATGTTGATGTTCAACCTTCTGTCGGCGATCGCGACGACATAGATCAGGATCACGCCGACGCAGGCGCCAAGAATGTCGGCATTGTCGCCATGGGTCGGTGCCAGATAGCTGTACGCCGCATAGGAGACGGCTACCGCCGCCGCCAGCGCCACCAGCAGCGAAATCACGCCATGGCCGAGCGTGCGCGCTTCGAGCGGCAGCGCCGGCATCATCTTCGGCCGGAAGATCGACACGATGAGAATGTAGAGTGCGTAGAGACCGGTGAGCACGAGGCCCGGGATCAGCGCACCCGCATACATGTCGCCGACCGAACGGCCGAGCTGGTCGGCCAGAACGATCAGCACCAGCGAGGGCGGGATGATCTGGGCGAGCGTACCGGAGGCGGCGATGACACCGGACGCCAGACGGCGGTCATAGCCATAGCGCAGCATGATCGGCAGCGAGATCAGTCCCATGGCGATGACAGATGCCGCCACCACGCCGGTGGTCGCCGCCAGCAACGCGCCGACGAAGATCACCGCATAGGCGAGGCCGCCGCGGATCGGTCCGAACAGCTGGCCGATCGTGTCGAGCAGGTCCTCGGCCATGCCCGATCGTTCGAGCACGATGCCCATGAAGGTGAAGAACGGAATGGCCAGCAGCGTGTCGTTCGACATCACCCGGCTGCCGTAGAAATTGTCCGGCAACGCATGGAGCAGCGGCCAGGCGAGGTTGATCGCCCCGCCCGAATAGGGCGTCAAAAGCACGCCGATGAAGAAGAACATCAGGCCGTTGGCGGCCAGCGAGAAGGCGACGGGATAGCCGATCAGCATGAACAGGATCAGCGAGGCGAACATGATCGGCGCCATGTTCTGGGCGATGAACTCCATCACGAGCGCACCTCGTCGGCCAGCGCCTTGGCTTCGAGCTCAGCCTGTTCGTGCACGGAAATGAAGGGGTTGGGATCGTCCATGACGCCGCGCATGATGGCGATCTTCTTGATGATTTCGGAAATGCCCTGGAGTGCCAGCAGGAAAAAGCCGACCAGCAGGATCGCCTTGGCCGGCCAGACGATCAGGCCGCCGGCATTGGTCGACATTTCACCGCTGTGGAACGACAGCGACACGTAGGGCACGAAATAGACGACCATCAGCGTCACGAACGGCATCAGGAAGAGGATATGGCCGAGAAGGTCGATCCAGTGCTGCACGCGGCGTGAAAACAGGCCGTAGACGATATCGATGCGGATATGCTCGTTCTGCTTCAGGGTATAGGCGGCCGCCAGCATGAAGGCGGCGCCGAACAGGTACCATTGCAGTTCCAGCCACGCATTCGACGAGGTGTCGAACATCTTGCGGATGACGGCGTTGGCCGCGCTCACCAGGATCGCCAGCAGGATCAGCCAGGATACCGATTTGCCGATGAATTCGTTGAGGCGGTCGATGCCTCGCGACAGAGCGAGCGGCCCTTCCATGCAGTCCTCCCTTGTATACGAGGCGTGCCGGCTCCCCCTTTTTCTGCCGTCACGCCGCGTGGCCCAACGGTATGCCGCGCGTGGCAGGACGGGTCAACACGGATGGCGGCGGCAAAACGGTATCGGATGAAGGGGGGCGCGGGACAAGGGCGGTCTGCCCCGGCGTCATGCAACCAAAGTCTGATGGGCAAGCAAAGTCTGATGGGCTCAGACGACCTTGCCGGTATCGCGGCCGGCGCCGATCAGTATCAGCATGGCCACCAGGAACAGGTACATCCACGCATCGCGCCATTCGACCGGAAAATAGCCGGCCCATAGTGATTCGGCCATGCCGAAGGCGGCCGCGCCCACTGCCGCCCGAGGTGGCGAAAGATAGCCGCCGACCGCTGTCACGAACAGGATCTTCAGGCCGTAGACCAGACCTGAGCCGAAGCTGACATTGCCGTAGTAGAGGCTGGCCATGACGCCGGCCAGCGCGGCGCAGAAGCCGCCGAGCAGCACGGCACGCCGGAACACGCCGCGCACGTCGACGCCGCACAGGGCGGCTGCTCGTGGATCGTCCGAGACAGCGCGCCAGCACCGGCCGAAGTTGGAGTGGGCAAATGCTGAGGTGGCGAGTGCGACCGCCGCCAGCACCACCGCGCAGTCGAGCACCTGGATCAGCGTCAGCGTCGCCTTGAAACCTGAGGTTTCGGCGAAGACGATGGGCTGCGCCAACATTGGCGGCAGCCACAGATCATGCGTGTCGGCGGCGATACGGCTGGCCTCCGAAAGCACGAGCAGGATGCCGAGCGTGGTCACCACGATGGCATTGGGCGAGCGGTCCGCCAGCGGTTCGAAGATGCTGCGCGACAGGACATGGCTGATCAGCGCGGCATAGAGGAACGCCGCGACGACCCCGAACAGCACCGACGCCAGCAGTGTCAGCCACAGAACCTGATAGCCGAAGGCGACGCTCAGGATCATCGCCTGGCCACAGAACGCAAACAGCGCGCCATAGGCGAGGTTGGTGCGGTGCAGGATACCGTTGGTCAGCACGTAGCCGAAGGCGAGCAGCGCATAGAGCGCGCCCGAATGCAGCCCGTTCAGCACCTGCTGGAAAAAATAGAGCATGCTCAACACCAGAAGCGTAACGCCCGGAATGCGCGGTGGTCCGGGACGGCGAAAATGCTCAAGACAAAGCGACGATACCGTGCGCATCGGAGGTTTGCATCGTCGAATCTAACTTGTCAAACGCGATTTATCGGTTAGATTTTGCGATATGACAGTTGCCTGGACCCCGCACCGCTTCACCGGCGGCCTGCTCGCGCTCGACACGGCGAACACCGTCGTGCTGCGCGGCGATCCCCAACGCACATTCGACCGCTTCGACGATCAGGTCGAAATCGCCCGCTTTGCCGATGCGGCCAGCGGCTTCCGCGCCGCCGAGCTTGGCGACAGGCGGCTGGCTGTGTCCTCACCGGCGGCAATCGCGCCTGTCGTGCTGTCGATCCGCGAGGCTACCGACCGGCTGTTTCGCGGCGCGGTGTCGAAGGGCGCGCTCGCCACCGCTGATCTGCCGGATTTCCTGCGGGCCTGTGCCGAGGGCCTGGCCGGCAGCCGCACGGAGATCGGTGTACCGGGAAAGCCGTTCGGGAATCCCTCGACGCCGATCGCTTTCGAGGCGGCGCTGGCGGTTTCGGCACTCTCGCTGCTGCGTGACGACACGATCGCGAGGCTCAGGATATGTCCCAACTGCACCTGGCTGTTTGTCGACAGAAGCCGCAATTCCAGCCGTCTTTGGTGCGACATGTCGGTGTGCGGCAACCGGCAGAAGGCAAGTCGTCACTATCGCCGCCGCCGCTTGGCGGCCCATGAGGTCAAGGATGCCTAGGGGATTTTCACGCGCGCTCGTTGCCGGCGCCATCTTGATCGCCGCCGCGGCGCTCGGCGGCTGCCGCGATACCGGCGGCGAGGGCAAGCTGTTCGAGGTTTCCGGCAAGATATTCGTCTTCAACTACCGTCTCGCCAGGGCAACCTACGTCGTGACGCTGCGGCCCTTGCAGCCGATGGGTGAGGGCCAGGTGGCGGTTGCCAGCTTCCAGAACCCTGCCGGCGGTGCGCCGTTGGTGGTCGAACAGAAGGTCTGGCCGAAGCTCGACAAGGTGAGCCTGGAGAGCCCGGCGCTGGCCTGCATCGTCAAGAACAAGCCCTATGCCATCGCCATCAGCATCAAGGGCGCCGACGGTACCGTTTTGCAGACGATCGACACCACGCTGATGTCGACGGAGGACCAGTCGATCCTGCCCGACCGGCCGCTGGTCATCGACCAGCTCTATACGGCCAATCCCGACCTCGCGGGCCATCCCGACGGCAAGCTGCCGGGCGAGCCGAAGCCGGACTGCTCGAAAGCCGGCTGACAGCTTCCGACCGCACCGGTTTCGTCTGGAATTTTCGTGCGCCGTGGCGCTGTCGGCGCACGGTTTCATGCGTGGTCCGGTGCCCGCCGGACTGTTTGTTGCGCGTGGCCTGGCCCCTTCGATTTTGTTTGACCTGCCTTGCAAGGGGAGAAAGGATGCGCCATCCGATCCCGACGTTGGCTGCTGGCCGCGGCCTTCGCAGAGGAAATGCCCGATGACGCTGCATGATGTCGCGCTCGACGACAAGTTCGACCTTGGAAAGGAGCGCATCTTCCTGTCCGGCGCACAGGCGGTCATCCGCATGCTCCTGATGCAGCGCGAGCGCGACCGCCGCGCCGGCCTGAACACGGCTGGTTTCGTCTCCGGTTATCGCGGCTCGCCGCTCGGCGGGCTCGACATGCAGCTGTGGAAGGCGAAGAAGCAGCTCGCCGGGGCCGACATCGTCTTCCAGCCCGGCCTCAACGAGGAACTTGCCGCCACCGCCTGCTGGGGATCGCAGCAGACGGAGCTGCTGGGCGAGGGCACTCATGATGGGGTCTTTTCGGTCTGGTACGGCAAGGGGCCGGGCGTCGATCGTTCGGGCGACGTGTTCCGTCACGCCAATCTCGCCGGCTCGTCCAGGCACGGCGGCGTGCTCGCGCTCATGGGCGACGACCACATGGCCGAATCCTCGACCAATGCGCACGCCACCGAATTCCTCTTCGTCGACACCATGGTGCCGATCCTCAATCCGGCCGGCGTCCAGGAGATCATCGACTACGGGCTGTATGGCTTTGCCATGTCGCGTTTCGCCGGCACCTGGGCGGCGATCAAATGCGTCAAGGACAACATCGAATCGACGGCCTCGGTCGACGCCTCGCTCGAACGGCTCAACATCGTCCTGCCGGAGTTCGACATGCCGCCGGGCGGCCTCAACATCCGCCACGAGATCGACATGCTCGGCCAGGAAGAGCGGCTGCACGAGTACAAGCGTGCCGCGGCCTCCGCTTTCATCCATGCCAACGGGCTGAACCACATCGTCTATTCGGGTGGCCGCAACCCGAAGCTCGGCATCATCACGCTGGGCAAGAGCTATCTCGATGTCCGCCAGGCGCTGGAGGATATCGGCATCGACGAGGCGGCCGCCAACCGCATCGGCGTGCGGCTGTTCAAGGTCGGCTGCCCCTGGCCGCTCGACCTGCAGCACATCGCGGACTTTGCCCGTGGCCTCGACGCCATCGTCGTCGTCGAGGAGAAGCGCTCGCTGATAGAGGTGCAACTGCGCGAGAACCTCTACGGTACCGCCATCCAGCCGGTCATCGTCGGCAAGAAGGACGAGCGCGGCGACTGGCTGTTTCCCGCCAAGGGCGCGCTCGACCCCAACGAGATTGCCATTGCCCTGGGCGAGCGCATCGTGAAAACCATCGGCCCTTCGGAAGAGATTTCGGCGCGGGTGGCGAAGCTGCGCCAGTTCCAGGCGATGCTGGCGGACGCCACCGACATCGGTTCGCGCACGCCCTTCTTCTGTTCGGGCTGTCCGCACAACTCCTCGACCAAGGTGCCGGACGGCTCGATCGCCGCCGCCGGCATAGGCTGCCATTTCATGGCGCTGTGGATGGACCGCAATACGCTGGGCTTCACGGCCATGGGCGG
Organism: Mesorhizobium loti; assembly: GCF_013170705.1. Classification (NCBI taxonomy): domain Bacteria; kingdom Pseudomonadati; phylum Pseudomonadota; class Alphaproteobacteria; order Hyphomicrobiales; family Phyllobacteriaceae; genus Mesorhizobium; species Mesorhizobium loti. The sequence continues at coordinate 375,713 of NZ_CP033334.1, read as the reverse complement.
CGAAGGCGCGCAATGGGTCGGCCAGGCGCCTTTCTCCAAGCGCGATCATATCTTCCAGAACCTCGGCGACGGCACCTACAACCATTCCGGCACGCTGGCGATCCGCTTCGCGCTGTCGAGCGGAGCCAACATCACCTACAAGATCCTCTACAACGATGCCGTGGCCATGACCGGCGGCCAGCCGCACGAGGGCGGCCTGACGGTGGACATGATCGCCAGGCAGGTGCGGGCAGAGGGCGTCGACCGGATCGCCATCGTCACCGACGAACCCGACAAATATGCCGGCAAGGCCGAATTCCCCGCCGGCGCCACCATCCACCACCGCGACGACCTCGACCTCGTCCAGCGCGAGTTGCGCGACGTCAAGGGCGTGTCGATCCTGCTCTACGACCAGACCTGTGCGGCCGAGAAGCGCCGGCGCCGCAAGCGCGGCACCTTTCCCGATCCCGACAAGCGCGTCTTCATCAACGAACTGGTCTGCGAAGGCTGCGGCGATTGCGGCGTGCAGTCGAACTGCGTCTCGATCCAGCCGGTCGAGACCGAATTCGGCCGTAAGCGCAAGATCGACCAGTCGAGTTGCAACAAGGACTTCTCCTGCGTCAACGGTTTCTGCCCGTCTTTCGTCACCGTGCATGGCGCCAAGATCAGGAAAGCCGAGGGCCTGGCCGGCAAGACCGATCCGCTCGACGGCGTGCCGGCACCGGCCGAATTTCCTCTGGGTGCCGAGGGCTGGGCGGCGATCATCGATGGCGTCGGCGGCACCGGCGTCGTCACCGTCGGTGCCGTGCTCGGCATGGCGGCTCATCTCGAGAGCAAGGGGTGCGGCATGATCGACATGGCCGGTCTCGCCCAGAAGGGCGGCTCGGTGTTCACCCATGTCCGCATCGCCCGCACGCCGGACGATATCCATGCCATCCGCGTTTCGGCGGGGAAGGCCGACCTCGTGCTTGGCTGCGACCTCGTCGTGTCGGGCGCCAAGAAGGTGCTGACGGCGGTACGCGAGGGCCATACCATCTTCCTCGCCAACACCGCTGAGATCATGCCCGGCGAGTTTGCCCGCTCGGCGGATTTCTCGCTGCCCATAGAACGCCTGAAGAAAGCGATCCGCACCGCCGCCGGCGAGGACAAGGCGCATTTTTTCGACGCCACCCGCACCGCCACATCGCTGTTCGGCAATTCGCTGGGCGCCAACATGTTCATGCTCGGCTTTGCCTTCCAGCATGGCGGCCTGCCGCTGTCGGCCGAGGCCGTCGAAAAGGCCATCGAGCTCAATGGCGAAGCGGTGGCGATGAACATCGCCGCCTTCCGCTGGGGCCGCCGCGCGGCACACCAGCCGGATTTCGTGCGCGGCCTTGTCTCCCAGCAAGGCAAGGCGGGACAGACCGCCCCGGTCGCGCAGACGCTGGACGAGATCATTGCCCGCCGTGTCGCCTTCCTGACCTCCTATCAGAACGCCGCCTACGGCAAGCGCTATGCCGACAGGCTGGCGCAGCTGCGCGCCGCCGAGGCCAAGGCCGTGCCCGGCTCGACCGCCGTGACCGAGGCGGCGGCGAGGAACCTGTTCAAGCTGATGGCGATCAAGGACGAATACGAGGTGGCTCGGCTCTACACCGACGGCTCCTTTGCCGCCGAGCTTGGAAAGCAGTTCCAGAGCTACGAGAAGCTCGAATTCCATCTCGCGCCGCCGCTCATGGGACGTCGCGGCAATGATGGCAAACCGAGGAAGTCGAGCTTCGGCCCCTGGATGATGAAGGGTTTTCAGCTGCTGGCGGCGCTGAAGGGCTTGCGTGGCACTGCTTTCGACCTTTTTGGCTACACCGCCGAACGGCGTGCGGAACGGCAGCTTTTGGCACAGTACGAGGGTGATCTGCAGCTCGTCGCCAAGTCGCTGGCACCCGATAAGGCCGATGCGGCGGTCGCTCTCGTTTCGGTTCCCGCGCTCATCCGCGGTTATGGCCATGTCCGGCAGGCCACCGCCGAAAAGGCCCTGGGCGAGCGCCAAAGGCTGCTCGATCGCTTGGCAAAAGCATCCGCAAGGCCGGAACTTCAGGCCGCCGAATGATCCAAAAAGCGCCTAAAATCAGGCGTTTCAGCCCAGGCTAAAGGTTTTTTAATGGGACTATGCCAAGGCTGGGGCTCATTGGGCGCCAGTAATGGGCAAAACAAAGACCGATAACATCCCAGTGGATGTTTATATCCAGTTTGTGCGCTCGTTGTTCGACAACGCGCATATGCTGGTTATCGGCGCGCTTTGCCACGCCACGATCAGCCTCATGGTCTACTGGCGCCACGGCCAGCCTATTTTCCTGGTTCTCGCCGGCGCTCTGCTCGGCATCGGCGTCTGGCGTTACTTCAGCCTGCGGCGATTCCACCGCTCGGGCGGCGAGATTCGCGACGCCGCCGATGCAACGAAGTGGGAGCGCGAATACATCCTGAAGGGTAGCCTTCAGGGGTTGTTGCTCGGGTTCTTTTGCTTCATTTCCATCTATGTCTATTCGGACTCCTATGCCGAGATCGGGGCGCTGTCGGTGACGATGGCCTCCCTGGTGACCGTCGTCGGCCGAAATTACGGCTCGCCGCGCATGGTCATGATCTTTGCGGTCACCTTCGTCGGGCCGATCGCCGCGGCGCTCATCCTCAGGTTCGACTTACCCTATGTCGTGCTGGGCCTGCTGATCATCCCCTTCATGTTCATCATCAAGGGCAGCGCCGACCACGTCCGCAATGTGCTGTTTTCGGCCGTTGTTGGACACAAGCAGGCGAGACAGATCGCGCAGCGCTTCAACCGCGCCCTCAACACCATGTCGCATGGCCTGGTCATGCTCGGTCCGGACGGCAAGGTGGTCGTCGGCAACGCCGAGGCCGCCCGTCTGATGTCGCTGAAATCGCCCGACCAGTTGCTCGGGCGGTCGATCCATTCACTGTTGTTGCGTGGCGTTGCCGGCGGCATGCTGGCACCGAAGGACTGCCGCTATATCGAGGCGCAGCTGACGCGCGCCTTGCGCGAAGGCCGCGACCGCAAGGTGCTGGTTTCCTTTTCCAATGGCCAGCACTTTGAATTCTCCGCCCGCGAGGGCAACCAGGAATTGGGCGTCATCACCTTTGAAGACGTGACGGCGCGTGTCGAGACGGAGGAAAAAATCCGTTTCATGGCGCGCTACGACAACCTCACCGGCCTGCCGAACCGCGCCTATTTCCACGAACTGGTCGGCGAATTGATGGCCTCCGGCGAGCGTGACCGCCTGTGCGGCCTGGCGGTGATCGACCTCGACGATTTCAAGAGCGTCAACGACACGCTCGGCCATCCTGTCGGCGATGGCCTGATCTATGCCGTCGCGGAACGGCTCTCGGCGATCGCTGGGCAAGGCATTGCCGTCAGCCGTTTCGGCGGCGACGAATTCATGATGTTCTTCGATCGCATCGAGGACGAAAGCCATCTCGCCAGCCTGCTCGACCAGATTTTCGCCGACCTGCAGGGTGAGGTCGACGTCGCCGGCCACGGCTTGCGGATCCAGGCCAGCGCCGGCGCGGTGCTGTCGAAGGTCGAGGGAACCGACGTCGACGCCATGATCGTCAAGGCCGACCTGGCGCTCTACAAGGCCAAGGAACTCGGCAAGAACGGCTGGCGGCTGTTCGAGGCGGCGATGGACGCCGCGTTCCGCAACCGTCAGCTGATGAAGGCGGATCTGCGCACCGCCGTGGAAAGCAAGAACCTGCGGGTTGTCTATCAGCCGATCGTGGCGATGAAGACCATGCGCATCGCCAGCTGCGAGGCACTCTGCCGTTGGGACCATCCCGATCTCGGGCCGATTTCCCCCGGCATCTTCATCCCGCTGGCCGAGGAGATGGGAATCATTTCCGAGATCAGCACTTTCGTGCTCCAGGCGGCCTGCGCCGAATGCGCCAAATGGCCTGACCAGACCAGCGTCTCGGTCAACCTTTCCGCCAGGGATTTCCGCAATGGCGATGTCATCCAGAAGGTCCGCGATGCGTTGGCCAGTTCAGGCCTCGCCGCCGGCCGGCTGGAGATCGAAGTCACCGAAACCGCGCTGCTCGACGACAAGTCGCAGACGCGTCAATATATCGAGGAACTGAAGCGGCTTGGCGTGCGCATCGCCCTCGACGATTTCGGCACCGGCTATTCCAGCCTGAGCTATCTCCACAAGCTGCCTCTCGACAAGATCAAGATCGACCGCTCATTCGTGATGGATGTTACCCAGAATCCGCGCTCGCTGGAATTGTTGAAGGGCGTCGTCGACCTGACCCGTATCCTGGGTCTCACCGTCACCATCGAAGGCGTCGAGACATTCGAGCAGCTCAAGATACTGCTGCATTCGGTGAAACCGGATCTTGTCCAGGGCTTCCTGTTCGGTGCCGCACTCAGCGCGTCGGGCATCGAAACCATGTCCAATGTAACCTGGCCCTTCGCCGCCGAATTGCAGCCGATCGCCAAGCGCGCCGCCCCCTGAAATCCAGTCATCAAGACCCGGATCTTCCTGTGCCCGCAATTTACCATTTGTTAACGTTAATTTAGAGTAAACGCAAAAGCTCGGAATTTTGCTTCTGGTTCCTCCTGTGCTTCGCTATTGTCGTTATGCGGCGGTGCGAGGACAGAATGGAAAACAAGTTGTTGGGTACGCCCGTTGCGGCGGCTGCGGGCAAGGGCAAGAACAGCCCCTCAGTGTTTTCAGATCACGTCATGGATGTTCTGGAGCATGTGGAGTATCGCCTTTGCGATGGCGCCGAGGATCTAGAGGCGATCTATAGGCTTCGCTACAATTCCTATCTTCACGCCGGCATGGTCAAGCCAGATGCCTCCCGCATGGTGAAGGACGACTTCGACGACCTGCCCAATTCATACCGCTTCGGCGTCTTCTTCGACGGCGCGCTCGTCAGCACCATCAGAATCCACTACGCCAGCGCAAGATATCCTGTGTCGCCCAGCACCGATGTTTTCGGCGACGTGCTGGCGCGGCGACTGGCGACTGGCGAGACTTTCGTCGATCCGAGCCGGTTCGCGGCCGATCTCGAGTGGTCGAGCAGCTTGCGCGTGCTGCCGTATGTCACTCTCAGGCTGGCGGTGGTTGCTTGCAGCCATTTCAAGCCGACCTATTGCCTGACGGCGATCAAGGAAGAACACTCCGCCTTCTATCATCGCATCTTCCGATCGGAGCAGGCGGTGCCTCCGCGAAATTATCCCGGCCTCACCGTCCCCGTGCATCTCTTCCAGTCGAAGTGCTCCGAGAACATGCAGGCGACGCTGGATCGCTTTCCGTTCTTCAACTCGACGGCATTCGAGCAACGCATGCTCTTCCAACGTCCCAACAGGGGCGAGCTGGCACCGCTGACCATCTTGCCCACCGCCAAGTATTTCGAAGCAGCCTGAGCCAAAGCGGTCCTTGGTCGCCTCCTCGGGCATGTCCTCCGCTCTGAACCGGCCTCGGCTTTTGGGCAACGTGCATCACGATGGAGCCTTCCTGGCGTGACGGCGTTGTATAGGGCGACATAGCCGCAAGTTGGTGGCATCGCTTCTGGAAAGGATCCCGACATGCATATTTCCCAGCTCGCGCTCACGCCGCTTATCTCGCTGATCGCCGGCGTGCTGATCCTCATCATGCCACGGCTGCTGAACTACATCGTCGCGCTCTATCTGATCGTCGTTGGATTGCTCGGTCTTTTCCCGCACCTCGCCGGCTGAGGCTGACGATCAAGCCTGGCGCGAAGGCTGTCCCTGGCCGGAATATGCCTGCAGGTTCAATTTTCCGCAGTTTCAATGTTCCCTTGAGGCAGTTGTCGGCAGCGATGCGGCAATAGCGCCATTGCCCTCGGCCCGGCTTTTCGCTATGTGCCTGAAAGATGTCTTCGAAGGGGTATTCCTATGGCTGATCACTCGCCGACCGGTCCTGTCGAACTGGGCGCGAAGATGGACTATGCCGAACATGACCGCACCTATGCGGGCTTTCTCGCGCTGGCCAAATACGGGTCGCTTTTCTGCGGCGCGCTTCTTCTGGCGATGGCTTTCGGCTTCTTCGCTGGCGGCTTCTTCTCGGCGCTTATCCTGTTCTTCCTGATTATGGCCGCCGGCGCCTTCATTCTGCGATAGACCTTCCAAAACCCCGTTGCCATTGACGTCGCCGGATGTTCCGGCCGACACTTTGCGCAAACAGGTTCCAGCCGAAAGGATCATGCGGTGGGACAGACGGTTTTCATCCCTCGTGAGCTTGACGCGAACGAGCCGCGTGTCGCGGCCTCGCCCGATACGGTCAAGCGGCTTGCGGGGCTTGGCTTCGATGTGGTTGTCGAAACCGGTGCCGGCACAAGGTCGCGCATCCCCGACGAGGAGTTTGCCAAGGCAGGTGCCGCCATCGGCAAGGCCTCCGATGTCGCCAAGGCCGATGTCGTGCTGAAGGTGCGCCGGCCGACGGAAGCCGAACTGAAGAGCTACAAATCCGGCGCCGCCGTGATCGCCATCATGGATCCTTACGGCAATGACGCCGCCGTAGCGGCCCTGGCCAAGGCCGGTGTCACCGCCTTCTCGATGGAATTCATGCCGCGTATCACCCGCGCGCAATCGATGGATGTTTTGTCCTCGCAGGCCAACCTTGCCGGCTACCAGGCGGTGATCGACGGCGCTTCGGAATATGATCGCGCATTGCCGATGATGATGACGGCGGCAGGCACCGTGCCGGCGGCCAAGGTGTTCATCATGGGTGTCGGCGTCGCCGGCCTGCAGGCGATCGCCACGGCGCGCCGCCTCGGCGCGGTCGTCACCGCCACCGACGTGCGCCCCGCCGCCAAGGAACAGGTCGCTTCGCTCGGCGCGAAATTCCTGGCCGTCGAGGATGACGAGTTCAAGGCCGCGGAAACCGCGGGCGGCTACGCCAAGGAAATGTCGAAGGAATACCAGGCCAAGCAGGCGGCGCTCACATCAGAGCACATCGCCAAGCAGGACATCGTCATCACCACGGCGCTGATCCCCGGCCGTCCGGCGCCGAAGCTGGTCTCGGCCGCCATGGTCGCCTCGATGAAGCCGGGCTCGGTGCTCGTCGATCTCGCCGTCGAGCGCGGCGGCAATGTCGAAGGTTCCGAGCCGGGCAAGGTCGTCACCACGGCCAACAATGTGAAGATCGTCGGCCACCTCAATGTGCCGGGCCGCGTCGCCGCATCCGCCTCGCTGCTCTATGCCAAGAACCTGTTCGCTTTCCTCGAGACGCTGGTCGACAAGAACACGAAGACACTTGCCATCAACCGAGACGACGACCTGGTCAAGGCAACGATGCTGACCGACGGCGGCAAGGTTGTTCATCCCGCTTTCGCCAAGGCCGACCAGCAGCCTCGTGTCGAGCCGGCCGCGATCCCGGCCACGACCATGGTCGCCGATGCTTCCACGCCTGCCGCGCCGAAAAAGGCCGCGCCCAGGAAAACCGCCGCATCCAAGTCGTCCTCGCCCAAGTCGAAAGGGACCGCGTGATGGATCAGACCCTGCAGAAAGCCCTCGACCAGCTCGATCAGGCAAGTGCCGCCGTCCGGCTGGCGGTGCAGAACCTGGCAAATGCGCCGGGCGGTGCCGAAGCGGCGGGTGATGCCGCGCACGCACTTTCCGGCGGCGCCATCGATCCCTTCGTCTTCCGTTTCGCCATCTTCGTGCTGGCGATCTTCGTCGGCTACTACGTGGTCTGGTCGGTCACCCCCGCTTTGCACACGCCGCTGATGGCCGTCACCAACGCCATCTCGTCGGTCATCGTCGTCGGCGCGCTGCTGGCTGTCGGCATTGCTGCCTCCGGCGTTGCCGCCGGTTTCGGCTTCGTCGCCCTGATGCTGGTTTCGGTCAACATCTTCGGCGGCTTCCTCGTCACCCAGCGCATGCTGGCCATGTACAAGAAGAAGGAAAAGTGACGTGACCGTCAATCTCGCTTCCTTCCTCTATCTGGTCTCCGGCATCCTGTTCATCCTGGCGCTGCGCGGCCTGTCGCATCCGACCACCAGCCGCCAGGGCAATCTCTACGGCATGATCGGCATGGGCATCGCCATCGCCACCACATTGGCGCTGGCAACCCCGTCGGCCGGCCGCTTCGGCCTGATCGTGCTCGGCCTCGCCATTGGCGGTGGTGTCGGCGCCGTCACCGCGCGCCGCATCGCCATGACCTCGATGCCGCAGCTGGTTGCGGCCTTCCACTCGCTGGTCGGCCTTGCCGCCGTCATGGTGGCGGCCGCGGCCATCTATGCGCCGGAAAGCTTCGGCATCGGCACGGCGGGCGACATCCATGCCCAGGCCCTGGTCGAAATGAGCCTTGGCGTCGCCATCGGTGCCATCACCTTCACCGGCTCGGTCATCGCCTTTTTGAAGCTCGATGGCCGCATGTCGGGCAAGCCGATCATGATCGGCGGCCGCCATTTCATCAACGCCGCCCTCGGCATCGCGCTGGTCGTGCTGATCGTGCTGCTGGTCACGACCGAATCGAAACTGGTCTTCTGGCTGATCGTCGCCGCCTCGCTGGTGCTCGGCATCCTCTTGATCATCCCGATCGGCGGCGCCGACATGCCGGTCGTCGTCTCGATGCTGAATTCCTATTCGGGCTGGGCCGCCGCGGCACTCGGCTTCACGCTAGGCAATCTGGCGCTGATCATCACCGGCGCGCTGGTCGGCTCGTCGGGCGCCATCCTGTCCTACATCATGTGCAAGGGCATGAACCGAAGCTTCATCTCGGTCATCCTCGGCGGCTTCGGCGGCGAGACGGCCGCAGCGGCTGATGACGGCATCGAGCGCACGGTCAAGCAGGGCTCGGCCGATGACGCCGCCTATCTGATGATGAACGCGCAGAAGGTCATCATCGTGCCGGGCTACGGCATGGCGGTCGCCCAGGCCCAGCACGCGCTGCGCGAAATGGCCGACAAGCTCAAGGCCAATGGCGTCGACGTCAAATACGCCATCCACCCCGTTGCCGGCCGCATGCCTGGTCACATGAACGTGCTCTTGGCCGAAGCCAATGTGCCTTACGACGAGGTCTTCGAACTGGAGGACATCAACTCCGAGTTCGCGCAGGCCGACGTCGCCTATGTCATCGGCGCCAACGACGTCACTAACCCGTCCGCGCGCGACGACAAGTCCTCGCCGATCTACGGCATGCCGATCCTCGACGTCGACAAGGCGCGCACCTGCCTGTTCGTCAAGCGCTCGCTCGGCTCCGGCTATGCCGGCATCGACAACACGCTGTTCTACAAGGACGGCACCATGATGCTGCTCGGCGACGCCAAGAAGATGACGGAAGAGATCGTCAAGGCCATGGATCACTGATCCGGCCGATCGCACAAACGCCGCTATCAGAATAGCAAAGAGCCCGGCTTCAGCGAAACCGGGCTCTTTCATTTTCGGGAGCGTGCCTGGGTTCAGCGGCTGGTCAGGAACACTGCTTCCTCTTCGTCGCGCTGCCTGCCGCCGAGGGCCGCGGCGGCGCTGGCGATGAAGGCGCCGATGGCAAGCGACAAGGCGCCGAGCAAGGCAAAGGTCGCGCTGGCCTTCCGGGCGGTGTCGGCGGCTTGCTTGGCCTTCACCTTGGCGTCTTCCACCTTGGCGACCATTGCATCGACACGCGCCTTGGCGTCGGCCTCCGAAAGACCGGTGCGGGCGGCAACCAGTTGCGACAGATAGGTCTTGTCGTCGGCCGAAATCTCGCCCGCCGCGGCGCTGGCGACCAGGATGCGCGAGGCCTGCCCGACCGCGGCGGCGTCGCTGTCCGGATTGGTTCCTGCGAGCTTGGCCGGATCGGCCGGACGGAAGAGCGAATCCACCAGATAGGAAGTCGCATTGTTGGCCGACGCGCCGCCGGCATTGGCGGAGGCGCCAGCCGAGGCACCCATGGCAGCGCCCGACGCCACTGTGGAAACCGCCTGCACGCCGGAACCAAGTGCAGCGGAGAGCGCCGAGCCCAGCACGCCAACCACAAGCAAGGTGGCCAATGCCCAGGCGAGGAAGCCGTGAGCGGTGTCACGGAAATAGACCTCGTCGGTATGGATCCCGACCCATTTGGTGCGCAGGCGTCCGGCAAGATAGCCACCGACGCCGGAGGAGAGCCACTGCACGACGATCAGCCAGATCGCCGTCGATACCGCGAAGGTGGTAGCCGACGCACCCGAGCCTGACCATGGCGAAACCATGCTGAGGCCCAGACCCGAGCCGAGCAGCATCAGGACGAAGGTTAATGTCGAGGCCGCGAAGGCGCCGGCAATGATCGGTCCCCAGCTGACGGCTGTAGCGGAGGATTCTTCTGACGCGGATAGGTCGATGGCCGATACGGTGGGCTGCATCAATGCCCCCTACCGTACGAACAGCATGATGAGGATGATGATCGGAATCGGAATGCCGAGCAACCAGAGCAAAATGCCACGTCCCATGAAGGCCTCCTGTGAGAAATTGTGATCGATGTTGTCACAATGTCCCGAGAGGACTTCCGTTCCGGCGGGCTATAAAATGATTTGGTTGCCGGCGATGGAACAATTCGGAGCGCCGCTTCGCACAAATAGCTCAAGCGATCATGGTGTTGGGATTTGGCCCATAGGTCCAGACAGGCGGAATCCGGGGCTTCGTCCCTGCCTGCCAATGGTGCCGGCCAGCCTAGCTAAGCCGGCTGGATCGATTCCATGCTGGAAGGACTGGCAGGGGAGCGCGCCTGAACGCCGCCCTGGCAAGCTTCTTCAGCGCATCGCTACAGTCTCGAAGCGCGTCGCACTGAAGCGGATTCAGGCGACGCGGCTTTAAGTTCTTGTGCATCTCGTTCCGCCAAAACCGCCGTGCGGTTTTGGGCAACATGCATCAAATATCCAGATTGGCCACCGACAGCGCATTGTCCTGGATGAATTCGCGCCGTGGCTCGACCTCGTCGCCCATCAGCCGCGAGAACAGGCTGTCGGCATCGGTCGCATCGTTGACCTTGACCTGGAGCAGCGAACGCACATTCGGGTCGAGCGTTGTCTCCCAGAGCTGCTCGGCATTCATCTCGCCGAGACCCTTGTAGCGCTGCATGGTCAGGCCCTTGCGGCCGGTCGCAAAGACGGCGTTGAGCAGTGCCAGCGGCCCCGAAACGGTTTCGGCCACATCCTTGCGCCGCAACACCGGCGGCGTCCCGTAGACTTCGCTGAGGCGCTGCGCGTAGCGGTCGAGCTGGCGGGCATCGGCCGAATTGATCAGCCCCATGTCGAGATGGGCGTATTCCTTGACGCTGCGCACGGTGCGCTCGAAGACATAGCCGCCGCTGCCGTCGTTCGAGGTCGACATGCGGCCGGTCCAGCCGCGCTCGGTGTCCTCGGCGATGATGTCGAGGCGTTGTGCGATCCGCTCCGCCATGGCATTGGCGCGGCCGAGATCGCCGAAGACCTCGGGGTTGAGACCGCCAGCGATCGCCGCCTGCTCGACGACATTGCGGTTGTAGCGCGTGTGCAGGCCGTTGATCAGCTGGCGGACAGCCAGCGCATCGTCAACGGCACTGTGCAGGTCCTGTCCGGTCCGCACTTCACCCGAGCCCAGCGTGAGCGAGGCTTCCTCCAGCCCTGAATCGATCAGGAATTCCTCGAAGGCGCTCTCATTCTTGATGTATTGCGAACTCTTGCCGCGCGTCACCTTGTAGAGCGGCGGCTGGGCTATATAGAGATGGCCGCGCTCGATCAACTCCGGCATCTGCCGGAAAAAGAAGGTGAGAAGCAACGTTCTGATATGGGCGCCGTCGACGTCGGCGTCGGTCATCAGGATGATCTTGTGATAGCGCAGCTTGTCGGCGTTGAACTCGTCCTTGCCGATAGACGTGCCGAGCGCGGTGATCAGCGTGCCGATCATGTCGGACGAGAGCATGCGGTCGAAGCGGGCGCGCTCGACATTGAGGATCTTGCCGCGCAGCGGCAGGATGGCCTGGTTCTGGCGAGAGCGGCCGCCCTTGGCCGAGCCACCGGCCGAGTCACCCTCGACGATGAAGATTTCCGATTTTGCCGGGTCGCGCTCCTGGCAGTCGGCCAGCTTGCCCGGCAGCGAAGTGACGCCGAGCGAGGTCTTGCGGGTTATGTCGCGCGCCTTGCGCGCGGCTTCGCGCGCCGCCGCGGCCTGGATCACCTTCTCGATGACGACCTTGCCTTCGGTCGGATGCTCTTCCAACCAGGTGCCGAGCGCCTCGTTGACCAGCCCCTCTACCACCGGCCGCACTTCCGATGAGACCAGCTTGTCCTTGGTCTGCGAGGAGAATTTCGGGTCAGGAACCTTGACCGACAGCACCGCCGTCAGGCCCTCGCGGCAATCGTCGCCGATCAGCGAGACCTTTTCCTTCTTGGTCTGACCCGAGGATTCGCCATAGCCGGTGATCTGGCGCGTCAGCGCGCCGCGGAAGCCGGCCAGATGGGTACCGCCATCGCGTTGCGGTATGTTGTTGGTGAAGGCCAGCACGTTCTCGTGGTAGCTGTCGTTCCACCACATTGCCACTTCGACGGTGATGCCGTCGCGCTCGGCCTTGATGGCGATCGGCTTCTCGATCAGCGGTTTCTTGACCCGGTCGAGATATTTGACGAACTCTTCGAGGCCTCCATCATAGTGCAGTTCATGCCGCACGATGTCGGCGTGACGGGCATCGGTCAGAACGATGCGCACGCCGGAATTGAGGAAGGCGAGTTCGCGCAGCCGGTGCTCCAGCGTGCCGAAGTCGAACTCGACCATGGTGAAGGTCTCGGCCGACGGAAAGAAGGTGATCGAGCTGCCGCTGCGGCCCTCATAGGTGCCTGGCTGCTTGTCCTGCTCGTAGCTGCCCGTCGCCTTCAGCGGCGCATCGGCATTGCCGTGCGTGAAGCTCATTTCATAAATCTGGCCGTTGCGGCGGATCTTGAGCTTCAGCCATGCCGAAAGGGCGTTGACCACCGAGACGCCGACGCCATGCAGGCCGCCCGACACCTTGTAGGAGTTCTGGTCGAACTTGCCGCCGGCATGCAGCTGCGTCATGATCACTTCGGCGGCCGAAATGCCTTCGCCGGTGTGAATATCGGTCGGAATGCCGCGGCCATTGTCGATTACCGTCACCGAACCATCGGGGTTGAGCGTCACGGTGACGAGGTCGGCGTGGCCTGCCAGCGCCTCGTCGATGGCGTTGTCGACCACCTCGTAGACCATGTGATGCAGGCCGGAACCGTCGTCGGTATCGCCGATATACATGCCAGGGCGTTTGCGGACAGCATCCAACCCCTTCAAAACCTTGATGGAATCGGCGCCGTATTCGGCCTCGGCGCCGTTGGTGTTCTCGGTCTGGTCGCTCATGAAAACCTATTGTCTAGATGCCGCTTGTACAGCGCGAAAAATCGGCCCCGAATCGCGCGTCTGATATGCACTAGATATAGGCGCTAAAGGCGGTTTTTCCAAGGTTTGCGGGCATTTCCCCGGGGATGAGCCGGCTGTCCAGGGCTGGCTCCCGACGGGCGCTATTTCGCCTTGGCCACGCGCTCCCTGAGAAACTTGATCATGAACTTGTATCGCGGGGCCAGCCGCCCGGTCCGCTCGAGTTCCAGCGTCATGTCGAGCGCCTGGGAGAGGACCACCTTGGGGTTCCTGGCGACCTGGGCGTAGCCGACCATGGCGACCACCAGGTCGCGCTGCCATGTCGCGTTGTCAGGGTCGGACCGGGCAAGCTGCTGGCGGATGGCGAGGCTGTCCTGAAAGGCCTGCCGTGCACCTTTGACGTCGCGCTGCTTGACCTTGAGCATGCCGATCTCGGACAGCGTGATCGACAGGTCGCGTTGCCAGTCGGCATTGCCGGGATCGAGCTTCGCCAGCCTGTCGGCGATGGCGAAACTGTCCATATAGGCTTTCAGCGCCCCGTTCTGATCGCCCTGAATGGCGAGAACCCCCGCGACCTTTTCAATGGATACCGAAAGGTCGCGCTGCCAGTCGGTGTTGTTCGGATCGCTCCCTGCCAGCACGCGGGATATTCGGAGCGCTTCTTGATAGGCGGCGAGTGCGTCCGGCCACTTCTCCTGGTCGCTCAGCGCATTGCCGATCTTGGCGTTGCCGACCGACAGGTCGCGTTTCAGCTCGCTGTTGTCGGGATCGCGGCCAACCAGTTGGTCGACGATGACGTGGCTCGCCTGGTAGGCCGCGAGCGCACCGGCGGCATCGCCGCGTTCGCGCTTGAGATCGCCGATCGTCTCATGGCTGACGGAGACGTCGCGCTGGCGCTCGGCATCCTGCGGCTTCTTCCCTGCCAGCGCCAGCCGGATCTTCAGGCTCTCCTCATAGGCCGCCTCGGCATTGTCGAACTGGCCGGCGCTGTGCGCCAGATTGCCGATCTCGTCATAGGTAATGGTGAGGTCGCGTTGCAGTTCGGCGCGTTCGGGTTCGTTGGCGGCGAGCTGTTTCTTGATCGACAGGCTTTCCTGATAGACCTGCGAGGCGCCCGCCAGATCGCCTTGCGTCACCAGCACGTTGCCGATCTTGTCGTCGGCCATGGCGAAATCGCCGAACCATGGCAGGCGGCCGGGCTCGGCCGCGGTCAAATCCATGAGCATGGATCTGGCGGTCCGGTAATTCTCCAGCGCGGCCGGCAGGTCGCCTTGCGCCATCCTGATATTGCCGAGCTTGATATGGCTGACGGCAAAGTCGCGCTTGACGCTCGGATCGGTTTCCCGGGCGGAGCGCAATTCGAGATTGGATACCAGCGCCGAAAAGGCGCGGCCCGCGGCGTCGGTGTTGCCGACGAGGGTGTAGAGCTTGCCGAGTTCGTCCAGGGTGCGGATCTGACGGTCGGCATCCTCCAGCGCCAATGAGGACTGCCCAGCCTCGCCATAGAGCGAGAGCACCGTTTCATAGTCCTTGATGGCGGTGGCGTAGTCGAAGTCGGCGCGCGCCGCACCGCCGGACAGATAAAGCGTCGCGGCCTCGGACAGGGTGCGGCTGACGAAATTGACCTTCAGCGCCTGGCGCGAAACATTGTCTATGTCGGCTGCCTTGGCGAGAAGGGCGCGGGCGCCATCGAAGGCGCCGAGCGAAAGCTGTTCCTCGGCCTGCTTGCGCAACTCCGCCACCTGCGGATCGTCGGAGGCGAGCGCCTTCATTTCGCTGCGCACCTTGACGAAGGCGTCGGCAGCCTCGCGTAGCCGGGCGTTCAGGCTGCCGGCGGAGAGATGGCTGGCGTCGGCGCTGATCAGCGCGCCATAGAGCGGCGCCAGCGGCATGTCGGCGTCGTTGGCGATCTGCTCGACCTCGCCGCGCATTTGCGGAGTCACATCGGCCATGGCCAGCAGCAGGCGTTCGCGCTCCGGCAGTTGTTCCTTGGCCTCAGCGGCAAAGAACAGCTTCGGCAGGCCGCTTTCGACATAGGGCAGCTGTTTGCCGCGTGTGAGGTCATAGACCTCCTGCTGCACCAAGGTCAGCACCGAGCGGATCTCGAGCCCGTCCGTGCCGAGATATTTGGTCAGCGCCGTCGTGAAGGGTGAGTTTTGCCCGGTGCCGTCGGCGGCCGCCTCGCCGGGTGCGGCCGAAAAGGCGAACAGGATGTTTTCCGCTCGCCCGACGCGGCCGAGGCCTGGCTTGACCTTGTTGACGACTTCCTTCGCCAGCGAGGTCGCGCCGCGACCGTTGCCACTGCTCCCCGAGAACGGATCGCTGCGGCAGGCGTCGAGCACGATCAGCCCGACCTTCGCGGTGGCGGCGACGGCGTCGCGCACCTCTTCCAGCGGCAGGCTGGTCTTGTCCAGTTGATCGAGCGAGGAGGAGTCGGCATCGACCGGCAGCAGCCGGTTGTCGCCGGAGATTTCGACACCATGGCCGGAGAAATAGACCAAGGCCACATCGGCGCCCTTGGCATCCTCGCGGAAATCGTCGAGGGCGCGCCGCATGCGCCTGAGGTCGCGATTGGTTTCGAGCACGACCTCGAAGCCGAGTTTCTTCAGCACCGCTTGCATGGCCTCGCCATCATGCAGGGGATTGGCAAGCGGCCGGACCAGCCGGTAGTCATCCTCGGCGATGACCAGCGCCACGCGCCGTTCCGCCGCCGCGGTGACGATGGTCGCGAGCATCAGCAGCAAGGCAAACAGCAAACGCAAGTCGAACCGCCCCCGGCTCAGTCCCTTGCCGACCATTCCACCTCTTTATGGCGCGAGCAAGCGAGGCACTCGGCCAAACCTGCTCTTTCAGCCGGCGCGCATCGGTTTCAACGCCTCGCTCCAGCGCAACAGCTCGTCCAGCATGGTCCTGGCGCCACCCGCCACCTGGTCGCTGGCGCTGAAGGCACCGTTCTCGTCAAGCAGCTTCTGGTACATCGGCAGCGCGACGCCCTCGGGGATCGGCATGATCCCCACGGCGGCCAACAGAGGCTTCAGCGCCTGCGCCGCGCGCAGGCCGCCGGAGACGCCGCCATAGCTGAAAATGGCGGCGGGCTTGTACTTCCATTCGCGCGCGAGGTAGTCGATCGCGTTGATGATCGCGGGCGCCGCGAAATAATTGTACTCGGGCGCCACGAAGACAAAGGCGTCGGCGGCGTCGATCGCCTTCGACCACGCCTTGGTGTGGTCGTTCTGATAGTTGCCCAGCCTCGGATGATGCGGCTCGTCGAGCACCGGCAGGTGGAACGCGGCGATGTCGGCCAGCACTGGCTCGAATTTCCCGTGCTCGCGCGCGAACGTCTCAAGCCATTCCGCAAAAACAGGACCGGCGCGGCCTGGCCGCGTGCTGCCGATGATGATGTTCAACTGGTGCTTCAAGACAGGCTCCTTTGTCGGCGGTATCTCTTGGTGACTGTCACTACGGCAGAGCGTCCTGTCGGACAAGGTTTGAACGCCAGGCGGAGCGGTCACGATCGGATGAACAGACTGTCTGCTTCGTGCCGCGCATTGCCTGCCGTTCGGTCACATGGACGTCCGGGGTGCCAGCCACTACATTCAAGCATCAGCGGAGCACTTCATGGACACTCAGCCCGCCCCCTTTGTTCCTCCCGCCCCGAAGCCGCGTACATCGCCGCCTTCGACGCTGGAGATGATCCGCATCGTCTACCGCAATCCGCTCGAACTCTGGGGCGAGCCGACCTACAACGAACCCTGGATTTCGGCCAAGGGCGCGGGCGGACCGCTGGTCATCGCCAACGATCCTAGTCTCATCCGCCATGTTCTGGTCGACAATGCCAAGAACTACAAGATGGCGACGGTGCGCCAGAAGATCCTGCGCCCGATCCTGCGCGATGGCCTGCTGACCGCCGAGGGCGAGGTCTGGAAGCGGTCGCGCAAGGCGATGGCACCGGTTTTCACGCCGCGCCACATCTTCGGCTTTGCCCAGCCGATGCTGAAACGCACGCTCGAGTTTGTCACCCGCTACGAGCAGGGCGGCACATCCGACATCGCCCATGACATGACGCTGCTCACCTATGACATCCTGGCCGAGACCCTGTTCTCCGGCGAGATCGCCGGCGAGCCGGGCAGTTTCGCCAACGAGATCGACCGTTTGTTCGAAACCATGGGCCGTGTCGATCCGCTCGACCTGTTGCGGGCGCCCGATTGGCTGCCGCGGCTCACCCGCATCCGCGGCCGCAAGACCATGGCCTATTTCCGCAAGATCGTGACCGATACCGTCAAGATGCGCGAAGAGAGATTCAGGCGTGATCCCGATGCCGTACCACAGGATTTCCTGACGCTGCTGCTCAAGGCCGAAGGCCCGGAGGGGCTGACGCGCCCGGAAGTCGAGGACAACATCATCACCTTCATCGGCGCCGGCCATGAGACGACGGCGCGGGCGCTTGGCTGGACGCTTTATTGCCTCGCCGAATCGCCATGGGAGCGCAATCGGGTCGAGCAGGAAATCGACCAGGTGCTGGCGCGCGAACCCGATCCGACGAAGTGGCTCGACGCCATGCCGTTGACCCGCGCCGCCTTCGACGAGGCGCTCCGGCTCTATCCGCCGGCGCCATCGATCAACCGCGAGCCGATCGTGCCTGAGATGTGGAAGGATCTCTATATCCCCAAGCACGCGGCCGTGCTGGTGATGCCGTGGGTCGTCCATCGTCATCGGAAGCTGTGGGACCGGCCAGATGCCTTCCTGCCCGAGCGTTTCCACCCGGGGAACCGTGAAAAGATCGACCGTTTCCAGTACCTGCCGTTCGGAGCAGGTCCGCGCGTCTGCATCGGCGCCAGTTTCGCCATGCAGGAGGCGATCATCGCGCTCGCCATCCTTTTGTCGCGCTTCCGCTTCGACACCACGGCCGAAACGAAACCCTGGCCGGTGCAGAAATTGACGACCCAGCCGCAAGGCGGGCTGCCGATGCGGGTCACGCCTCGCTAGGCATGCCGATATTCTGGTGATGCCCGCCTGCGAACGGTGGCGGCCTGACCTGAATCTCAACGCACCTTGGGCTTACGCCGCGGGCTTGCGCTGCTGGAACTGGCCGGCGGCGCGGAAGCGCCAGAGGTAGCTCGGCAGGATCGTTGCGATCGACTGCGGCTGGATGCCAAGCCCGGCAAGTGTCCGGTTGGCCTTGGCGGCGGCGTCCGAAACGATGTTGTGCTCGCGCAACAGCATCACCTGGTCCCTGGTCAAGAGCGGATTGGGCAGCAGGCCGAGGACCGAGGCCTGGATGTTGGCCACCCACCACGGCACCGGGACCAGCAGGCGCTTGCGCTCGATCACCGCGAGCAACTCTTCCATGCACTCCTTGAAGGTGAGCACGTTGGGGCCGCCAAGCTCATAGATCTGGCCGCGATTGATCTTGCCATCGACCGAGCGTGCCACCGCTTCGGCGACGTCGCCGACATAGACCGGCTGGAACTTGGTCTGGCCGCCGCCGATCAGCGGCAGAACCGGCGAATAGCGAGCCATGTTGGCAAAGCGGTTGAAGAAGCTATCCTCGGGTCCGAAGTTGATCGACGGCCGGAAGATCACGGCGTCGTCGATCGTCTCCAGCACGGCCTTCTCGCCTAGCGCCTTGGTGCGCGCGTAATCCGATTCGGAGTCCGCGTCGGCGCCAAGCGCCGAAACATGCGTCAGCCCGGCGCCAACGGAGCGCGCGGCTTCGGCGACGGCGCGGGCGCCGAATTCATGCACGGCGGAGAACTTCTGCCGGCCGCTCTCATGCAAGACGGCAACGAGATTGACGACATGGTCGGCCCCTTGCACGGCGCGGTCGACCGACCAACGCACCCGCAAATTGGCCTGCACCGGCTGGATCTGGCCGACATTGCCGAGCGGCTGCAAATGGCCGGCAAGGTCGGGCCGCCGGCAGGCGACCCGGATGCGATAGCCGCGCTTGGCCAGCGCGCGCACCACGTGGCGGCCGACAAAGCCTGACCCGCCAAAGACGACGACGAGCTTTGGGGTCTGCAGGATTTCGGTCATGGCGGGCTCCGGCGCACTTTCCAGATGGCTTGGCTGAAGCCGTTTCATAGTCCGTTTTGCGCCAAAGGCAAAGGGTGACGCGTCGTCGCGTCACCGCTCTCGAAAGCTTGTTAGAATGCCTTGCCGATACGGGCGTCGACCGAGTGCCGGTTGCCGCCGCGAATGGCGAAGAAGAGCAGGATCGCGGCCCACAAAAGCGACTTTTCAGCACCCGAATAACCCTGGCCCATGGTCACCCAGTGGAACCAGACGGTCACCAGCAGCACGAACAGGCCGGCAAAAGCGGCCGGACGCGTCAAGAAGCCGATGGCGATGAAAATGCCGCCGAAAAATTCGGTGCAGGCCAGAAGCAACGACCAGAAGGCGCCGGGATAGAAGCCGAGGCCTTCGACCATCTCGGCGGCGCCGAACGGATTGGTGATCTTCTGCGAACCGTGGATGGTGAGAAAGATGCCGGCAACGGTACGCAGCAGGGTTTCGCCGGCATCATGCAGCGACGAATACAGGCGGCCAAGCGCCGGAATGATCAGCTTGCCGTGGGAAGCGTCGGTGGTTGCGGACATCGTGGCTCCTGTTGTTGTGATGATCACCTTGCAAACGCCCGATGGTCCCCATCAAGTCAAGTTAACAAAAGTTAACTTTCATAATCATGTTTATGTGCGCGAGATGAAAAAGCAGAAAACCCCGCCGAAGCGGGGTTTTCCGGGTGAAGCTCATGTCGAAACCAGGGTCCAACGAGGCGGCCTGACCTGAGACGGTATCAGCTGGCGTGAAGCAAGCACGCCCGCCCCAGCCCTGGACGCATCCGACAGAAGACACCGGCCGGGCACCCCAACCCGGACAGTCATGGGTCGCGGCGACGCGCGCGAAGGTTCACGAAGGCGCGGAAAATCGTCGATTTCTTCAGGCCGAATAGCGTTCGGCGAATTCGGAAATACGCTGCACCACAGCCTTGGGCGCGGTGATGCCGCGCGCCTGAGCCTTCTCGGCCGCCTCGGCCCGGGCGCGGCCCGGCACATGCACGCCAAAGCGGCGGCGCAGGCGGTCAAGCTGGTCCTTCATGCGCTGCTCGAAATCCGGGTCGAGCAGCTTGGGCTCGATGGCCAGCACGAACAGGCCGGTTCCGGGGTTGTCCGGCCCACCGGTGAACCATGGCGCGTCGAGCGACCAGTTGGCCCCGGAAATCCCCGCCGCCAGCACTTCGACCATCAGCGCGATGTTGGCTCCGCGCTGGCCGCCAAAGGCAAGCATGGCGCCTTTCATGGCCGCTGCCGGATCGGTGGTCGGGTTGCCGCTGGCGTCCAGCGCCCAGCCTTCGGGAATTTTCTTTCCGTCCTCGGCCGCCTTGCGGATGTTGACGAAGGCGGTGGCGCTCGAGGACTGGTCGATGACAAGCGGCGCGCCGTCGGCGGCCGGCGCGGCAAACGACATCGGGTTGGTGCAATAGACCGGCTTGACCGAGCCCGAGCCGGCAAGCACGGCCGGACCGTTGGTGGCGGCGAACGATACCAGTCCCTGTGCCGCCAGCCTTCCGGTGAAATAGCCAAGCGCGCCGCATGTGTAGGCGTTCTTCTGCGAGAAGATGGCAACGCCGAACAGCCTTGCCGCCTTGGCGAGATCGTCGATCGTCCGGTCGAAGCCGGTATGCGCCAGCCCGCCGCGTGCGTCGGAGAGATAGACGGCCAGCGCCGGCCTGGTGATCACCGGATCGGCGTTGCCGTCGATGCGGCCGGCCTCGAGGGCCTCGAGATAGTCGATGAAATGCGAAAGCCCGACGGTCGAAAGCCCTTCCGCCTCGGCTGCGATGATGGAGGCCGTGAGCGATTGCGCGGCCTCCTCATTGGCGCCTGCGCCGAGTGCCGCCATCCGGCACAGTCCTCTTGCCTGGTCGAGACTGAGTTGCATCATAGCCGTCCTGGGGTCGCGAGAACTGGTTGAGGTGGTCGGGTCCGTGCGTAGCAGCAGATGGGCCGGCGTTTGTGTTGAAAATCGTCCGCAACTGCAAGAAAAGCGGCGGATGTCTCCATCGAGCCGTGCGCGATCGGTGCGCCTCTAGCCGACCTTGACCGGTATCCGCGCTTCGATCCGGCTGAAGGCCAGGACGAGAATGCCGGTGATCGCCATATAGATCAACGCCAGCAGCAGCAAGGGCTCGTAGGTGAGGTAGGTATCCTGTCGCACCTTGGACGAGACGGCGAAGATATCGATCACGCTGATAGTCGCCACCAGCGGTGTCGACTTCAATTGCAGCACGGTCTCACCGGTCAGCGTTGGCAGTGCCCGGTAGAAGGCCTGCGGCAGCCAGACGCGCTGGAAGATCTTCCAGCGGCTCATGCCGAAGGCGCGGGCGGCTTCCAGCTGTCCCTTGGGCACGCCGGCAAAGGCACCGCGCATCACCTCGCCCTCGTAACCAGCGAAGGACAGGGTCAGCGCCAGCACGCCATACGGCCAGGCCTGTCTGAGATAGGGCCACATCCAGGATTCGCGGATCCATGGATATTGCGGGAACAGCGAGCCCAGCCCGTAATAGAGCAGCCACAGTTGCAAGAGCAGCGGTGTGCCGCGGATGATGGTGCAGAAAACCTTCGCCGGCGCCGCAACCCAGATTGAACCGGCGGCCTGCGCCAGCCCGACCGGCACGGCGATCAGGAAGCCGAGCACGCAGGTGACGGCCAGGATCCACAGGGAGCGCCAGATGCCCATCAGGCCCAGTGCCCAATATTGCGGCAGCCAGTCCCAGCGCATGAAAAAGGCGGCTGACAGCACCAGCCCCAGAGCGATCAGGATGAGGACGATGCGGTGCGGCTGCAGCCATAGCGAGGCGCGCGCCGCGGTGTTGATGATGGCGGCCTCGCCCACCATCAGCGTGCATCCTTGATCGAAGGCATGCCGCGCCGCGCCCATTTCTCGGCGCGGCCAAGCAGGAGGTTGGAAAACAGCGTCACCGCGAGATAGAGCACGCCGGCGGCGAGATAGAATATCAGATAGGCCTTTGTGACGCCTGCCGCCTGCCGTGTCGCAAGCGTCAGTTCGAAGAAGCCGACGACGGCCAGCAGGGCGGTGTCCTTGGTCGCGATCAGCCACAGATTGGCGAGACCCGGAATGGCAAAGGGCAGCATTGCCGGCAGCGTGATGCGCCGCAGGAGAAGGCCGGGAGACATGCCGTAGGCACGGGCGGCTTCGATCTGGCCCTGCGGGATGGCGAGAATCGCGCCGCGCATGACTTCCGTCGAGTAGGCGCCCTGGACGAAGCCAAGCACGGCTATGCCGGCCACCAGTCCGTTGATATCGACACGCTGGTAGCCGATCGCGGTGAGCACCTGGTTTATCAGGTCGGTGCCGGCGTAGTAGAGCAACAGGATCAGCACCAGTTCAGGCACGGCGCGCACCACGGTGGTGTAGACCGCAAGCAGGTCGCGCACGACAGGCCCGCCATAGAGCTTGCCATAGGCACCGCAGGTTCCGATGAACAGGCCGACGATCGTGGCGCCGACGGCGATCTCGATCGAATGCAGCAGCCCGAGCATGAGTGTCCCGCCCCAGCCGACTGGCGCGGGCGAGAGGAGTTCGATGATACCGGCCGCCGAGGCCGGAAGAAACGCGTCGATCAGCTTCGCCCCCGGATTGCTGGCGCTATTCGCCGACGTCAGTGGCCGACGGCAAGCATGCGTGGGAAGGGTCGGCCGGAGAGCATGACCCTGGCGTCATGCCCTCCGGCTCGTGCGAGGGGCGTCAGTTCGACTGCGTCGAGCCGCCGTAAATGTCGAAATCGAAGTACTTCTTCGAGATTTCGTCATACTTGCCGTTGGCTCGGATCGCCTTGATGCCGGCGTTGATCTTTTCCTTCAGGGCGGTGTCTTCCTTGCGCACGCCGGCGCCGACGCCGGGTCCGAGCACTTCGTCGTCCGGGGCCACCATGCCCTTCAGGTCGCAGCAGGCCTTGCCCTGGTCGGACTTGAGGAATTCGCCAAGCGCGATGGAGTCTGCCTGCACCGCATCGAGGCGGCCGGCGGCGAGATCCTGGTTGGCTTCGTCCTGGGTCTGGTATTCCTTGATCTCGGAGGCCGTCGCGCCGAAGTGCTTCTTGGCGTAGACGGCGTGCACGGTCGACACCTGGACGCCGACGACCTTGCCCTTGAGGTCATCCGGCGTCGAGCCGAACTTCTGGTCCTTCGGTCCGATGATCGCCGTCGGCGTGTTGTAATACTTGTCCGAGAAGTCGATCGTCTTCTTGCGTTCGTCGGTGATCGACATCGACGAGACGATGAGATCGATCTTCTTGGTAGTCAGCGCCGGAATGATGCCGTCCCAGGCAACCGGCGTGATGACGCAGTCGAGTTTCTCCTCGGCGCAGACGGCGTCGATGAAGTCGATCTCCCAGCCGACCCATTTGCCCGAAGCATCCGGCGAGGTGAAGGGCGGATAGGGCTCGGCGGCGACGCCGATCTTGACCGGGTCGGCCTTGGCCACGCCCATGGCGGCGACGCCGAGCAGCAGTGCCGCGGCGAATGTCTTCAGAACAGTCTTCATTTCGTGACTCCCAGTTTGTTGTTGGTTCCCGGTTTTCTTCCGTCCCGGCCTGTCCCTAGCCGATGTTGCGGATGAACTGCTTGAGCCTTTCGGATTTCGGCGCGCCGAAGATCTGTTCCGGCGGGCCTTCTTCCTCGACCAGCCCGTTGTAGAGATAGACGACATGGGTCGCGACCTCGCGGGCGAATTTCATCTCGTGGGTGACCAGCACCATGGTGCGGCCCTCGCGCGCCAGGTCGCCGATCACCTTCAGCACCTCGCCGACCAGTTCGGGGTCGAGCGCCGAGGTCGGCTCGTCGAACAGCATGACGCGCGGATTGATGGCCAAGGCGCGCGCGATGGCGGCGCGCTGCTGCTGGCCGCCCGACAGATAGGCGGGATAGACGTCGCGCTTTTCGGCAAGTCCGACGCGTGCCAGCAGCTTTTCGGCCTGGGCGATCGCCTCGTCGCGCCTGACGCCAAGCACATGCACCGGAACCTCGATGACGTTTTCGATCAGCGTCATGTGGCTCCACAGATTGAAATTCTGGAACACCATGCCGAGCTTGGAGCGGATGCGCTCGATCTGCTTGCGGTCGGCCGGAACGGTGTGGCCGTGGCTGTCCGCCTTCAGCTTGATCTCCTCGCCATTGACGCGGATGATGCCGCTGGTCGGATTTTCGAGGCAGTTGATGCAGCGCAGCAGCGTCGATTTGCCCGAGCCTGAGCCACCGATGATGGCGATCACCTCACCATCGCGTGCCGACAGAGACACGCCCTTCAGCACATGCAGTTCGCCGAATTTCTTGTGCAGGTTTTCGACATGGATGGCTTCGGCGGCGCCGTCCTGCGCCGTTCTTTCGAGGACGGATGCAGCGCCCTGCGCCATCATCCCTTCGACGCTCCGCGGAGCGGTCGAGCCCATCGCTGCTGGATTGTTTTACCCATTACCCATCACTGGACAGAGTTCCCCTTCTCAAGATGGACCGTTCCGCTTGCCTCCGTCAACCATGGTTTTTGGACCATTGATCACGGCTTGCTGTAGTGGTTAGTGGCGGCAGGGATGTTTCGGGAGAATTTAGTGGGCAAAACATACGGTTCGCAGTCCATGGCAGGACCGCTCAAACGCGTGCTGATGCGGTCCGCGTCGAGTGCCATGCGCCACGCCAAGGCGCGGGAATGGCACTATGGCCCGGGCTTTGACCCGCAAAAAGCCGCCGCCCAGCATGAACGGCTCACGCAGCTGGTCGCGGCTTCAGGGGCCGAGATCGAATGGCTGACGGACGCCGATGACGGGTTGGCCGATTCCGTCTTCACCCACGACCCTTCGCTGATGACCGATCACGGCGCCGTCATCCTGTCCATGGGCAAGGCACTGCGCCGGCCGGAGCCCGGCCTGCACGAGGCCGCCTACACCAGCATGGGCATTCCGATCCTCGGCCGCATCGAACATCCCGGCCAGGTGGAAGGCGGTGACTGCGTCTGGGTCGATGCCGGCACGCTGGCCATCGGCCGCGGCGTACGCACCAACCAGGACGGCATCCAGCAGCTCGCCAACCTGCTCTCCCCCAAGGGCATCCAGGTCTTTGGCTTCGATCTGCCGCTGTGGCATGGCGAGGAAGCCTGCCTGCATCTGATGTCGGTGATCAGTCCGCTCGCCGACGATCTGGCTTTGGTCTATTCGCCGCTCCTGCCGGCGGCCTTCTACCAGATGCTGCGGGCACGCGGCATCAAGCTGGTCGAGGGCGATGCCGATGAGTTCATGGCCTCCAACGGGCTCAGCCTCAACGTGCTGCCGACCGCGCCGCATCAGGTGATCGCCGTCGCCGGCTTTCCCAAGACGGCGGCGGCCATGGAAGCGGCCGGCTGCACGGTTTCCACCTTCGAGGCGGATGCGCTGTGCATCGCTTGCGAGGGCGGTCCGACCTGCCTGACACGTCCGGTGCTGCGCCAATGACGACCACCAAGACGATCACGGGGCCGACCATCGGCGAAGCCCTCATCACGCTGCTCGAAGCCCATGGCGTCGACACTGTCTTCGGCATTCCGGGCGTCCACACGGTCGAGCTCTACCGTGGCCTGGCGCGCTCGAAAATCCGCCATGTCACACCGCGCCACGAACAGGGCGCCGGCTTCATGGCCGACGGCTATGCCCGCGCCAGCGGCAGGCCAGGTGTCGCCTTCGTCATCACCGGACCGGGGCTGACCAACACCATCACCGCCATGGGCCAGGCGCGAGCCGATTCGGTGCCGATGCTGGTCATCTCGGGTGTCAACGCCACGCCGACGCTGGGCAAGGGGCTTGGCTTCCTGCATGAGTTGCCGGATCAGCGCGGCATGATGGAAAAGGTGGCGCTGTTGTCGCGGCGTGTCACCGAGGCCAGCGAGTTGCCCGGGGCATTGGCACAGGCCTTCGCCCTGTTCTCGTCCTCGCGGCCGGGCCCGGTGCATATCGAGATCCCGACCGATGTCATGATCAAGCCGGCTGACAATATCACGGCACTGCTGAGCAATGCGGCACCGCCGGCGCCGGACGGCGCGGCAATTGCCGGTGCAGCCAAACTCATCGCCGCCGCGCATCGCCCGCTGATCCTGGCCGGCGGCGGCGCCAAGGGTGCCGAAACGCCATTGCGGCGCCTTGCCGAGAAACTGGGTGCGCCGGTCGTCGAGACCACCAATGCGCGGGGTCTTCTGCACCGCCACCCGCTCTGCGTGCCGGCAAGCCCCAGCCTGAAGGCGGTCCGCGCGCTGATGGCCGAGGCCGATCTGGTGATTGCCGCCGGCACCGAATTCGGTCCGACCGATTATGACGGCTACGGCGATGGCGGCTTCGTCCTGCCTTCCAACCTGATCCGCATCGACATCGGCGCCGACCAGCTCGCGCGCCGCCCGGTGACGATCGGCATCCAGGCCGACTGCGCCGAGGCGATCGAGGCCTTGCTTGCCGTGACCGGCTCCGCTCATCCTGCGGCGCCAGACGGCGAGGCACGTGCCGTCACGGCACGAAAGGCGGCGTTCGCCGAGCTCAGCCCGGCCTATGTGGCGCAGGTGCGTGCGGTGGAGATGATCCGCGACGCATTGCCGGGCGCCATTGTCGTCGGCGATTCGACGCAGCCGGTCTATGCCGCCAACCTTTATTACGACCACGACCGGCCAGGCGGCTGGTTCAATGCCGCCACCGGCTTCGGCGCGCTTGGTTACGGCCCACCGGCCGCGATCGGCGCGGCACTAGCCGTGCCCGATGCACCGGTTGTCTGCCTGACCGGAGACGGTGGTTTCCAGTTCACGCTGCCCGAACTTGGCGCGGCGCTCGATGCCCAGGCCCCGGTTATCTTCGTGGTCTGGAACAACAGGGGCTATCGCGAGATCGAGACCTCGATGCTCGATGTCGGTGTCGAACCTGTGGGGGTCTCGCCGGCGCCGCCGGATTTCTGCAAGCTGGCCGAAGCCTATGGCATCGGTGCCGAGCGGCTGGCCGATATCGGCGCCTTGCCGCAGGCGCTGAGGCGGGCCCGGGCGACAGGGTTGCCGCGTGTCATCGAAATCACGGTCGATTGAGCGCCAAGGCCGGCGTTGATTTTTCAACCTGTACCGGCCATTCGCCGGCTTGCCGGTTGCACGGCGCGAGCCGCGGGGCCGGCAAATCGCGGTGGCCGGCGAACTGACGCATGCAAAGACGCAACAACTGCCATGTCGAGATATCAGTTGAGTGATTGCCCGAAAGGCGCGACGCTTCGCGTCGGCGCGGCGCAACAAGCGAAATAACCATAAGAATACGACAGGAGCGATCCAGGATGACGGAAACACTTCAAGGCAGGCATATCGTCGTGACCGGTGGAACCGGCGCGCTCGGCGGCGCGGTGGTTGGCCGGCTGCTGGAGCAGGGCGCGATCTGCCATGTGCCGAACGCACATGCCGCGGCACCCCACCATTTTCCATTCGCCGCGCACGAGAACGTCAAGCTGGCGCACAATGTCGACCTGTCGGATTCCGCCAAGGTTGAAGGCTTCTATACCCAGGTTCCCGCCTTGTGGGGATCGATCCATCTCGCCGGCGGTTTCGCCATGGCGCCGGTGGAAAAGATCGAATCGGCGTCCTTTGCCGAGATGATGGACACCAACGCCCGCACCACCTTCCTGTGCAGCCGAGCGGCTATCCGTTCGATGCTGGCTTCGGGCACATCAGGCCGCATCGTCAATGTCACCGCGCGCGCCGGGCTTGACCCTAGGCGCGGCGCCGGCATGGTCGCCTACACGGCCAGCAAGGCGGCGGTCGCGGCCATGACGGTGGCGATGGCCGAAGAGCTCAAGGCCAAGGGCATCCTGGTCAATGCCGTGGCGCCGTCGACGCTCGACACGCCGGCAAACCGCGCCGACATGCCGGATGCCGATTTCACCAAATGGGTCAGCCTCGAAGCGGCTGCCGAGGCCATCGCCTATCTCGCCTCGCCCGCCAACCAGGCGATGAGCGGAACGCTGGTCCCCCTCTACGGCCGGGCGTAGCTCCGCTATCGAACGACCTGGCTCTCGCCAAAGAAAAACCCCGCCGGATCGCTCCGGCGGGGTTTTTTCTTTGGGGGCGGAAGAAGAGGCTTAGTTGCCCTGCTTCTTCAGCGCGGCACCCAGGATATCGCCCAGCGAAGCGCCGGAATCGGTCGAGCCGTACTGGGCGACCGCTTCCTTCTCTTCGGCGATTTCCAGCGCCTTGATCGAGACCTGCAGCTTGCGGGTCTTCTTGTCGAAGGCGATGACGCGGGCATCGACCTTCTGGCCGACGGTGAAGCGCTCGGGGCGCTGCTCGTCGCGGTCGCGGCTCAGGTCCGAGCGCTTGATGAAGGTCTCGATGCCGCTGTCGACCAGCCGCACTTCCAGCCCGCCATCCTTGACGCCGATGACCTCACAGGTGACGACGGCGTTCTTGCGGAGTTCGCCTGAAGTCGCCGCTTCGCCGACCGTGTCGCGGGCCAGCTGCTTGATACCGAGCGAGATGCGCTCCTTCTCGATGTCGACGTCGAGCACCTGCGCCTTGACGATGTCGCCGCGATTGTACTCTTCGATGACCTGCTCGCCCGGACGGGTCCAGTCGAGGTCGGAGAGGTGCACCATGCCGTCCACGTCGCCTTCCAGGCCGATGAACAGGCCGAACTCGGTCTTGTTCTTGACCTCGCCCTCGACCTGGCTGCCGACAGGATGGTTGCGCGCGAAGGCTTCCCACGGATTCTCAAGCGTCTGCTTGAGGCCGAGCGAGATGCGGCGCTTGGCCGGATCGACCTCGAGCACCACCACGTCGACTTCCTGCGTCGTCGACAGGATCTTGCCGGGATGCACGTTCTTCTTCGTCCACGACATTTCCGAAACGTGGATGAGGCCTTCGATGCCCGGCTCCAGCTCGACGAACGCGCCGTAGTCGGTGATGTTGGTGACGGTGCCCTTGATCTTCTTGCCGATCGGGAACTTCGTGCCGATCTCGGACCACGGATCGCTCTCGAGCTGCTTCATGCCGAGCGAGATACGGTGGGTTTCCTGGTTGATGCGGATGATCTGCACCTTGACCGTCTGGCCGATGTTGAGGATTTCGGTCGGATGGTTGACGCGGCGCCATGCCATGTCGGTGACATGCAGCAGGCCGTCGATGCCGCCGAGGTCGACGAACGCACCGTAGTCGGTGATGTTCTTGACGACGCCTTCGACAACCTGGCCTTCTTCGAGGTTCTGCACGATTTCCGAACGCTGTTCGGCGCGGCTTTCCTCGAGTACGGTACGGCGCGACACCACGATGTTGCCGCGGCGGCGATCCATCTTGAGGATCTCGAAGGGCTGCGGGTTGTGCATCAGCGGGGAGACGTCGCGGATCGGGCGGATATCGACCTGGCTGCGCGGCAGGAAGGCCACGGCGCCGTCGAGGTCGACGGTGAAGCCGCCCTTGACCTGGTTGAAGATGACGCCTTCGACGCGCTCACCCTTGGTGAACTTCTCTTCGAGGCGGACCCAGCTCTCTTCGCGGCGGGCCTTCTCACGCGAAAGCATCGCTTCGCCAAGCGCGTTCTCGATGCGCTCGACATAGACTTCGACGGTGTCACCGACCTTGAGGGTGGTGTCCTTGCCCTTGACGCCGAATTCCTTCAGCGGCACGCGGCCTTCGACCTTGAGGCCGACGTCGATGATGGCCATGTCCTTTTCGATCGCGGTGATCGTGCCCTTGACGACCTGACCTTCACCGGAATGGCCGGTGGTGAATGATTCTTCGAGCAGGCTCGCGAAATCGTCGCGAGTGGGATTTGCAGCTGACATTGTTTCTCCTGGAGTGCCCCGCATCTCTGAGCGGGACGGCGCCGTGGGTTAGCGTTGCGTTGGCCTGCCGGCGTTCCGGGCTTTAAAAAGCCCTGGGCCGCTTTGAAGCGGCAATTCCGGCGCATGAAGAATGCTGGCAGGCTGGTTCGTGCCCGATATGGGTATTTTCTTCGCTTCCGGCAACGGAAACAGCATGAAAACCCGGATCAGGCCTTGTTTCTCTTGGCCAGCACGTCGTCGATGACAGCCATGGCCGCGAGAAACGCGGCTTCTATAGCCATTTCGCTGGTATCAAGCAAGTGCGCGTCGGCGGCCGGCTTCAAGGGCGAGTCGGCGCGGCCCATGTCGCGCTCGTCGCGGCGCACGATGTCGGCGAGGATTTCGGCGAAATTGGCGGTACCGCCAATGCTTTCGATCTCGGCCAGCCGGCGTCGTGCCCGCACTTCGGCGCTCGCCGTCACATAGAGTTTGATGTCGGCGTCGGGGCACACGACAGTGCCGATGTCGCGCCCGTCCAGCACCGCGCCCGGCGGTGTCCTGGCGAAGGCACGTTGCTTCTCGACGAGGATGCGCCGCACCGTCGGGAACACCGCGACCTTCGAGGCCGCCTCGCCAACGGCATGCGCCGACAAGACCGCGCGGTCGAGCTGCGCCAGGTCGACCTGGCGGGCGGCGGTTTCGGCGGCCGAGACATTGTCGAGCGGCAGCGCATGCTGGATCAGCGCATAGGCCACCGCGCGATAGGTAAGGCCGGTGTCGAGCAGGTTCAGCCGGTAGTGGTCGGCGAGTCGCCGGGCGAGCGTGCCTTTTCCGGCGCCGGCAGGGCCGTCGATGGCTATGGTGAAGGTTGAGGTCATTGGCAGGCCAGCGCTTCGCAAAGCTTGGCGTCCAGCCCACGCGCCTTCGTCATCCCAGGGCGGAGCAGGAGCGTAGCTCCGTTACGGAGACCCTGGGATCCATGCCGTGACATCAATCGAAGAGTGCCGCGGTCCAAAACTCTGCACCGTCGCAACGCTCTGGCGTCATGGCATGGATCCTCGGGTCTACGCGTCCGCTTCGCTCCCGCTCCGCCCGTGGATGACGAAGGGAAGGATGTCGGCCCCCAATCTCCAAAGTTCGTGATTGCCACGACTATCACTCGATCTCCGCGCCCAGCCCCGTCATCAGGCCCATGAACTCCGGGAAACTCGTCGCGATCATGGCCTGGTCGTCGATGGTGACAGGCTTTTCCGTCGCCAGTCCCATCACCAGAAAGCTCATGGCGATGCGGTGGTCGAGATGGGTTTGCACCGTGGTGTCCAGGCCGTTGGGATGGCCGCCCAGGCCCTTGCCGCCCGGCTTGCCGCGCACGGCAAGCGAAGCCTCGCCCTCGGTGCAGTCGACGCCGTTGAGCTTCAGCCCGTTGGCGACGGCCGACAGCCGGTCGGATTCCTTCACCCGCAGCTCTTCCAGCCCCTGCATCAGCGTCTCGCCCTCGGCGAAGCTCGCGGCAACGGCCAGCACCGGGTACTCGTCGATCATCGACGGTGCCCGCTCCGGCGGCACGGCGACGCCCTTTAGCTCGGAATAGCGCACGCGCAAGTCGGCGACATCCTCGCCGCCGGCATTGCGCGGGTTCAAGATGTCGATCTTGCCGCCCATTTCCTGCAGCGTCAGAAGCAGGCCGGTCCGGGTCGGGTTCATCAGCACGTTTTCGATTGTTATGTCGGAACCCGGCACGATGAGTGCCGCGACCAGCGGGAAGCCGGCCGAGGACGGGTCGCCGGGCACAGCGATCGTCTGGCCCGTCAGCTTGCCCTGACCCTCGATGAAGATGTGGCGCACGCCGCGCTCGTCGGTCTCGACCGACAGGTTGGCGCCGAACCCCTTCAGCATCTTTTCGGTGTGGTCGCGCGTCATCACCGGTTCGATCACCGTGGTGATGCCTGGCGTATTGAGGCCGGCGAGCAGCACGGCCGACTTCACCTGCGCCGAGGCCATCGGCACGCGGTAGGTGATGGGTGCGGCGTGCTTGGGACCATGCAGCGTGATCGGCATGCGGTCGCCCGGCGTCGCCTTCAGCACCTGCACGCCCATCTGGCGCAGGGGCTCGAGCACGCGACCCATCGGCCGGCCGGACAGCGAGGCGTCGCCTATGAAGGTGGTTTCCATGTCGTAAGTGCCGACCAGGCCCATGGTCAGCCGTGAGCCGGTGCCGGCATTGCCGAAGTCGAGCGGGCCTTCCGGCTGCAGGAGCGCGCCATTGCCGGTGCCGCGGATCACCCACTCGGCGCCGCGCTTCTCGATATGCGCGCCCATCGCCTTCATGGCCGCGCCCGTGCGCATCACGTCCTCGCCCTCCAGCAGGCCGGTGATGCGGGTTTCGCCGGAGGCGAGACCGCCGAACATGAAGGAGCGGTGCGATATCGACTTGTCGCCCGGCACGCGTGCCGTGCCGGAAAGGGCTTGAGATTTGCGGGCGGTGGCCGGCTTGGCAGCGGCGGCGTGAGACATGGAATTTCCCTGGACGGAATGCCGGCGGGCCGGCGCTTTTCATTTGTTGCGGCGGTCTCGTATCACGGCGGGGCGAAATGGTCATCCCCATGGTCGTCACTTGCCGCGAGGCCTTTTACTGCTTGGTTTTGTGACGCCGGCTTTTGGCTTTGACAGCGCCGCAAACAGTGGTTAAGGGGACCACTCTTTTATTCACGAGGCTTGCCGTGGCAAAAACCGAACTTGGCACAAAGCGTATCGACCCCGAAACGGGTCGAAAATTCTACGACCTGAACAAGGACCCGATCGTCTCGCCCTACACCGGGAAGACCTATCCACGTTCCTATTTCGAGGAAGGCAAGATCGCCGCCCTCGAGGAGGAAGAGGAAGTGGCCGAGAAGGAAGTGGACGCCGAGGACGAAGAGGGCGTTGAAGTCGTCTCGCTCGAAGAGGCCGACGAGGACGTCAAGGGCGACGACCTGCCGGATCTCGGCGACGACGAGGACGTTGATCTCGGCGACGACGAGGACGACACCTTCCTCGCCGACGAAGAGGAAGAAGACGACGACGTTGCCGACATGATCGGCGTCGGCGACGACGACGACGAGGTCTGATCGACCCGAGAGACAAGCGTTTGCAGGCTTTCTTGGCCTGTGAACAAAAAGCCGGCATTGAAGGCTTGATATCTGGGAAAGGCGGGGTTAGAAGCCGCCTGCACTAACGGCGCGGTGTTCCAACCCGCGCTGATCTCTTCGCCGGAAACGGCGCCGGTTGACTGCCGGAAGTGGGGCCATAGCTCAGTTGGGAGAGCGCTTGAATGGCATTCAAGAGGTCGTCGGTTCGATTCCGATTGGCTCCACCAAACAGTCTCTCAGCCAACCATAAACGATGAATGGGCGCCACGGCCCTGTTCACGCTCGCCCCGGGCAGTCCGGAACAAGCTCGCTCGCCAGAGGGGTGCGCCGACAATCCAGGGCGGCACCGCCTAACTGTCGCGCCGACTCCCAAACAGGGCTCGCCGTCTGTTGCCCATTTCGGCGATAAGATCGATAACCACGCCTCGCTCCGGGCTCTCCTCGGCGTGCTTCTCGGCTTCGGTCAGATTCTCGGCATCGCGGCCGCCGTGCCCGACGGCGCGCTCGAAATCGTGTCGAGGCAGGCACCGGCCATCAACCTGCCGGCCGGCGGCTGACGCCGCCAGGTGCCGCGCGGAAGTTCTACTCGATCAGTAGGTCGTGCGTCCACCCGACAGATCGAAGGTCGAGGCCGTGGTGAAGCTGTTTTCCTTCGAGACGAGCCAGGCGACCATGGCGGCGGCCTCGTCGACCTCCAGCAGGCGGCCGCGCGGAATGCGCGAACGCATATATTCGATGTGCTCGGCCGTCAGTTGCTCGAGGATGCGCGTCTGCGCCGTCGCCGGCGAGATGCAGTTGACCGCGATGTCGTACTGCGCCAGCTCCTTGCCAAGCGACTTGGTCATGCCGATGACCGCGGCTTTCGAGGCCGAATAGGCGGCGGCATTGGGATTGCCTTCCTTGCCGGCGACCGAGGCGATGTTGACGATACGCCCGTAATTGCGCTCCTTCATCCCGGGAACCACGGCGCGGTTGACGTAGAAGGTGCCGTTGACGTTGATGTCGATGACCTTCTTCCAGACATCGATGTCGTAGCTGTCGAGCGGCGCGGCCGGGCCGGCAATGCCCGCCGAGTTGACCAGGATGGAGATCTTGTTGGCGATCTCCTCCGTTCGGGCGCGGGCGGCGTCCACCGCTTCCCAACTGGCTATGTCGACGGCCAGCGTCGTGGCGGCCTTGCCGAGCTCCCGCTTGGCCGCATCGAGACGTGCTTCGTCGATGTCCCACAAGGTGACCGTCGCGCCGGAGGCGACAAAACGCTTGGCCATCGCGAAGCCGAGGCCTTGCGCGCCGCCAGTGACGACGGCGTGCTGGCCGTCAAGATCGATCCTGTTCATGTCGAGCGGTTCTTTCCGTTTGAGATGCTGGGGGGCTGCCCGGTGGAAGCGGGCGGTATTGCTACATCGTCGCGCCGAGACTCCAGGGCACGAACTCGTTGTCGCCATAGCCGAGCGATTCCGACTTGGTGCGCCCGCCCGATGCCACGCGCAGGATCTCGGTGAAGATCTCCTCGCCCTTCTCGGCCAGCGTCACGCCGTCCAGTATGTCGCCGCAGTTTATGTCCATGTCCTCGCGCATCTGCTCGAAGATGAAGGAGTTGGAGGCGAGCTTGATCGAGGGCGTCGGCTTGCAGCCGAAGGCCGAGCCGCGTCCGGTGGTGAAGCACAATATGTTGGCGCCGCCGGCAACCTGTCCGGTGGCCGAGACCGGGTCGTAGCCCGGCGTGTCCATGAAGACGAGGCCGCGCTCGTTGATCGGCTCGGCATATTCGAGCACGGCGCGCAGATTGGTCGTACCGCCCTTGGCGGAGGCGCCGAGCGATTTCTCCAGTATGGTCGTCAGCCCGCCCAGCTTGTTGCCGGGAGACGGGTTGTTGTTCATTTCCATATCGTGCCTGGCGGTATAGGCCTCCCACCAGCGGATGCGCTCGATCAGCTTCTCGCCCACTTCGCGGGTCTCGGCGCGCAAGGTGAGAAGATGCTCCGCGCCATAGATCTCGGGCGTCTCCGAGAGAACGGCCGTCCCGCCTTGCGCGACCAGTAGGTCCACCGCCGCACCGAGCGCCGGGTTGGCGCTGATGCCGGAGTAACCGTCCGACCCGCCGCATTGCAGCGCCAGCACCAGTTCGGAAGCCGGCTGCGGCGTTCTTTCCGCGGCATTCACGGTCGGCAGCATGTCGAGGATCGCCTTGACGCCGGCCTCGACGGTCTTGCGGGTGCCTCCGGTCTCCTGGATCGTCATCGTGCGGAAGGTGGTGCTCTCCTCGATGTTGTAGGACTGCATCCAGCGCGGGATCTGGAACGCTTCGCAGCCGAGCCCGACCATCAGCACGCCGCCGACATTGGGATTGGTGGCAAACCCCCATTGCGTGCGTTTCAGGAGATCGTAGGCGGCGCCTTGGGTGTCGATGCCGCAGCCTGTGCCGTGGACCAGCGCGATGGCGCCGTCGACATTGGGATAGTCGCGCAGGATGCCCGACCGGTTGACCTCTTCCACGATGAAGCCGGCGACGCTGGCCGAACAGTTCACCGAAGTCAGGACGGCGATGAAGTTGCGCGTGCCGACCTTGCCGCTCGGCCTGCGGTAACCCAGGAAGGTGGCGCGCTCGGCCTCTGGAAGAACAGGCGTGTGCCTGGCATTTGTGCCGAACAGATAGTCGCGCTCGAAATTGCGCAGATACACATTGTGCTCGTGCACCCAGTCGCCGGCGACGATTGGTTCGCGTGCGAAGCCGATGGTCTGGCCGTATTTCACTATCGGTTCGTCCGACGCGATGTCGCGCACGGCCATCTTGTGGCCGCGCGGTATCCGTGCCCTGGCCGCGACGTCACCGGCCTTGTCGCCGACCTTTAGCGGGTCGACCGCAAGAAGAATGTTGTCGGCGTGCGAAAGCTGGATGAACCGCGTCATTACACAAACTCTGAAAGAAGCTCTCCCCGACGAAGCCAGGGATGGATGATGAAAAATACTAATATAATAGAATGTCAATGGTCAAGCAGCGACGGTGACAGCCGCGTGGTCAGGACTGGGGCAACGTCTTGGCGTGGAGGGAGTGAATTCGATCCCTGTCCGCCGCGCCCGGATCAAGCCTGACCGAAACCGGGCATCTGGCCGGGCAAGTGACCAGGCATGATCGGCCCGCGGTCAGTCCAGATGGAAGACGTCTTCCATGGCTGCCCACCATTCCCCGTCGGCGCGGGTCGGCAATGGCTTCTGCATGGGATCGCAAAGCTCCCACCATTTGCGCATGGCGGAGGATTCGCCCATTCGCGCGGCATCTTGGGCGAAATCGCTGCCGTGATACTCCCAATAGGCGAAAAGCAGGTTCTCGGGCTCACGCAGGAAGATGGAGTAGTTGCTAATGTTGGCGCGGCTGATGACTTCGAGCACGTCAGGCCAGACGGCGGCGTGGACGCGCTTGTACTCGGCGATCGCCTCGGCCTTCAGGCCGATGCAAAGTCCCATTCTCCGCATGTGCGGGTCGTCTCCGGTGCGGGTTCAGCCGAGAAGATCGGCGGCGACTTCGAGCGTGTTGCGGAACGACGTCTCGAGATGGTGCTCCATTGCCTTCGCGGCGCCTTCGGCATCGTGTCGCTTCAGCGCGTCAAGGATGGCCTCGTGCTGCTCGATCGTCTGTTCGCCGTACCCGGGCTTGGGGATGGCGAGATAACGGCCACGATCCATCTGCGCCTTGGAAATGTCGACGGCCCGCCAGATCATTGGCAGGCCACAGATCTCGGCAATGGTACGATGGAAGACGTCGTCGAGCTGGATCGCGGTGGCGTACCGGCCGCGCGATATGGCAAGCCGGTGCGCCGCCATGTTGTCCTCAAGCAGCTCGGCGGCTGCCGGCGTCAGCTTCACGGCCGCACGCCTGGCGCTCTCCATCTCGAGTGCCCGGCGGATCACATAGGCCTCTTCCAGGTCGGCGCGGCTGATCGGCGCGACATAGGTGCCGGTCTGCGCCAGGATCTTGACCAGGCCCTCGTCGCTGATGCGCTTGACAGCTTCCCGAACGGGCGTGCGTGAAACACCGAGTGCCTCCGCGATGGCAACCTCGTTGATCACTTCCCCCGGCTTCATCTGTCCGACGACAATCAGATTACGGATCTTCTGATAGATCTGATCGCGGAGCGGCAGAGCCCGATTGAGGGTCGTAGGGTCCAGGTCCATGGCAAATCCGTAGCTTCGTTCACCAGAAATGATCAGATTATATTAGAATGTAAATTGGAATGCACCCAATGCGCGTGGCGATCCCCCGCAACGGAGCGGTTCCAGGCAGATCGGAATCCAGCTTGTCAGAACTGTTATATTAGTGCAATAGTCCGGCATCCGCACTGAGGAATTCGATCCGCAGACGAAGGCCTGAACCAATTCGCACACCCGGAGGTGAGCATTCAGGTCAGAGGTGGCTCGCGCTCCAATAGGATATTATACTAAAATAATACACCATCCGGTGCCGAGGACAACGGGATAGGCCGCCAGGGA
Organism: Mesorhizobium loti; assembly: GCF_013170705.1. NCBI lineage: Bacteria > Pseudomonadati > Pseudomonadota > Alphaproteobacteria > Hyphomicrobiales > Phyllobacteriaceae > Mesorhizobium > Mesorhizobium loti. The sequence goes on along the minus strand of NZ_CP033334.1, from coordinate 337,983 downwards.
GGAACCTAGCCAGACATGAGTGCCGTCGCCGCCGATTTCGCCTTGGACATGAAAGGCATCAGCAAGACGTTTCCGGGCGTGAGGGCTCTGTCCAACGTCAATTTCGCTGTCAGGTTCGGCACCGTCCACGCTGTTGTGGGCGAAAACGGCGCCGGCAAATCGACGCTGATGAAGGTGCTCAACGGCTCCTACGCACCCACCAGCGGCACCATCGAGGTCGGCGGTGCCGAGGTTCGCATGCGCCGGCCGGCCGACGCCCAGGCGCTCGGCATCCGCATGGTGCATCAGGAGATCAATCTGGTGCCGGATCTGACGGTCGCGGAAAACGTCTATCTGGGCCGAATGCCCGGCAAATGGAGTTTTCTGCGCAAGGGCGAGATGGTCAGGAAGGCCGCCGCCGTCCTCGACGAGCTGGGAGCGGCCATCAACCCGCGCGAACGGCTCGGCGATTTGTCGATCAGCCAGCAGCAGCTCGTCGAGATCGCCAAGGCCTACGCGGCCCAGCCCCGCATCATCGTCCTGGACGAGCCGACATCGAGCCTCAGCGAGCATGAGACGGCGGCACTGTTCCGGATCCTGCGCAAGATGCGCGACGACGGCATCGCCATCATCTACATCAGCCACCGGCTGAAAGAGGTGCTCGAGATCGCCGACGAGGTGACCGTGCTGCGCGACGGCTCAATGATCGAGACCCGTCCGATCCAAGGCATAAATGCCGCCCAGATGATCCGGCTGATGGTCGGCCGCGAGGTCAGCAACGTCTTCCCCAAAAGCCAGGCCGAGATCGGCAGGTCCGGGCTGCGCGTCGAGCGCATCAGCGACGGCAAGCACTTCCGCGATATCAGCTTCGATGTGCGGGCCGGCGAGATACTGGGCCTGACCGGTCTGGTCGGCGCCGGCCGCACCGAGGTGGCGCGCGCCATTTTCGGCCTGTCGCGGCTGGTCGAAGGCACGGTCAGCGTCAACGGCCGCAAGGTCTCGATCAATTCCCCGTCCCAGGCGGTCAAGGCGGGAATTGCCTATGTTCCGGAAGACCGCAAGGGCGACGGCATCGTGCCGGGCATGTCGATCCGGGAAAATATCAGCCTGCCCATACTGCGCCGCCTCAGCCGTTTCGGGCGTATCAGCCGCGGTGCCGATCGCGCGCTGGCGGCGGACTATGTGAAGCAGTTTTCCATTTCGCCGCCCGACGGCGAACGCCGCATCAATCTCCTTTCAGGCGGCAACCAGCAGAAGGCGGTGATCGCCAAATGGCTTGCCGCCAAGCCGTCGGCGCTGATCCTCGACGAGCCGACGCGCGGCGTCGATGTCGGCGCCAAGGCCGAGATCCATCACATTATCGGCCAGCTCGTCGCGGGCGGCATGGCGGTGGTCATGATCTCCTCGGAACTGCCCGAAATCCTCGGCGTCTGCGACCGCGTCGTGGTGATGCGCGACGGGCACGCTTGCGAACCGCTGATGCGTGCCGACCTCAGCGAGGAACGCATCATGGCGCTGGCGACGGGGGAGGAAATGGCGTGACCGACGTGGCCATGGAGATCACCGGCGTGAACCGCAACGACCGTTTTACGCGCGGCGGCAGGCTTGTCGGCGCTCTGTCGAAAGCGGGGCTCGCCTTCGCCATTTTGGCCGTCCTGCTCTACGGCTCCTTTGTCAGCCCTGCCTTTTTCACCACAGGCAATCTGCTCAATGTCCTGACCTCGATGTCCATCGTCGGCATCGTCGTCGTCGGCATGACCTTCGTGCTGGTGGTCGGCGGGCTGGCCGACTTGTCGGTGCCGGCAACGATCGCCTGCGGCGCCATCCTGTCGCTCGGGCTGCAGCCGCTGATCGGTCCGCTGCCCGCCTTCGTTTTGGCCGTCGGCCTCGCCGGCCTGATCGGCCTGCTCAACGGCGTGCTGGTCGGCTATGTCGGCATCAATCCCATCATCGCCACGCTCGGCATCGGCACCATCGGCCTGGGCATCGTCCAGGCGGCGGTCGGCGGGGTCATCGTCTATGGCAGCAACCCGGCCTCGGCCGAATTCGCCAAGGGCCGCCTGTTCGGCATTCCGGTCGTGGTGCTGATCTTCCTGGCCATCGCCCTCATCGGCCATTTCGTGCTGTCGCGTTCCTTCTGGGGCCGGTGGACGCTCGCCACCGGCGGCAATTACAAAGCCGCCGAGGCAAGCGCCGTTCCCGTGCAGGCGGTGAAGGCCGGCGCCTTCGTGATCACGGCGCTCGCCTCCGGCATCAGCGGCGGCCTGCTCGGGCTGACGTTGCAAAGCGCGCGGCCGCTCATCGGGGCCGGTTACGAATTCAGCGCCATCACCGCGGTGGTGGTCGGCGGCGTGTCGATCATCGGCGGTTTCGGCTCGGTGCCGCGGGCGATCGCCGGCCTCATCTTCGTGCAGCTTCTGACCAATGTCATGGTTCTCGACGGCGTGCGCACGCCGATCCAGGGCTTTGTGCTCGGCATCCTGATCGTCGGCGCCGTCGGCATGGATGCGGCGTTGCGCAAGCGGGGGGTGGCATGATGCGGCTGCTGACGCTTGCCTCGCGGCACCGGGTCGTGATCATCCTCGGCCTGACGCTCATCATTTCCGCTCTGGTGGTTCCGGGCTACTTCTCCGCCTCGACCCTCGGCCTAGGCCTCGACCGCGCGGCGACGATCGGCCTGATCGCCATCGGCCTGACGGTGCTGTTGATATCGGGCCAGATCGATCTCTCCGGCGGCGCGGTGTTCGCGCTGGCCGGCATCGTGTCGGTCATCCTCCAGCGCGAGATCGGCATCCTCCCAGCCGCGATCGCCGGCATCCTGGTCGGCACGCTGGCCGGCGCCATCAACGGCGCGCTGGTCGTCGGCCTGAAGGTGAATTCGCTCGTCCTGACGCTGGCGACGATGCTGATCTTCCGTTCGCTGGCGCACTGGATCACCAACAGCCAGCCGGTGACAGGCACCGACATCATGCTCTCGCTGGCGCTGGCCAAGATCTATCTCGAAGTCTTCACCATTCGCAGCGCGCTGTTCATCATCCTGATCGTGCTGCTGCATTTGTGGCTGACGCGCACCATTCCGGGCCGCAATGTCTTTGCCGTCGGCTCCAACCCGGCGGCCGTCAAGGAAAGCGGCATTGCTTCGGACCGCATCGTCTGTCTCGGCTTTGTCTTCGCCGGCACGCTTGCCGGCCTGGCGGGGGTTCTGCAGAGCCTCGTCACCAACACCGGTTCGCCCGTCTTCGGCTCGGAACTGACGGTTGCCGTCATCGCCGCCGTCGTCGTCGGCGGAACCCGTCTCGAAGGCGGCAGGGGATCCGCGCTCGGCACGCTCGGCGGCGTGCTGACCATCGGCTCGCTGACCATCGCCATGGAGTTCCAGTCCGTTCCCGCATACGTCCAGCAGGTCGTATCGGGGCTCATCCTGATCCTGCTCGTCGTGCTTGATCGGGCCATTACCACCAAGGGGAGGGCTACGGGCACGCGCCCCGCGCTCATTCGCGACAATCCAATCACTCAAGGAGGAAAAACATGATCGGCAAGACAAGCATGCTCCAGATCGCCGCCATTGCGGTGCTGGCATCGACAGGCTGGGCCAGCGCCAAGACGGTTTGCTATGTGACGGCGGCGGATTCGCATGCCTATGCCACGCCGGCCAACAAGGCCCTTGAAGCCCGTGCCAAGGAACTCGACATTGAGATCCTCAGCCTCAGCCAGGATTTCGACGTCCAGAAGGGCACCGAGCAGCTCAACACCTGCGTGGCGCGCAAGGTCGACGGCATCATCCTGTGGCCGCTCGATCCGCAGGCCTACATACCGGGCCTCGCCCGCGCGCAGCAGGCCAACATCCCGGCGATCCTTATCAATTCACCGATGAGCGACGATGCCAAGCCGTTCATCAAGTCCTTCACCGGGCCCGACGTCTACGAGGAAGGCAAGCTCGCCGCGGATTCGCTCAGCAAGGCGCTCGGTGGCAAGGGCTCGGTCGTCATCATCGCCGGCCAGGCCGGCAACGGCACCACGATCGGCCGCGTGACCGGCTTCACGGATCGCCTCAAGGAAACCAATGCCGACATCAAGGTGCTCGACACCGTCAATGCCGACTTCGACCAGCAGAAGGCGCTGGTGGTAAGCCGCGACCTGATCACCCGCTTCGGCGACCAGATCAGCGGCGTCTACGCCAATGACGACACCATGGCGCGCGGCTTCATCGACGCCTGGAAGGAGGCCAACCCGTCCAAGGCGGCACCGCCGATCGTCGGCATCAACGGCCAGAAGGACGCGTTCGAATCGATCCGCACCAACGAGATGTATTCGACCATCGTGCAGTCCCCGGTCGAGGACGGCCGCCTGGCCATCAACACGATGGCTGAGATCATCGACGGCAAGGAGGTCAAGGACCGGCTGCCGATCCCGCTGACCGTCGTTACCAAGGACAACGTCAACTCGGTCGAGCCGGCGTTCTGATCGGTCAAGGCCGGCCCGGCACGGCGCCGGGCCGGCCTTCGCTTGATTTTGATGGACTTGCATCTCGCTCGCGTCGGGAAAACGCTGTTGGCCTGAAGGAGAGAATTTCCAGTTTTGGCGGCGGATTTGGAATAAACTAACTCTACAGAATTTATAGAATAAGCAAAGTGCGCGGGCGATCTGGTTTTCCAGGACAGGACTCCGCCATGCCCGCCCTTCCGCGCCCGCTTTCAACCTCGTCAGGCCGCCGCCGCATTGCCGGAGGCCAGCCATGACCAAGGACATTCCTGATCGCATCAAGGTTCTCTGGTTCCTGCCGACGCATGGCGACAGCCGCTATCTCGGCACGACGGAAGGCGGCAGGGCCGTCGACCTACCCTATCTGACGCAGGTGGCGAAGGCGGCCGACACGTTGGGCTATTACGGCGTGCTGCTGCCGACCGGCCGTGCTTGCGAGGATTCCTGGGTGATCGCCTCGGCGCTGGCGCCGTTGACCGAGCGGCTGCGTTTCCTCGTCGCCGTCCGGCCCGGCCTGCAATCGCCGACACTCGCCGCGCGCATGACCGCCACGCTCGACCGCATCTCCAATGGCCGGCTGCTGATCAATGTCGTCACCGGCGGTGATCCGCTGGAAAACAAGGGCGACGGCATCTTCCTCTCGCATGCCGAGCGCTATGAAGTGACGCAGGAATTCCTCCAGATCTACAAGCGCGTGCTGAGCGGCGAGACGGTCGAGCATCAGGGCAAGCATTTCCGCATCGAGGACGGCAGGCTGCTGTTCCCGCCGGTGCAGACGCCCTATCCGCCGCTCTACTTCGGCGGCTCGTCGGATGTCGGATCGGTGGTGGCGGCGCAGGAGATCGACAAGTACCTGACCTGGGGCGAACCGCCTTCCGATGTCGAGCGCAAGCTGGACGCCGTGCGCGAACTGGCCGAGAAGGCCGGTCGCAAACTCTCCTTCGGCATTCGCCTGCATGTCATCGCGCGTGAAACCACCGAACAGGCCTGGGCCGCGGCGGAGAGCCTGATCAGCCGGCTCGACGACGCGACGATAGCCTCGGCTCAGAAAGTCTTTGCCCGCATGGACTCCGTCGGCCAGGCGCGCATGAGCGCGCTGCATGGCGGCAGCCGCGACAAGCTCGAAATCGCGCCCAACCTGTGGGCCGGCGTCGGCCTGGTGCGCGGCGGCGCAGGCACCGCCCTTGTCGGCGATCCCGACACGGTCGCGGAGCGGATCGACGAATACCGACGCCTCGGCATCGATACCTTCATCCTGTCCGGCTACCCGCATCTGGAGGAAGCCTATCGTTTCGGCGAACTGGTGCTGCCGAAACTGCCGACCGATCACCCGGTCAAGGCAGCCGGCACATCCGTCAACACCGGGCCGTTCGGTGAGACCATCGCCGGCGACCACCGGCCGAAATCGCTCGCCAGCGCCTCGTGAACGCGCTGCTTCCGGCCCGCCGATTGCGCGTCGCCATCATCGGCGGCGGCTTCTCCGGCGCTGCCGTGGCCTGGCACCTGGCGCGGGCGCATCGGCCGGAGCGCCTGTCGATCTCGGTGATCGAGCCGCGACCGGCGCTTGGCGGCGGCCTGGCCTATTCCAGCGAGGAGCCGTCGCACCGGGTCAATGTCCCGGCTGTCAGAATGAGCATGGCTCCCGACGATCCGCAGCATTTTGCACGCTGGTTGGCCGGCAGTGGGGAAATCGAGAGCGACACGGACGCCCTCTGGCAGAATGGCGACATCTATCCGCGCCGGCGCGTCTTTGGCCGCTACGTCGCCGAGCACCTCGCTCCCCATCTCGCTTCAGGCGCGGTTCGTCACGTGGAAGGAAACGCCACCGGCGTGATCCGCGACGGTGATGGCCCGGGTTGGAACGTGCAGACTTCCGCCGGGCCTGTCTCAGCCGACATCATGATCCTGGCGGCGACGCATCCTCAACCTGGGATTCCCAATGCGCTGGAGTCCTTGACGGAAGCGCCGGGTTTTATCGCCAACCCCTATGCGGCGTCAGCTCTTGCCGCGATCGGACCACAAGCCTCGGTGCTGATCGTCGGCTCCGGGCTAACGTCGGCCGACATGGTGGCCGAGCTTGATCGCCGTGGCCATCGCGGCCGCATCCTGGCGCTGTCGCGCCGCGGGCTGCGCTCGCGTGGCCATCCCGATGTCAGGGGGGAGCCCTTTGGTGACTTTGCGTCGGCGCCGGCCACATCGGCGCTTGGCCTGCTGAGGAACATTCGCGCGACGCTGGCAGTGGCGCGCGAGGCCAACGTCAACTGGCAATCTGTCTTCGACCAGTTGCGCCTGCAGGGGCCGGTGCTGTGGGCGGCCCTTGCTCCGCCGGAGCGGGCAAGGCTGGTGCGTCAGCTGCGCGTGTTCTGGGACGTGCATCGCTTCAGGATCGCGCCACAAGTCGCTTCCGTGCTCGACCGCCGCCAGAGCGCCGGCACGTTCGACACCATCGCCGCCAGACTTGTCGCGTCGAACGATGAGGGCGACAGCCTCGCGGTCAGCTTTCAACGGCGCGGGCAGACACGGATCGAGACTGCCCGCTTCGATGCCGTCATCAACACGACAGGACCGGCTCATGGACAGTCGCTGCAGCTCAATCCAGCACTGCGCTCCCTGGCCGGGGCCGGGCTGGTCAGGACCGACCGATACGGACTGGGCATCGAGACGAATCTCGACAGTCGTGCCGTCGGCCGGGATGGCAAGGCGGCCGCCAGTCTCTTCGTCGCCGGCCCATTGGCGCGAGGGACCTTTGGCGAACTCATGGGCCTCCCCGAGGTCGCCCGCCATGCCCAGGCAGTCGCCGGCGAAATCGCAAAATTGCTCGAAGCATCCCTGCCAGCCGAGGCAGTCGGTGCCAATACCGCGCACAGTCCGGTCGGGCGCTGACAGGCACAAGCCGGCTTGGCCGGGCAAAATTGGTATTTCCGACCCTAGAGGGCGCCAAAAACGGAAAATACTACTTTGTATATATAATCAGTAGACATAATAAATGTTGGCGAAATCCGGCATCGACCGGACCGATCAACGACACGGCCTGAATGGGAGACAGTTCATGGCACAGACAGGAAATGACGCGGTCAAGTTCGCCTACTGGGTGCCGAATGTTTCGGGCGGCCTGGTGATTTCCAACATCGAGCAGCGCACCAACCATTCGGCCGAGTACAACCGCAAGCTGGCACAGATCGCCGAAAAAGCCGGCTTCGACTATGCGCTCAGCCAGATCCGTTTCACCGCCGGCTACGGCGCTGACGAACAGCATGAATCCGTGGCGTTCAGCCATGATCTGCTGGCCGCCACGACGACGCTCAAGGTCATCGCGGCGATCCTGCCTGGCCCCTGGAATCCGGCACTGGCGGCCAAGCAACTCGCCACCATCAGCTACCTGACCAATGGCCGTGTCGCCATCAACCTCGTCTCCGGCTGGTTCCGTGGCGAATTCCACGCCATCGGCGAGCATTGGCTCGACCACGACGAGCGCTACCGCCGTTCGGAGGAATTCATTCGTGCGCTGCGTGGAATATGGACCGAAGACAGCTTCACCTTCCGTGGCGATTTCTATCGCTTCAACGAATATTCGCTGAAGCCGAAACCGCCGCAGGTGCCCGAAATCTTCCAGGGCGGCTCATCGCGTGCAGCGCGCGACATGGCCGCGCGCGTTTCGGACTGGTACTTCACCAACGGCAACACGCCGGCCGAGATCGCCAAGCAGGTCGACGACCTCAAGTCGAAGGCCAAGGCCAACAATCATTCCGTCAAGGTCGGCGTCAACGCCTTTGCCATCGTCCGCGAGACCGAGGATGAAGCCAAGGCGGTGCTCGCCGAGATCATCGGCAAGGCCAACCCGGAAGCGGTCAACGCTTTTGGCCACGAGGTCAAGAATGCCGGCAAGGCATCGCCGGAAGGCGAGGGCAATTGGGCAAAGTCCTCCTTCGAGGATCTGGTGCAGTACAATGACGGGTTCCGCTCGAACCTGATCGGCACGCCAAGGCAGGTCGCCGAGCGCATTGTCGATTTCAAGCGTGCCGGCGCCGATCTCATCCTGCTCGGCTTCCTGCACTTCCAGGAAGAGGTCGAGTATTTCGGCAAGCACGTCATCCCGCTCGTTCGCGAGCTGGAGGATGCTGAACAGGCAGCGTCGCTGGCAGCGGAATAGCCCTTTTCAAAAAAGGCAGGCCGGGCGGTCCGACCTGCACATCGATCAAGGTTTCCAGGCACGCTCGATCCATCGAGCGTCAACGAGGCTTTGCGCCTGCTGAGCAATCGAGGACGATTGGAATGCTGTTGGCTGGATATGCCCTTGGAATGATGGAGGCCTCGGTCTATGCGCCGGAGGTCTTTGCGCGCGGCTTGCCGGCGGCATTCAGCCCCGCGCAGCAATCTGAAGGCAACACCGAACCCAGAGGGGCTGCCACGGTCGCCGCCGCTCCGCTGCTCTCGCTTCACGGCATCAGCCTGTCCTTTGGCGGTGTCGTCGCGCTGGCCGATATCGACCTGTCGGTTCGCCCGGGCGAAATTCGCGCCATCATCGGCCCGAACGGCGCCGGCAAGAGCTCGCTGATCAACGTGATCAGCGGAGTCTATCGGTCCGACCGCGGCCACGTCCAGCTCGATGGCATCAGTTATGCCCAGGTGCCGACGCAGCGGCTGGCGCCTCTCGGCGTCGCCAGGACCTTTCAGAACCTTGCCCTGTTCAAGGGCCTCAGCGTTCTCGACAATGTGGCGTCCGGCCTTGCCTACAGGGTGCGCTCCAATTTTGCCGGCCAGGTGCTGGGCATTGGCCGCTCGCGCGGCGAGCAGCGCGACTCCTTGAGCCGCGCCGGCCAGATCCTCGAATTCCTCGATCTCACGGCTGTCCGCGATCGTCTTGCCGGCACGTTGCCCTACGGGCTGCAGAAGCGTGTCGAACTGGCCCGCGCATTGGTCGCGCAACCGCGCCTGCTTTTGCTGGACGAACCGATGGCCGGCATGACCGCCGGCGAGAAGAGCGAGATGGCAGGTTTCGTGCGTGCCGCGCGGGATCGCTTCGCAACGACGGTCATCCTGATCGAGCATGATGTCGGTGTCGTCATGGGTCTGTCCGATCGCATTGCCGTTCTCGACTACGGCCGCAAGATCGCCGACGCCACGCCCGATGAAGTCAGGAACGACCAGCGCGTCATCGACGCCTATCTCGGCGTCGCCTCCGACAACGAGGACGGGGCAGGCATATGATCGCCGACTTTGACTACCAGTTCTTCATCGAAGTGCTCGTCGGCGGCCTGCTCTCCGGCGTCATGTACTCGCTGGTCGCGATCGGCTTCGTGCTGATCTACAAGACATCGGGCGTGCTCAACTTCGCGCAAGGCGCGATGCTGCTGTTCGCCGCCCTCACCTTCGTCAGCCTCGTCGAGCGCGGCATTCCGTTCGCGCTGGCGCTGGTGGTCACCTTCGCCATCATGGTGGCGATGGGTGTCGTCATCGAGCGTACGGTGCTGCGGCCTCTGATCAACAAGCCGCCGATCACGCTGTTCATGGCGACGCTCGGCCTGTCCTACATCATCGAGGGCGCCGCCCAACTGATCTGGGGCACGCAGGTCCATGGTCTCGACCTCGGCATCGAGGACGTGCCGCTGGAAGTCGGCGGCGTGCTGATCAGCCAGTTCGACATTTTCGCGGCGGTGGTGGCTGCCGGCATGGTTCTGCTCTTGTCGCTGTTCTTCCGCTACACCCGCATCGGGCTCTCGTTCCGCGCCGTCGCCGACGATCAGTTCGCCGCGCTCGCCGTCGGTCTGCGGCTGCCGTTGATCTGGGGCACCGTCTGGGCCGCGGCCGGCCTTGTCGCCCTTGTCGCCGGACTGCTCTGGGGCGCCCGCCTAGGCGTGCAGTTCTCGCTGTCGCTGGTGGTGCTGAAGGCGCTGCCGGTGCTGGTGCTCGGCGGCTTCGATTCCATTCTCGGCGCCATTGTCGGCGGGCTGTTGATCGGCGCCAGCGAGAAGCTCGCCGAGGTCTATATCGGCGATTATTTCGGCGGCGGCATCGAGAGCTGGTTCGCCTATGTCGTGGCCCTCGTCTTCCTCCTGATCCGTCCCTCCGGCCTGTTCGGCCAGAAGCTCGTGGAAAGGGTCTGAGCCATGGCCGCGATCACAAGCGATTTCTCCGAGGCGCCGGTCCTGCCGAAATGGATCGTGCCCGTGCTGCTGCTCGCCTTCGCCTATGGCGTCGTGCCGCTGATCGGCTCGAGCTATCTTTTCGAGGCCATCCTGCTGCCGTTCCTGGCGCTCAGCCTCGCCGGCGTGGGCCTGAACATCCTTACCGGCTATGCCGGCCAGGTTTCGCTTGGAAGTGCTGCCTTCATGGCGGCCGGCGCCTTCGCCGCCTACAATTTCAACCTGCGCGTCGAGGGCCTGCCGCTGATCGGCAGCATCTTTCTGGCCGGCATTGTCGCCGCCGCGATCGGCATCGTCTTCGGCCTCCCCAGCCTGCGGCTGAAGGGTTTTTATCTCGCCGTCTCGACGCTCGCCGCGCAGTTCTTCGTGCAATGGGCGCTGACCAAGTTCAGCTGGTTCTCCAACGACTCGGCGTCCGGCGTCATCGACGCGCCCAAGCTGTCGATTTCAGGCTTCGCTTTCGACGGCGCCGTCGGCCGCTATCTCTTCGCGCTCACCATCGTCAGCGTTCTCACCTTCCTCGCCTATCGGCTGGTCTCGTCGCAGACCGGGCGCAACTTCATCGCCATCCGCGACAATGAGACCGCCGCCCGCATCATCGGCATACCGGTGTTGAAGACCAAGCTTCTGGCCTTCGCCATCTCCTCCTTCATCATCGGCGTCGCCGGCGTCATCTGGGCCTTCGCCTATCTCAGGACCGTTGAGCCGGATGGCTTCGATCTCGACCGCTCGTTCCAGATCCTGTTCATCATCATCATCGGGGGCCTGGCTTCGATCCGTGGCGCTTTTTTCGGCGCCGCGCTCATCGTCGTCTTCCCGCTTGGCTTATCGCGCCTCGGCGGCTTCCTGCTTGGCGATGTCTTTGACTCGGGCGTGCTCGACATGAGCCAGCGCATCGTGCTTGGCGCGCTCATCATCCTGTTTCTGATCCTTGAACCCGATGGGCTGGTGGCCCTGTGGGACAGGGTCCGAAGACGGCTCCTGTTCGCCTGGCAGTCGACCTGAGCCGCGCGTCTGAAGTGAATTGCATTTGAAAATGAGCCAAAGGCCGAACCCGACACGGCCCACACCGGGAGTACCCTGACAATGACCTTTCTCAGCACAATCAAGGCGGCGGCGCTGTCCGCGGCGATGATCGTGTCGGTGGCCTTGCCCGCCGCCCACGCCGATGAACAATATTTCCCGTTGCAGAGCTACCGCGTCGGACCCTATGCGGCCGGCGGCACCGGCTTCTTCGGTGGCTTCATCGACTATCTCAACCTCATCAACATCCGCGATGGCGGCGTCAACGGCGTCAAGCTGACCTGGGATGAATGCGAGACGCAGTACGAGGTCGAGCGCGGCGTCGAATGCTACGAGCGGCAGAAGAGCCATGCCGGTGCCGCCGCCTGGAACCCGCTTTCGGTCGGCATCGCCTATGCGATGATCGACCGCATCACCGCAGACAAGGTGCCGCTGATCACGGTCAACCATGGCCGCACGGACTCCACCGATGGACGCGTCTTCCCTTATGTCTTCCCGCTGCTGCTCAACCCCTACAGCGAGACTTCGGGAATCGTGAACTACATCGCCTCCAAGGAAGGCGGCATCGACAAGCTCAAGGGCAAGAAGATCGTCGTGCTCTATCACGGCTCGCCCTACGGCAAGGAAACCATCCCGATCTATGAATTGTTGGCGCAGAAATACGGCTTCACCGTGCAGCAGATCGAGGTGCCGCATCCCGGCAACGAGCAGCAGTCGCAGTGGCTGACCATCCGCCGCGCCAAGCCGGACTTCGTCGTCTTGCGCGGCTGGGGCGTGATGAACCCGGTGGCGCTGAAGACGGCGGTCAAGGTCGGCTATCCCGTCGACCACATCGTCGGCAATGTCTGGTCGAATTCGGAAGAGGATGTCATCCCCGCCGGTGACGCCGCCAAGGGCTACACCGCCATCACCACCCAGGCTTCCGGCAACACCTATCCGGTGGTGCAGGAGATCGTGAAGACCGTCTACGGCGCCGGCAAGGGCAATCTGGAAGACAAGTCGCGCATCGGCTCGGTCTACCACAATCTCGGCATCGTCAACGGCATCCTCAATGTCGAGGCGATCCGCGTCGCGCAGGAGAAGTTTGGTCATCGCACGCTGACCGGAGACGAAGTCCGTTGGGGCTTTGAACACCTCAAGCTCGATCCGGCCAAGGTCGAGGCGCTCGGCGCGAAGGACCTGTTCCACTCGATCAACGTCAGCTGGGACAATCACGAAGGCGAGGGCTACGTGACCTTCCAGCAGTGGGACGGCAAGAAGTGGAACGTCGTCTCCGACTGGATCGCTCCGGACTGGGCGCTGCTGCGGCCGATCATCGAAAAGTCCGCCGAGGCCTATGCCAAGGAGAAGGGCATCAAGCTGCGCACCGCCGATGATGCCAACGCCGTGACCACCAACTGATCAGCCAATGCCGGGCGCCACGGACAGGGCGCCCGGCCCTTTACGGTTCCTCGAACCGCGAAAGAAGAGCTCATGCCGGACAATGACGTCATCCTTGCGGTGGACACGATCCATGCCACCTACAACCACGCCATCACGGCGCTGCACGGTGTCAGTTTTGAGATCCGGCGCGGTGAGATCCTGGCGCTGCTCGGTGCCAATGGTGCCGGCAAGACCACGACGCTGAAGGCTGTCTCCAACCTGCTGCCCGCCGAGCGCGGCCAGGTCAATGCCGGCACCATCCGCTATGAAGGCTCGGATGTCTCGCGCCGCAAGCCGGGCGAGCTCGTGCGCGCCGGCCTGGTCCCGGTGCTCGAGGGCCGCCACTGCTTCAAGAGCCTCACCGTCGAGGAAAACCTGGTCGCCGGCGGCATCGGCCGCAGCGGCCGCCGGGCCGAGATCAACGCGGACCTCGAACGCATCTATGGCTGTTTTCCCCGTCTCCGGGAAAAGCGCCGGACTTTGTCCGGCCTGACCTCCGGCGGCGAGCAGCAGATGACGGCCATCGGCCGGGCGCTGATGTCGCGGCCGCGTCTGCTGGTTCTCGATGAGCCGTCAATGGGGCTCGCGCCGCTCATCGTCCAGGACATCTTTCAGACGCTGAGAAAACTCAACCGCGAGACCGGTCTGTCGATCCTGGTCGCCGAGCAGAACTCGGCGGTGGCTCTCAAATACGCCGACCACGCCACGGTGCTCGAAAACGGCGTCTCCGTTCTTTCCGGCGCTGCTGCCGATCTTCGCCAGCGTGAGGATGTGCGCGCCTTCTATCTCGGTCAATCGACCACCGGCCAACCGCCGTCGCCGGCTGCCAAACCAGCCCATCTCCATGCCGTTGCCTGAAACGAAATTCGAAGGAGCAGTGAAATGACCGTCTCGACCGTCAAGACAGACCACGCCTCCGCCGCCGTGCCGCCGGTCGCAAGGCCGTCGGAGCCGGCACACATCATAAGGGATGACGCCGAGGCGGTCGCGGTCGCCCATGCGCTCGCCGCCGAATTCCTCAAGGAGTCCTCCAAGCGCGACCGTGAGCGCATCTGGCCGGTCGCCGAACTCGACGCCTTTTCGCAAAGCGGCCTGTGGTCGATCAATGTGCCCAAGGCATTCGGCGGGCCGGAAGTGTCCTACGTCACGCTGGCCAAGGTGATCGAGATCATCTCGGCGGCCGATTCCTCGATCGGCCAGATCGCGCAGAACCATCTCGGCGTCATTGCGGCTATCCGCACCGTGTCGGATGCGGAACAGCAGAAACTGCTGTTTGCCGAAGCGCTGAAGGGCACGCGGTTCGGCAACGCCTTTTCCGAATTCGGCTCCAAGCGCGCCGCCGATTTCGAGACCCGCTTCACCGATGCCGGCGACCATGTCGTCGTCAATGGCCGTAAATTCTATTCCTCGGGCGCGCTGCTCGCCCATCTGGTGCCGATCGTGGCGCTCGATGACGAGGGCCGCGCCTGGTACGCGATAGCCGATCGTGGCGCGCCTGGCCTGACGGTCATCGACGACTGGTCGAGCTTCGGCCAGCGCACGACGTTGTCGGGTACGGTGATCATCGACAACGTCAAGGTGCCGAAGACGCATCTCGTGCCCGGCTACAAGGGCTATGACAGACCGACGGCTGACGGCGCCATCTTCCAGATCATTCAGGTGGCGGTCGACACGGGCATCGCGCAAGCCGCGATCGACGAGACCGTTCACTTCGTCAGGACCAGAAGCCGCGCCTGGATCGACAGCGGCGTCGACAATGCCTGGGACGATCCCTACACCATCCAGGCGGTCGGCGACCTGACGCTGCGCCTGCACGCCGCGCAGGCGCTGCTCGAAAAAGCCGGCCTGGCAATCGACCGCGCGGTGGCCGAGCCGACCGCCGAGACGGTGGCGCATGCGCAGATCGTCACCGCCGAGGCGAAAATCCTGTCGACCGAGATCGCCATCGCCGCGACGAACAAGCTGTTCGAACTGGCCGGCACGCGTTCGACGCTGGCCGAGCACAATCTCGACCGGCACTGGCGCAATGCCCGCACCCACACGCTGCACGATCCGGTACGCTGGAAGTACTCGATCCTCGGCAAATACTTCCTCAACGGCGAAAACCCGCCGCTGCATGCCTGGAGCTGATTCCCACCGGGGGGCAGGCCGCTGCCCTCCAAGATTTCGACCATCAAGACCAAAGAGAGCCCAGTCACCATGTCAAACCGAACAGTCGTCGGCTTCTCCGGCAACATCACCCGGCCGTCAAAGACGCGCGCCTTCGTCGATTTCGTGGCCAAGGACATCGCCGCGCGCCATGGCTTGTCGGCCAGCACCTACGACATCGAGGATGTCGGCCCATCGCTGGGCACGGCAAGATGGGCACGCGACCTCGACGGCCAGGCGCAACCGATCCTGGCCCAGATCCTCGCCGCCGACGTGCTGGTGGTTGGCTCGCCGACCTACAAGGGCAGCTACACCGGCCTGTTCAAGCACTTCTTCGACCTGATCGATCCGGCGGCGCTGCGGGGCAAACCCATCCTGCTGACCGCGACCGGCGGCGGCGAGCGCCATGCCTTGATCGTCGAGCATCAGTTGCGGCCGCTGTTCGGCTTCTTCGAGGCCTTCACGCTGCCGACCGCAGTCTACGCCACCGACAAGGATTTCACCGACGGCGTGCTGCGCTCCGATGCCATCCTGAAGCGCGCGGCGCAGGCGGTGGACGAGGTCGGCTTTGTGCTTGCCAACCGCTCGGCAGGCAGGATCGCTGCTGAGTAGCAGCCGCGAAGAGGGTTGCGCGAAGGTCGAAATCCGCATGGGCGACACCGCCGCTTACGTGCAATTTACGACCGCCCGCTACAAGGTTCCTGTCTGATTCGTCCGGGACAGGAACACCATGAGCAAAGCCCTCACGACCTTCGCACTCGTCGCGGTGCTGACCGCCTTGCTGATGGCGTTGAGCCTGGCGGTGGCGCGGCATGGCTATCCCTATGGTGCGATCGGCGTCAGGCGCCTCGACGGCATCGCCGATGCCGGGACGTTCATTCCGCTCGCGGCCGTCTATTTCTTCAGCGCGCTGTTGATGATGATCCTGCCGATCCGCGCGGCCAGCATCGTTCTCACCCATGCCGCCGACGCGATCTTCTGGACGGTGATCGTGCTGTTCGCCACCATCGTAGGCGGCCTTCTCGCCCGATGGGCTTTCGGCCAGGGCAGCGCCTTGTGGGCACTGCTGAACTGGCGGTTCCTGTTTGCCGTGGCGGTCGTCGGCTGCCACTTCGTCATGAACGAACTGCGCCGCAACGTGCTGTTGCGCAGCCTGTTCTTCGTGGTCTTCGCCGCCGCGACGCTGGCCTGCCTGTTCTGGTCGTTCACGCTCTGAGCGTGATCATGGCTGGCTGGTTTCCGCCGCGATGTGGCCGGCAGCCTGCTCCGTCCACGTCCAGAGATAGGCCGCGAGACCGCGGTCGACATGGATGCGCAGCTTGCTTTCATGGCGATAGACGATGGCGTTGATGCCGGCGAAGGACAGTGCCGCACTGGCGCTCGGTTGTCCGGGATCGAGCGTCGTTCCACGCGCGATGAAAGCGTCAAGCGCCGCGCCTTCTGCCTCGAACACCTGTAGCCCGGCGCTGATTTCTGTCACCCCGAACCCTTGGCTGAACCACCCCGTGGCCATGCCGATAGGGGTGGCCGACACGGCAAGCAATCGGTCGCGTGCCAGACGAACCGAATAGCGTGCGCCCTCGGCCAGGCCGAACGCACCGGCGGCCGCTCCATCGAAGCCGGATGCTTCGGCCCACGCCGCGAGGTCGCCGCTGACCAGACGTTGGTGCAATCCGGCAATCGCGCCTATCTTGAGCCCCGGCACCTCGATCGTGGCGCTCTGCCAGTCCGGCGCGACAGACCATTTTTCCGCGAGATCACGCATGGAGCCGCTCTCCTGCCGGGTCGAAGGCGCAAGGCGCGGCAATCGTTGCCGACCGAACCTTGCCGAGATGCTGGATTTCGATCGTCTCGCCGTGGCGGGCCGCGCCGCGCTCGATCAGGCCGAGCGCGATGGGCCGGCCAAGCGTCGGGCTCTGGTAGCTCGAGGTGACGAAGCCCTGGCTGTGCAGTCTGCCGTCGCTCCGCTTGATGCCGTGGGCGCCGGTCGGTAGCGGCGCTTCGCCAGACGGCACTGTCAGTCCGACAAGCTGCAGGCGGTCGCCGAGCGAGGCCTCCTCGGTGAACAGCGAGCGACGGCCGACATATTCGGTCCGGCGTTTGGTGCGGGGCGCTTCGCTGCCGAGATCGTGCGGCAGCGTGGTGCCGTCGGTATCCTTGCCGATGACGATGAAGCCTTTTTCGGCACGCAGGATCATCAGCGCTTCGAGGCCGATGGTGACGGCGTCGAACGCCTGGCCGGCCTGGCGCAGATGTGCCCACAAGGGCTCGGCGCGGTCAGCCCGGATCGAAATCTCGTAGCTCCTGTCGCCGGTGAAGCTGACGCGGGCGACGCGGACCTCGTCACCGCCATAGCTGCCATGGCCGATCGCCATGTGCGGCAGGTCGGCCTCGTCGAGCGAGAGGCCGAGGTTGAGTGCTTGGAGCAGCTTGCGGGCGTTCGGCCCCGAAACGGTCAGCGTCGCCATGTCCGATGTGGCGTTGTGGATATAGACCGCGTCGCGGCCAAATCGGTCCTGGCGCCATTCCTCCAGCCGCGCGTGCACGGCAGCGACATGCGAGGATGAACACGACACGACGAAGCGATGCTCGTCCAGCCGAACCAGCACGCCGTCATCGAAGACTACGCCGTTCTCCGACAGCATGAACCCGTAGCGGCAGCGGCCCGGCTTCAGCGTCGACATGGTGTTGTAGTAGAGGAAATCGACGAATTCGGCCGCCTTGGGGCCGATCACCTCGATCTTGCCCAGCGTCGAACCGTCGAACAGCGCGACCGACTGGCGCGCGCGCCACGCCTCGTCCTGGATGGCGCGATCCGCGTCGGCGCCGCGGCCGCCATAATGGGCCGGCCGCAGCCAGCCGCCATATTCCTGGAAGACGGCGCCGCCGGCGCGGTGCATGGCCTCCAGCGGCAGCCTGCGCACGGGTGCCATCAGCTCGCCGACGCGCGCGCCGACAAAGCTTGCCAGCGGCACCGGCGTGAAGGGCGGACGGTAGGTGGTGGTGCCGACTTCCGGCACCGTGCGGCCGGTGATGCCGGCCATCAAGGCCAGGCCGGGCAGGTTGGAGGTCTTGCCCTGGTCGGTTGCCATGCCGAGCGTGGTGTAGCGTTTCAGGTGCTCGACCGAGACGAAGTTTTCGCGCGCCGCCAGTTCAACGTCCTTTACCGTCACGTCGTTCTGGTAGTCGATCCAGATGCGCCCTTTCGAACCGGGCACCGGCCAGGCGGCGGCAACGCCGCCCGTTGCTTCCGGTCCCGTGCTGCGCGGCACGGCTGCTTTCGCCTGGCCCGGCAAGCCAACGGCTTTCTCCAAGCCGGCGAACACTTCCGACAAGGAGATCGCGCCAGCCGCGGCGCCGACCACCGAAATGCCGTCGACCGGATCGCCTGGCAGGAAGGCGGCGCGTGCGTCGCTCCAGGCCAGCTTGCCCTTGGCCTGGCCGAAGAGATGAATGGTCGGCGTCCAGCCGCCCGAGACCAGCACGCAATCGGCATCGAGCCTGGTGCCGTCATCCAGTGTCACGCCCTCGACCCGCAGTCTGCCCCTGGCGGAAGCAAGCGCCCTCCCTTTGACCAGCCGTACCTTGGCCGGTGCGTCGGGCATGCCGTCACGCCTGATGTCGACGAGCGTTACCTCTGCGCCGGCGTCGGCCAGCGCGCCAGCGACCTCGTAAGCGCTGTCATTGTTGGTGGCGGTGACGATGCGCCGTCCAACCAGCACCGCATGGCGCCTGAGATAGGCAAGTGCCGCGTCCGCCGACAGTATGCCCGGAAGGTCATTGTTGGCAAAGGGCAGCGGTCGTTCGATGGCGCCGGTCGCCAGCACGATCTGGCGCGGCCGGACCCGCCACAGCGTGTCGCGCCGGCCATCGAAATGCCGCTGGTTCAGCCCGACCAGATTGTGGTCGTAAATGCCGAAGGCGGTGGTCGCTGCCAGGATCAGGTGACCGCCCGTGCCAAGCTCCGCAACCGCCTCTTCGACCCAGACGGAAGCCGGCTTGCCGTCGATCTCGCCGGCGCGGTGGCCAAGGGATCCTCCCGGCGTCTGCTGGTCGTCGACCAGCGTGACGGCGAGGCCTGCACCTGCCGCCAGCCTGGCCGCCGCCAATCCGGCCGGTCCCGCGCCGACAACCAGCACGTCGCAATGATGGTTGATCTGGTCAGCCGTGCCCGGCGATGTCCAGTCGGTGTCGGCCTTGCCCAGTCCGGCCATGGCGCGGATGCGCGGCTCGAACATGTGCCAGTCCGGCCACATGAAGGTCTTGTAGTAAAACGCCGCCGGAATGAAACGGGAGAAGCGGTCGAGGAAGGCGTTACGGTCGGCCAGCGCATTGGGCGTCGCGTTGACGCTTTTCGCCACCAGCCCGTTGCGTGCCGGCTCGGTCGTGGCGCGCGTGTTCGGTTTCGCCTGGGGGCCGCCGATGTCGACCAGCGCGTTCGGCTCCTCGACGCCGGCGCCCCAGATGCCGCGCGGCCGGTGATATTTGAAGCTGCGGCCGACGACCGCGACATCGCCGGCCAGCAGTGCCGAGGCGATGGTGTCGCCGGCAAAGCCGTCCACGGTTGCGCCGTCGAAGCTGAATCGGATCGGGCGCGACCGGTCGATGGCGCTGCCGCCGGTGGGAAGACGCGAGGCGGTCACGCGGCGTGCTCCCCGCCAAGGGCGGTCGAGGACAGCACCTTGTGCGTGACCGTGTCACGTTCCATGACGAAGAACTCGCCGCAATTCATGTGCACCCAGATTTCGCGTGCCGCGCCCTTCGGGTTGCCGCGCAGATAGAGGTAATCTGCCCAGCGCTCGATCGGCACGTCGGCGCCATCGGGCCTGACATTGCCGGCATCGCCGCCATAGTGGAATTCGGTCTCGTCGCGCGGGCCGCAGAACGGACATGGGAAAAGCTGCATGATTGCCTCTAGTGTTTGTCTCAGTGCGCGATGCATGTCGTTGCCCCAAAACCGCTGCACACTTTTGGGCGACATGCATTAGTGCGCGATGCCGGAGCCGGCCGCTTCGTCGATCAGCCGCCCGCTGGCGAAACGGTCGAGATCGAAGGGACGGCTGATATCATTGTGCTTGCCCGTGGCCAGCAGGTTTGCCAGCAGCGTGCCGCCGGCGGGGATGGCTTTGAATCCGCCCGTGCCCCAGCCGCAATTGAGGAACAAATTGGGTAGTGGCGAAGGACCGATGATCGGCGAGGAATCCGGCACGACGTCGACAATGCCGGCCCATTGCCGCATCAGCTTCAACTGGCCGAAGATCGGGAACATCTCCAGCAGTCCGGCAATGACGGCTTCCAGCGTCGGCAAATTGCCGCGCTGCGCGTAGGAGGGGATGCGGTCGAGCCCGCCGCCAATGACGATCTCGCCCTTGTCCGATTGGCTGACATAGACGCCGCAGCCGGGCGACAGCACCACCGTGTCGAGGATCGGCTTCACAGGTTCAGAAACGCAGGCTTGCAGGGCGTAGGAATTGATCGGCAGCCGGAAACCGGCCTTGGCCGCCAGCACCGAGGAATGGCCGGCCACGGCCATGCCGATGCGCTCGGAACGGATCGCGCCGCGTGTCGTCTGGACGCCGCGGCAACGGCCGCCCTCGACGATGAAATCGGTTATCTCGCAATTCTGGATGATATCGACGCCGAGCCGGTTCGCCGCCCGGGCATAACCCCAGGCGACGGCGTCGTGGCGGGCCGTGCCGGCGCGGCCCTGCCAGATGCCGCCGAACACGGGAAAGCGCGCATCCGGCGAGAAATTGTAGATCGGCGCCACGCGACGCACATCCTCCGGCGAAAACAGCTCCGCATCGATGCCGTTGATCTGCATGGCGTTGACGGTGCGGGCGCCGATCTCCATTTCGGCGGTCGAATGGCAGAGATTGACCATGCCGCGCTGCGACAGCATGACGTTGTAGTTCAGGTCCTTCGACAGGCCTTCATAGAGCCGGTGCGCCAGCCCGTAGAGCTCGACGCTTTCCGGGTAATAGTAGTTGGAGCGTACCACCGTGGTGTTGCGGCCGGTGTTGCCGCCGCCGATCCAGCCTTTTTCCAACACGGCCACCCGGGCGATGCCGTGATTCTTGGCCAGGTAATAGGCCGTCGCCAGCCCATGGCCGCCGCCGCCGATGACGATCGCATCATAGGACGGCTTCGGCTCGGGTGAGCGCCAGGCCTGCTTCCAGCCGGTCTGGCCCGCCAGGCCTTCCTTGAACAGCGACAGGGCGGAATAGCGTCTGGTCATGGCGTGCCGGACAGGCCTGATTTCGGGGAGCGAGCGTGGTTCATGGCATGGTCTTCCGCATGGACGGCACCGGTTCGATCGGTCATGCCCGCATCGCCTTGCCCAGTGGATCGTAAGGCGACGAAGCGATGACGCGCGCACCTCTTTCGACGCCGACGATATGGGTTGTCAACTCAGTATCGACATCGGTGACATCGCCATCGACAAGCGCCATGGCGAGGCTCTTGCCGACCGTATGGCCATAGCCGCCGGACGTGACGAAGCCGGCAAGCTTGCCTCCGCCCCAGACCGGTTCGTAGCCGCTGGCGTCCGCATCCGCGGCGTCGATCTCGAGCGTCACCAGCGCGCGCCTGGCGCCGGCCTGCTGCTCTTTCAGCGCCGCTTCGCGGCCGATGAAGTCACCCTTGTCGAAGGCGATCCAGCGGTCCATGCCGGTCTCGGCTGGCGTGTAATCCTGCGTGAACTCATGCGACCAGATGCCGAAACTTTTTTCGAGCCGCAGCGAATTGACCGCGCCGAAGCCGTATTCGGTGACGCCGAGGTCGCTGCCTGCCGCAAGCAGCGCCCGGCGTAGCCCCGCATGCTCATTGGCCTGGCAATGGATTTCGTAGCCGAGCTCGCCGATGACCGAGAGCCGCCCGACCTTGGCTCGAACCAGGCCGACATCCAGCGCCTTGCAGGTGAGGAAACCGAAGCCCTGGTGCGAGACATCCTGGTGCGTCAGCCGTTCGAGCAGACGGCGCGCATTGGGGCCGGCGAGCGAAAAGCCGACGACCGCGTCCGAAATGTCGCGTACGGCGACGCCCTCGCCGAGATGCTGTTCGAACCAGCGCATGTGCCATTGCCGCAGATAGTAGGACCCCATGATCCACCAGCTGCCGTCACCCCAGTTGAAAACTGTGAGGTCGCCCTTGAGCTTGCCGTTTTCGCCCAGCATGGGCGCGAGTTTCGCGCGGCCCGGCTTGGGAAGGGCGCAGGCAAGCAACCGGTCGAGCCAGGCTTGCGCTTGCGGTCCGGTGACTTCGTAGCGCGAGAAGGCGGTGATATCGAGCAGGCCGACGCCTTCGCGTACCTTGCGGCATTCCCGGGCGACGATGTCGAAGGCATTCGAGCGCTTCAGCGTCGGTGTTTCGACGAAACCTTGCGGCGCGAAATAGAGCGGCGCTTCCATGCCCCAGGAATTGCCCCAGCGCGCGCCGGCGGCATCCATGGCGTCATGCGCGCCTGCTGTCTTCAACGGCCGCCCCGCGGGCAGTTGCTCGTTGGGATAGCTCATGACGAAGCGGCGCGAATAGAATTGCCCGGTCGTCTGCTTGATGTATTCGCGATTGGAGGCGAAATCGCCGTAGCGGGCGATGTCCATGCCGAAGACGTCGGCCTCCGGCTCGCCATGGATCATCCATTCGGCCAGCGACTTGCCGACGCCGCCGCCTTGCAGGAAGCCGGCCATGACGCCGCAGGCCACCCAGTAGTTGGGGACCCCTCGCACCGGGCCGACCAGCGGATTGCCGTCCGGCGAGAAGGTGAAGGCGCCGTTCACCCAGCGCTTGATGCCTGCCGTCTCCAGGCAGGGATAGCGGCTGAAGCCGAGCGCCAACTCGTTGGCGATGCGGTCGGTGTCCTCCTGGATCAGCTCGATGCCGTAGTCCCAGGGTGCGCCGTCCATGTTCCAGTGCTTGTGGTTGATCTCGTAGATGCCGAGCAGCAGCCCCTTCTGCTCCTGGCGCATATAGGTGAAGCCCTCGAGGTCGACGATCAGCGGCAATTCCCGGTCGAGCGCCTGGATCTCCGGCAGCGCTTCGGTGACGAGATAGTGATGCTCCATTGGCGAAACCGGCAGATCGATGCCGGCCATCCGGCCGACCTGTTTGGCCCACAGGCCGCCGGCGTTGACGACGTGCTCGGCAATGAGAGTGCCTTTCTCCGTGACCACGTCCCAGCTGCCGTCGGCGCGACGATTGAGCTCCAGAACGCGGTTGTGCTCGATGATGTCGGCGCCGCGCTTCCTCGCCGCCTTGGCATAGGCGTGGACGACGCCCGAGGGGTCGATATGGCCTTCGCGTGCCGCATAAAGGCCGCCCAGCATGCCGTCGGTGTTGAGGATCGGGCAGCGTTGCTTGATCTCGTCGACGCCGACCAGATGGACATCGTCTATGCCCATGGTCTGGAAGATGCGGTAGGAGGCTTTCAGCCATTCCCAGCGCTCCGGCGCCGAGGCAACCGAGATGCCGCCGGTCATGTGCATGCCGATGTTCTGGCCCGATTCCTTTTCGACCTCCGACAGAAGGTCGATCGTATAGGCCTGCAGCGCGGCGATGTTGGGGTCGGCGTTCAGCGCGTGGAAGCCGCCGGCCGCGTGCCAGCTCGACCCGGCTGTCAGCACCTCGCGTTCGATCAGCGCGACATCACTCCAGCCGAACTTCGCCAGGTGATAGAGCACCGAGGCTCCAACCACGCCACCGCCGATAACGATCGCCCTGTACTGGGATTTCATCCTGCTGCACTCCACCTGGTATGGCGGCGCACCCTACTGGCATTGTACATATGTGTCTAGTACATTGCAGCGCATAATCCAGGGGGCTGCGCATGGGGCATGGCGTCATGAAGGCTAAAGGGCCGCTCGGCCGATGGTTGCGCGCCTACCGTTTGCCGGAAAGCGTTTTCTCGACATAGCGCGCGAACTCCTCGACGTCTTCCGCCGGAGGCTCCTGGCCCGTGAAGCTGCGCAGATAGGAGGCGACGTGGGTAAGGCGGGTGCTCATCGGTTCGTTGAGCTCGAGCGAGTAATAGCCGATCTGCATGAAATAGAGGACGCGGGCCCGCACGAATGCGTCTTCTTCCTCGTAGCCATGGCGCTTGAACATGTCGCGTATGGCATTGACACGCTCTTCGTCGGCCTCGTCGAGCGCGCGCCGGATTGCGGGCGAGCGGCGGGCCCAGGCCCTGATCGCGAAGTCCAGCCGGGGGTCGAACAGCTTTTCATCCACCCAGCATTCGAAAATGCTCATCACCCCGCGAATGACGGTCGCCGACGGCCGCGAGGCGCGTTCGACGATGAACCTCGTGTTGGTCTGCCGCCAGTAGCCCAGCAATTGATCGAGCAGATCCTGCCGGCTCTTGAAATACCAGTAGAAACTGGAGCGTGAGACGTCGAGCTGCTGGCCAAGCGTCAGCACGCGGACACGTTCGACACCGTCGGATATCAGTGTTTCAAGCGCCAGCTTCAGCCAGTCTTCACGAGTGGCCTTGATGTTGCCGGTGGCGCCGGCGCGCTGGATCGTCGTTTCGATTGCTGCCATCACCACGACGCATGACATGCCGGATCAGGCAAATCAAGGTCGTGGACACTTGTGTGCAGGGCAATTCGTTTGAGCCGTGATGACATCCGGCCGATGTTAGCCGGATTGCGGGTTCACGGGTGCTGGCCGCTGCCGTCCCATCAAAGCCGGGATGATAAGCTCGGGGATTTTTGTCGCGGCGGCTCGGCCAGTGCGTGCTTTCCCGCAACGCAATTGTCTGGCAAATACCAGTCTGGACAGATGCCGCCGTGCGGCCAACCAGCAGGAAAGACCAGGACATGGCTCAGTTTCGAAAAAACCTCATCGATGGCGAATGGGTCGGCGACGCCGGGTCGCGCAACATCAATCCCTCGAATACCGGCGACATTGTCGGCGAGTATGCCTCGGCGGGCGTCGAACAGGCTAGCCAAGCGATCGCCGCGGCCAAGGCGGCGTTCCCGGCATGGTCACGCTCCGGTCCGCTGGCGCGCCACGCGGTGCTGAAGAAGGCGTCCGACGAGATCATGGCGCGCAAGGACGAGATCGGCCGCAACCTGGCGCGCGAGGAAGGCAAGACGCTGGCCGAAGGCATTGGCGAGACCATCCGCGCCGCCCAGATCTTCGATTTCTTTGCTGGCGAAACATTGCGCCTGACCGGAGAGATGGTTCCGAGCGTGCGACCGGGCGTCGGCGTCGAGATCACGCGCGAAGCGGTCGGTGTCGTCGGCATCATCACGCCATGGAATTTCCCCATCGCCATTCCGGCCTGGAAGATCGCGCCGGCGCTGGCTCATGGCAACACCATCGTCTTCAAGCCGGCCGAACTCGTTCCTGAAAGCGCCTGGTCGATCGTCGACATCCTGCATCGCGCCGGCCTGCCCAAGGGCGTGCTCAACCTCGTCATGGGCAAGGGCTCGGTGGTCGGCCAGGCCATGCTCGACAGCCCCGACGTCAATGCCATCACCTTCACCGGCTCGGTCGGCACGGGCAAGCGCGTCGCCGCCGCAAGCGTGGAACACATGCGCAAGTTCCAGCTCGAGATGGGAGGCAAGAACCCGCTGGTCGTGCTTGACGATGCCGATCTTGCGGTCGCCGTCGATTGCGCGCTCAACGGCGCCTTCTTCTCGACCGGCCAGCGCTGCACGGCCTCGTCCAGGCTGATCGTGACCGAAGGTATCCACGACCGTTTCGTCGATGCGCTGAAGGAGCGGATGGGCAAGCTGGTGATCGGCGATGCGCTCGATGCGCAGACCCAGATCGGCCCGGTGGTCGACGCCACGCAGCTGAAGCAGGACGAGGATTATATCGCCATCGGCGTCAGGGAAGGCGCAACGCTCGCCTTCGGCGGCGAACGGCTCGACCGCAAGACGCCGGGCTTCTACCTCAGCCCCGCGCTGCTGACCGAGGCAACCAACGCCATGCGCAGTTCGCGCGAGGAGATTTTTGGCCCGGTCGCCAGCGTCATCCGCGTCAAGGACTACGACGAGGCGCTTGCCGTCGCCAACGACACGCCCTTCGGGCTGACGTCGGGCATCTGCACGTCGAGCCTCAAACACGCGACCCACTTCAAGCGCAATTCGGAAGCGGGCATGGTCATGGTCAACTTGCCGACGGCGGGTGTCGATTTCCATGTTCCCTTCGGCGGCCGCAAGGGCTCGAGCTACGGCCCGCGCGAACAGGGCCGTTATGCCACGGAGTTCTACACCACGGTGAAGACCGCCTATACATTCGCGGGCTGATGATGCGCCGGCCTGTCGGGCCGGCGCACCTTCACCACGGAACCGGCACGAGGCAATGGCATTGCAGGACCTGACCTGGCTCAATCCCCCGCCGCATCACGCCATCGACGGCGATGCGGTGCGCGTGCGCACCGGCAAGGAGACCGATTTCTGGCGCGAGACCTTCTACGGTTTCTGGCGCGACAATGGCCACTTCCTGCATCGGCAAGTCGAGGGCGATTTCACCGCCGAAGTCACCGTCAAGGGCGACTACAAGGTGCTGTATGACCAGGCCGGCCTGATGGTCCGGCTGAGCGAGACGCACTGGATCAAGGCCGGCATCGAATACACCGACGGCCTCGCCTATTTCTCCGTCGTGGTCACCAACGACACATCGGACTGGTCGCTGGTGGCCATTCATGCCGGTTCCAATGGCGTCAGCATCCGCCTGACCCGCCATGGCGAGGCGATCCGCGTCCAGTATCTGGATGCTTCGGACGGTCGCTGGAAGCCGGTGCGGCTCGCCTATTTCCCGATCTCGAAGACGGTCGATGTCGGCATGATGTGCTGCTCGCCACAGCGCGAGGGTTTCGAAGTCACATTCTCCGGATTTTCGGTCGGCCCGCCGATTTCGCGGGAATTGCACGCCTGAGGACTGGTGTGTCCAAGGGGTGAAGCGCGGGCCCTCGCATGGCTTGTGGGTATGGAGCGGCAGGACATTGCAGCCGCCACCGCGTCTGCGCTAAGCGTTCCCGATGGGAATGAAGCGTTGGTGGGCAAAACGCAAAAAGGCTGTGTATTCCAAGGCGCTGAGATTCTTCAGCGTTCCTCCCGTGCTGTGGTCGCAAGGGATCGCGCATTTCTGTGACTTCGCCGGGCCCGACTGGTATCGCTGCGCATCGACCGAATCGACCCAGGGCGAGGCCTTTTTCCGCGACCACTATGGCGGCGCGTACGGCATCGTCTGGGTTCGGCTGAGCACCTTGGCCAGGGTTTCGCGAACCTGCGATCTCGACACGTTCACCCGGGTGGCCCTGCCGACCATCAAGGCGCCCTTCATCCTGCTGACCACCGACGGCGATGCCTCGGTGCCATCGGACCTGGCAAGAGATACCGTCGAGCGGCTTCTCGCCAACCCCTATCTGGTGTCCTGGTACAGCCAGAATTGCGACAGCGACCATCCGAGGATCAAGCCGTTTCCGATCGGGCTGGACCTTCATACGCCACGTTCCCTTGCCACGCCCGCCGGCATGGTGCGGTATTTGCAGACCCTGCGCGGCCGGCAGGGGGATGCGGATCGCCGTCCACCCAGGGTGTTCTGCGATTTCAGCATCAGCAGGGGCTCCAGCCAGCGTCGAGAGGTGCTTGATGCCCTGGATGGATGCCCACATGTCGATTTCCTCGGGAAACGCGTGTCGCAGCGCGCGATCTGGGAGCTGTATGCGCAATACCCGCTCGTGCTCTCGACCACGGGAAACGGCCTGGACTGCCACCGGACATGGGAACTGCTCTATCTCGGCTGCATCGTGGTAACCAAGACATCGCCGATGGACCCCCTCTACGAAGGCCTGCCTGTCATCATTGTCGAGGATTGGCACGAGGTCAGGGATCCAGAAGCGCCGCAACGCTGGATCGACAAGGTCGCTCATCTGACGGACCCGAACCATGTCTGGGAGCGCTTGCGCCCGCAAACCTGTCTGGAGCCGCTCAGGCAGGCGCTTCGGCAGGCCGCCGCTTCACCAGGGGACGTGTAGTATCTCCAGCTTCGGCAGGCCGACCGGCCTGATGCCGAGATCGTTGGCGAGCACGCCAAAAGCTTCGGTCTCGATCAGGTCGCGATAGGGAATTTCAGGGAAGCGAAGGCCGCCGCGATGCAAGGCGGCATCGACCAGCAGCATCGTTCCGCCGACCGCGTCCAGGCCGATGATGTCGAGATGCCTGACATCACTGAGATGATATCGACTTGGTGTCTGCGCCGGAGGCTGGTGAAGGCCGCCGCGTATCTCGCGGTAGTAGCGATAATCCTTGATCTGCCGCCTGATGATGAAGCTGTTCAGGTCGAAGCTGCCGCCATTGGCGACCTTCACGCAGTTGGGCACCGCGATGCGATGCCCGGTGGCGATCAACTGGTTCAGCGCATCGCGGGGAAAACGCCAGACGTCGATATCGATCCACAACGCCCAGTCGTCGTCTTCCTTCAGCCCGTGATCGATCAGGTAGTTCCGCACCTTGGCGATCGCGCCGCGCCTGACGCGTTGCATGCGAGGCTTTGCCCGCTTTGCCCTGTCGAGCCTGGTGCCGACCTGTCGCTGCAGAAGCACGATGTCGCGATATTTGCCGGCCAGTCCCGCCGTCGCGGCCTGTAGCCGCTCCCAACTCCCGTCCAGGCTGTCGCCTTCGCAGAAGACCAGCTTGATCCTGTCCTTGGGATAGTCGAGCCCGTCCAGCGTATCGAGAAAAGGTTGGATAAGGTCGGCGGCATCGCGAAGCGGCACCAGAACGGCAATATTGCCGCCCGGGGGCGGCGGTGCCGAGAGGACAGCCTTGTCGACGCTGGCTTTTGCCGCGGCCTCATCCAGATACGCACCGCGCGTCAGGTGATATCGAAGCCGATAGGCCCGGTTGCGAAGCTTGGTTGTCCATCTCGGCGGCGGCTCCGGGGTCCACCATGTGCCGGCCCAGTGATGGATCGAAAGCGGCGCCGTATCGTCGCCGGCCTCGCGCTCCGTGTTGCCAACAGACGTCACCGGCGCGAACAGTCCGGAAGGGTGGATGGCGAAGGCCGCCTGATCGCTGTAGCCACGCTGGGCGGAGGTCAAAAGGCAAGGACCGGTCGCGTCGAGCACGTCCTTGGCGCCGGCGAGCCCGGGCATCATCGACAGGAGATGCATCCAGAACGGATGACGGGGCGGGCTCGCCATCGTCCCGTTGAACAGGAGATAGGGCAGGCCCCGGAAATCCGCCTGGACGGCCGCATGCGAGGCCGGCTCCTTGCACAGCACGACACGGCTCTCGTCCATGATCGGATCGAAGGCCGCGACGCATTCGCAGTCGATGTCGGCATAGACCCCGCCAAAATGATGCAGCAGCATGTAGCGGGCCGCATCCGAGCGCTGCACGCCGTTCGTGTAGCCGCAGAACATTGGCAGGAAATCAGGGTAGTTCCCGGCCACGAATTCGAGCAGCATCCGGTCGCTCCAGAACATCACCGTCCAGTGCGGATTGTACTGTTTCCAGCTCTCGGCATACGCCTGGAAGCGTGCGGGAACGCTGTCGGTCTTCCAAGTCTGGTGCAGGATCGGCGGGATCATATGGTCGCACCGTTTAGTCCAAGCCCGTCGCGAACGGCATCGGCTATCGCTTGCGGGCCGAACCTTGCCCACACGGCCTGATACGCGCGAAGGCGTTGCCGTGCCCTGCGTTCGGGGTCGAGACAGAGTTCGATGGCCGTCTCGGCAAGCGTTTCGTCGGAGTGAGACAGCAGCACCTCGTCATTTTCCACCAGGTCCAGACCTTCGGCCGCGATCGGCGTGGCGACCACCGGCACGCCCGCGGCCATTGCTTCCAGTATCTTGATGCGTGTGCCGCCGCCGGCCGTCAGCGGGACGATGGTGAGATGCGCGCTGGACAACAGTGGCGCGACATCCGCGGGATCCTCGATGAGCTCCACACCAGGCAATCCGGCCAGTGCCCGCACCTCCGGTCTTGGGGTGCGTCCAGCCAGGACGAGCCTGGCACCCGGCAGTGCGTTTCGGATGCGAGGCAATATGACATTGGCCAATCGCTGCGCGGCATCGACGTTTGGGGGATAGGCGAGATGGCCGATGAAAACGATCACCGGAAAGCCGTTGCCGGTTGACGGCTCGGCAGGCAGGTGCCCGGGACCATTGCCGGCTTGCGGAATTCCGTTCGGAACGACGTGGATCGGAATTTTGTGCCGGCAAAGCGCCATCAGCTTCTGGCGATCCAGGTTCGAGCAGACCCATACCCTGTCGACAAGGGATAGTGCCTTCCTCTCAAGGAGCCTGACGCCGAATGCAGCCGCGGTTCGCTTGGTGCTGAGATGCCTGATCTGCCCGGCCAGGTCGGATTCGACATTGTGCATGTCGAGAATGAGCTGCTCCGCCAGCGGTCTGAGAGGCCGCATCAGCTTGAACAGGCTGATGCTCTCGATGACGATAGTGTCCGGGCGGAATTCACCGATGAGCGTCTTAAGCCGCGTCAGGGCGGAACGCGGAATGCGATTCTCCGCCCTTGAGCGCCACCAACCGATCGAGGCCGTGCGGGGCTCTCCCTCTGCCGACAGGGCCTCTACGCGGATCAATGGATCTGGCACGTTCCCTTCTGTCTTCGGTCGTACCGAGACCAGGCAGACCGGGCCGAACCTGGCGGCCGCTTCAGCCTTGCGGTAGTTTCTCAGATCCGCACCCGAAGCCGGTGGAAAGGCCGGGTCATGCGACACGATCAGCGTACGCTTCGGGGCCGCCCGCTCGGGCGAGCCGACAGCCGGCCGCGCGCCTGAGCCGCTCAAAGCGGACGCCCGGGGCGTTGTTCCGGGCAGAGGCCCCAATTCAGACGGCATTCACAACGATTCCGTGACCACAAGCATCGGCGCCACCTTGTTGAGCTGAACAAGGCTTTCGTCAAGCACCGTATATTTCTGAATACTTCCGCCCCGAGCCCTCGGTGGCCGCGAGGTTCAACGCCTGGACCAAGCCAGCCAGCGCACCGCCAGGCGCCTGCGCAAGGAGGTGAACCGGGTCCGCCTGTAGGCATCGCCCGCCATCTTGATACCTTGCGCCTGCGTCGGGAAGGGATGAATGACATCGGCCAGGGCGTGCAATCCCATGCCCGACCTGATGGCGAGCGTCACTGCGTTGATCATCTCGCCGGCATGGCTGGCGACGACAGTCGCTCCCAGTATACGGTCGGATCCTTCCCTGACATGGATCTTGACGAACCCCTCTTCTTCCCCGTCCATAACGGCACGGGCGACGTCATGCATCAGCACCGTATAGGTCTTGACCGGAATGCCGTTGCGGCGCGCTTCGATCGGATAGAGACCGACATGGGCGATCTCCGGGTCGGTATAGGTGCACCAGGGAACGACGAGTTCGCTCAGCCTTTCGCGCCCGCGAAACAGCGCATTGCGCACGACAATGCGCGCCGTGGCTTCGGCGGTATGGGTGAACTTGTATTCGAGGCACACATCGCCCGCCGCGTAGATGTTCGGATTCGTGGTTCTCAGGTGATCGTCCACCTTGATGCCGTTGGCGTCATACGCCACCCCGGCGTGTGCCAGGCCGAGGCCTTCGACATTGGGCGAACGGCCGACGCCGGTGATGATCTCGTCGACGGAAATCGTCGTCGTGTCACCATCCCGCATCAGGTCGGCGAGCTTCTTGCCGCCCTCTGTCCGCACCGCCACCACTTCGGTGTTCAGGCGCACCTCGATCCCCTCGCGCGCCAGCGCGTCCGAAAGGATCTGCGCGGCGTCTCGTTCCTCGCCGGGCAGGAACATCGGATCGTTCTGCGCCAGGATAACGTTCGCGCCGAGCAGGCAAAAGGCCTGCGCCGTCTCGCAGCCAAGCGGCCCGCCGCCGATGACCAGCAGCCGCTCAGGACGTTGCGTGAGGTTGAACATGCTCTCATTGTCGAGGTAGCCGGCCTCGGCGAGTCCTGGAATCGCCGGCCCGCTCGGATGCGCGCCTGTCGCGACCAATGCCTTCTTGAAATGCAGCGTCCTGTCCGCGACCGCCACCGTATCCGGCCCTGCGAAGCGGGCCTCGCCGAAATAGAGGTCGATGCCTTCGGCCGCGATGGCCGCGGCCGAATCCGCGCCGCTTATCCGCTGCCGGATCTGTCGCATCCGCGTCATGGCCCGCTCGAAGTCGGCCTGAAGATGCTCGGGCGTGTCGCCGCCGAAATTCTCGGCATCGCGCATGTCGGCATAGAGCCTGGCCGTGCGGATGATCGACTTTGACGGAATGCCGCCGACATTGACGCACGCACCGCCGATCAGCCAACGCTCGATCAGCGCGACTTTCGCGCCGAGGCTTGCCGCGTCACGCGCCGCGGTCAGCCCCGCCGGCCCGGCGCCGATGACGACGAGATTGTAGGGACCGTCGGGGGTAGG